>JACRGY010000072.1 GCA_016212165.1 Nitrospirota bacterium
TACGTAGCTTGGCAGGACGACACGCTTGGTAACAACGATATCTTCATGAAGAAATCAACGGATAACGGCCTTACATGGGTGTGGCAGCAGATATCGAACAATGCCGGGAACTCCCAGTCACCCGTGCTTGCGGTCGACAATACAAATGCAATTTACGTAGCCTGGCAGGACGACACGCTTACACCCGGTAACAGCGATATCTTCATGAAGAAATCAACGGATAACGGCCTTACATGGGTGTGGCAGCAGATATCGAACAATGCAGGCAACTCTATAATGCCTGCATTGTCGAAGTAGATTGGTGCAGTAAAAAGAACCAGGTGTAGTTAAAAAGGGAGGGTGAGAGAGCCCTCCCTTTTTCTTTATGCGTAATTTTTTTGCATTTTCTCCTCTAAATCTAATAATATATAGTGCATATGCCTAAAAACAAAAAAACAAAAAGGCCGGGCTGGGATGAATATTTTATAGGCATTGCCAAGGCTGTTTCAACAAGGGCCACCTGCCTCAGGCGCAAATACGGCGCGGTAATCACAAAGGACAATATCATAGTGAGCACGGGCTATAACGGCGCTCCGGCAGGGATGAAAGACTGCCTTGAAGTTGGCAAGTGCACAAGAAAAGAGCTTCAGATCCCCCATGGTGAAAGATACGAGCTCTGCCACAGTGTTCACGCAGAGGCAAATGCAATAATACGCGCAGCAGTCCATGAACTTGAAGGTGCAACGATATACATATCAGGGGCTGACGATAATATCAAAGAATGCCTTTCAGAGCCCTGCATGATGTGCAAGAGGATAATACTTAATTCAAGGATTGCAAGAGTTGTTTATTCAGACGGCAATGGAAAGTTTCATGTGCTGAACCCTAAAAGCTGGCTTAAAAAAAGGGTTTAACAATTAAATAGAGCAAGAAGGGGAAAAAGGTTAAGAAGTTTAAATAGATTAATCAGGTTAAGAAGTTTAAGAAAGCGAATAAGATAAGAAGTGGAAATGTTAAAGCATCTCAGGTGGCAGGATATTCTGGACATTATTTTAGTGTCCCTCATTCTTTATCGCCTGTTACTTTTTATAAAAGGCACAAAGGCAGTCCAGATGCTCATAGGCCTCGGTGTACTGCTGTTTGCATCATTCCTTTCCACTTATACAGGCCTTTACACAATGGACTGGATAATACAGAGCTTCTGGGCACAGATAGTGATAGCGCTCATCGTGCTTTTCCAGCCTGAGATAAGGAGGGCGCTGGCCCAGATGGGTGAGACCCCGTTTCTTCAGTCCTTTACATCTGCTGAGGAACTTAAGTCTCTGGAAGAGATAGTGAAGGCAACAGTGGCCCTTGCAAACAGGAAGATAGGGGCCCTGATTGCTATTGAGCGTGAGACAAGCCTCGGCGATTTTGTTGAGATAGGCACGCCATTGGATGCAAAGGTCACCAGAGAAATACTCCTCAGCATCTTTCACCCTTCATCTCCCATACATGACGGGGCAGTTGTGATACGCGGCAACAGAATAGTTGCCGCAGGATGTTTTTTGCCTATAACACTCAAGACAGAGGTTGATAAGTCCATGGGGACAAGGCACAGGGCAGGCCTCGGGCTTACAGAAGAGACCGATGCTGTTGTTATTGTCGTGTCCGAGGAAACAGGCATGATATCAATGGCTATTGGCGGAAAACTCGAGACCCACATTGACATGGGGACCTTAAGGGATAAATTAACAGATATGTTTACATCACAGAAGGGTCGGAGACTCGACTCTACGAGAAGGCGATGAGAAAGCTCTTACTCGAAAATATGGGGATGAAGGTTGCCGCGGTTGTCATGGCAATAATCCTGTGGTTTTTTGTCACGTCAAGGGGACAATCCGAGGTGTCAGTGGACGTGCCTATTGAACTCAAGAATATCCCCGGCGGATTTGAGAGCGTAAGGCAGGGGATAAAAACAGTGAGCGTGAGCATAAAAGGACAGGAGCGGCTTCTCAGGAACATGAAGATAGCTGATGTGAGGGTTTATGTAGATTTAAGCAAGGCAAAGAAGGGGAAGGGCACATACTACATAAACAATGAAGATGTAAAGCTTCCCTCAACAATGGCTGTCACAAATATAAGCCCGTCTTCTGTTATGGTTGTACTGGAAGAGACAGTTATCAGGAGAGCGCCTGTACAGGCTGTTGTTTTGGGTACCCCTAAAAGAGGATTTTTTGTCGGTTCAATTGAGGTTAATCCAAGGGAAATGACCATTGAGGGCGCCAGGTCAGAGGTCAGCAGGATAAAGTCTCTCAGGACAGAACCAATTGATATTACGGACCTGGATGAGACCTCTGTTCAGGAAGTGAGGCTTGATCTTGGGGGCAGGAATGTAAGGACTGAGGTCCAGGAAGTCAACGTAAAGATTGTTATAAAAAAATAAAAAAGCGTAGCATTCAAAAAACAAAAAAATAAGACATGAAAATAGCGTAGTACATAATATTGTACTGTATGAGGACATCCGGAAAGACATTTATTATGGCGGCAAAACCAGAATGGCGGTAGCCCGCCCGGAATCAGATAACGCCCTCGCTGCTGTTACGGAGTTAAGGTTTTTACCCGGCTTATACCTTGAATTTAACCGATATTTTTATTGACACTAAATTGTACCTCAATATAGAATATATTCAGTTAAAAAGAAATATTTACATTAAGCTTAGACGGGGAGGTGCCTTATGAGTAAGGGTTTTTCAATTTTTGTTTTATGTTCCGTGTTATTACTGTTTCTGTTCAGCATGGTCTTCCCCTTGCCTGCATCTGCAGCCGGCGCTTTTGTCGGCAATATCAAGTCAATCGAGGCTGCCGGTACTTATAATGTGAATATCATCAGGGCAGGCAAGCCCGTGCCTGTTGCAGCAAAAATAGGTGATGCGCTTTTTGAGGGCGATACCATAAAGACAGGCTCCAGTTCAAAGGTCCAATTATTATTGTCCGATAACACGACAATATACGTTGCCCAGAATTCCAATCTGATGATAAAGGAGTACCTCCTTAACCATACACAGAATAAAAGGAATGTTGTGGTAAAGTCGGATGAAGGCAAGATAAGAATGGTTGTAATGAAGATGTTCAGGGCCATTGCGGCAACAGCAGACAAGCAATGGAAAAGTTCAAATGTCAGGATAGAGACGCCTACTGCGGTTGCAGGCATAAAAGGGACTGACCTTGTGATAGTAGTGAGCCGCACCCATACGCAGCTCACGGTTTTTGAGGGTGTTGTCGGCATAAGGAATATGCTGTCTTCGGTCAGGGGTGAGGCAATAGTGGGCGCAAACCAGACTTCCACCGTAAAGAAAGATGCGCCTCCTGCGCCTCCTGTAGTGATTACACCTCAGCAGAAACAGCAGTTGCTGAAGGATACCACGCCTGAGCTTAAGGCAGAAAAAGACAGCGGCAAGAAGTCAGGGGCCAAAGAAACTAAAGAAACAAAAAAGGACAAAGACAAAGATAAAGAAGCAAAAGAAACAAAGATTAAAGCTGACCTGGCTGACAAATCAAAACCTGTGCAGGATGCAATTAATAAGGCTGTAAAGTCAGGCATGAGCCTTGAAGATGCTATTGCAGCAGCCATAAAGGCCGGCGCTGACCCTGCAACCGTTGTTTACGCGGCAATACAGGCCGGCTATTCAGCGCAGCAGGTCGTAAGCGCTGCTATTAAGGCAGGCGCGCCATTGGCTGCAGTTGTTAATGCAGCAGTAATAGCCGGGGCAGATTCAAAGGCGATAGTTCAGGGCGCGGTAGATGCAGGAGTAGCTCCTGCAGTTGCAGCAGATACAGTTGCTGTTGCCACCTCGTCAGAGTCACCTGCATTTGGTTATGAGCAGCCTGCTGCTGAACCCGCTCCGATGCCATCTCCAGGCACTATTACGCCCCCACCGGGCACGTCGCCTGCCAGTTCATCATAAAAACAAAATTGGGAGGGTTACGAATTAGGTGAAATTAAAGCGGTTATTGGTGTTAGTGTGTTTGGCGGCCCTGGCTGTGCCGGGCCTGGCAAACGGAGAAGGAAATATGCACATAGGCGCATTGGAGCTGCACCCTTATCTTTTAACAAAGGAGACGTACAGCGATAACGTATATTCCACCTCTACTGCTGCAAAGCACGATTATTTCACGACAATTACACCCGGACTGAGATTGCAGTTTCCGTTCAGGGAGCATGTTTTAGGGGCTGAATACAACAAGGTGCTTACCAAATATGCAAGGTATGAACAGGAGAATACGATTGACCACAATGCCAATGCCTTTGCTGCTTTTAAATTCGGCAGCAGGGTGGGGTTGAAGCTTTTGGATATTTATGCCAAGGGGCATGAGCCGAGGGGTTCATCATCCACGGGTTTTATTGAGAAGTATCATACAAATGCGGCAACTGCCTCTGCAACATATCAGCTGGCAGATGTATCAAAGATACAGTTGGATTACACAAAATCCCGCTGGGGTTTTGAATCGAGCCAGTTCAGGGACAGGCAGGAAGGTTTAGTATCGGCATATATTTATTACAGATTTCTTCCAAAGACCTCTGCATTTGTTGAATACGACCACAAGAAAGTTGATTTTGAAGCAACAACAACTAATCTGGACAACAAAACAGACAGCGGGCTCTTTGGTTTGTTATGGGAGATTACCGAAAAATCAAAGGGCACGGTAAAGGCCGGTTACCTCCGGAAGAATTTTGAGGTGGCGTCCAACAAGGACTTCAAGACATGGACGGCATCCGCAGACCTGAGCCATGAATTCTCGGACTATAACTCTGTCAAGCTGGCAGGCCAGAGGATAGTAAATGAGTCAACCCTTCAGGGAGTAAGATACACTACAACTACAGGTTTATATGGTGAATTCATTCATAAGTTAACCTATAAAATATCCGCTGTCCTCCGCGGTTCTTACGGCGTGGATAAATTTTCAGATTCAGTTGCGCCGGAGACAAAACTCAGAAAGGATCTGACAACCTCCGGCGGCATTGGGCTGAAGTATGCCATGCGTGACTGGCTTGAGTTTATCCTTGATTACAACCATAAGAAGAGGGATTCAAACATAGATGCAAACGACTATCATGAGAATTCCTACATGTTTTCAGTAAACATTGCTCTGTAAGTCTATTTATGGACTTAATATAAACGATATAAATTTATTGAATGAAAACTCAGTAAGAGGAGGTATGATATGAAAAAGAGGGGATTGTCAGGATTCTTGTTTTTTATCTTTGCTGCAATGTTCTTTATTGCTGCGCCGTCATGGGCAGTAGACAGCGGCACAGGCCCGCGCAACGCAAGCGGCACATACACATGGGATTCAGGCACGCTTACGATAGATACAACGGCATCTGATTTTATATGTGACGGGTTGTTTGTAGGTACGGAGATTATTACAGGGGTAACAATAACAACCGACACCATGACATGGCCGTATGATACATGGACCCGGTCGCCTGCCGGGGCCGCGAATGACCCTGTCGGGGTATGGACGATGAGCGACATTGCCACAGGAAACTCATGGGCACTTACAATCGCCGGCGATGGCACGTTCTCGCTTGCCGCGAATATAATCCAGTGCAGTCAGCAGGAGGAAGAGGAAAATCCCAGAGCATGGTCTAATCACTGGTCAACAGGTTATTACGTTCCATTGGGCTATAAAGACCCGGGCCAGACAGCAATATCTGTAAGTGTAACAGGCCCCGGGATAACAGACTCGTTGTCCCTTGCCTATGATGAAAACTGGGGTGGCTGGAACTCATGGATTTTAGAGAATACTCCTTTCTTAGGCGCTACATCTCCTACAGGGTTGCCCTATACTTACACGTTCTCTATAACCGATGGAACCGGCACATGGACGGCTCCTTCAACGGTCTCCTACGTTGTTGAACCGTTCGCCACAGGCCTCGCTCCGACAGGCACAATTTCAGTCAATCCGGCATTCGCGTGGGCTGAAGTCAGTGGTGGCTATACCTATGGCGTGGAACTTCATGACAACTCAGGCGCCACGATTTGGAGCGTTTATGACCTGACAACGCCTTCAATAGCCTACCCAGGCTCTCCTGCGCTCACAGAGGGTATGACATATAATTACGATGTTGTGGTAAGAGATGCTTATGGAAACGAATCTTTTGCTCAAGCAAGTTTTATTTATCAGACTACTCCAACTCCTCTGTATGTTGTCTGGCAGGACGACACGCTTACGCCCGGCAACATGGATATCTTCATGAAGAAATCAACTGACGGAGGCCTTACGTGGGTATGGCAGCAGATATCGAACAATGCCGGGAACTCCCAGTTGCCCGTGCTTGCTGTAGACAATACCAATGCAGTATACGTAGCCTGGCAGGACAACACGCTTGGCAACAACGATATATTCATGAAGAAATCAACTGATAACGGTCTTACGTGGGTATGGCAGCAGATATCGAACAATGCCGGGAACTCCCAGTTGCCCGTGCTTGCTGTAGACA
>JACRGY010000073.1 GCA_016212165.1 Nitrospirota bacterium
ATACCACGAATTCATTAGATGGAATGTTTGCCCATTTGAAAGAACTCCTGCGAATCCATCGCGGTCTGAAACCTGATCTCAAGTACAGAATTGCACGTGCAATCCTTCAAAACAGACCCACTAATTTGTAATTATGCCTAAAATAGCGTTCTTATTCTATTTCTCTTTTCGCGGCTCAGTGTCCCTGATTTTACTCCTATACGCCCGCACTCTAATTACAAGTGGCACAGTTTTTAGGGTAGAGGTCCATCCCGTCTGACCCCAAAAAGCTATCCATTTGGTCTTGAAGCGCCGGATAAAATCTTTAACCTCTCGCTGCGTGACAGGCGGTTGTTGATAATTTGAAAACCCCTCAGCTTGCCAGCTGTCGGCAAATTATCTTCATTAAAGGCTATCGCTTGCCGGGCATAAATTTTATTTTTCCTGTCATTACGCTTCTTGGATTCTTGTCTTCTGTTCTCGCTTAATCCTGCCTGAGCACAGCAAAGGGCCCTGTCAAAAAACCGTAATAAAACCGATTTTGTTAAAAATAAATGTTTATCAAGAATGGCCTGCGCTATGGTTACTGAAATTTCGTCTGGTTGATGATGTATCTTGATAACTTCTTCAACATCTCCATCCTCATTCAAACGGCAATACGCACTCCTTTCTTTTTCAAAGTGCAAGTCATTAGGATGAGACAGCAGCTGATTAACCACCATATAACTTTTTGGGCCTATCATGCCTTCAAAACTTCTTAAAATGGTTATAGGGTCTGCTTTCTTTAATAGTTTTGATGCAGAAAATTCGAAGGGGGATAAAACAGAAATATTTTTTAATGCCCTGTGTTTATCAGGAGAATAATAATATTCCCATGAGCGGTCAGGCCTGCAGTCCCATTTCATTAAATCATCAATATACCTGCCTTTCAAACAGCTTTGCGGGAGGAACACAGAATAAATAAAAGTTCCTTTATACGAAACATAGAGGGGAACTTCTCCTGATGATGTATTGATAAGAAACTGCAAAAATTCTTTTTGTTCAAGCCATTGCTTATGAGCGTCTTTCCCATGCCCGGGGATTTCAGGCATATGATTTAATTTGTCAAACAATTTTTTATTCATACCTCAGGTTGCCACTATTCTATTCCCCCTGCCTCTTTTCGGTCAAGATTTTTTTATCTCCTTCACGATTCTCCTCCTTTCTGCTATCATAAAACATCATGAATCTTAAAAAACTTATTGATATTATGGCTGCGCTCAGAAGCGGGAACGGCTGCCCGTGGGACAGGGAGCAGACAAGCGATTCGCTTAAGCCTTTTCTCGTTGAAGAGACCTATGAGGTTCTTGAGGCGCTGGATGAAAAAGACCCTGAAAAGATTAAGGAAGAGCTTGGCGATCTTCTTTTCCAGATAGTATTTCATTGCCAGCTTGCAAAGGAAAGAAAAGAATTCGATATGTCTGACGTTATAGAGACAATCAGCGGCAAGATGCTCAGAAGGCATCCGCATGTGTTCGGGAAGACAAAGTTTAAGAGCAAGGAACATTTTCGCAAATACTGGGACGAGGAAAAACAGAGAGAGGGCAAGAAAAGGGAATCTATTCTTGAAGGCGTTCCAAAGGCCATACCTTCTTTGCTCAGGGCCCACAAGCTTCAGAAGCGGGCTGCGCGTGTTGGTTTTGACTGGGAAAAAACAACGGATGTGCTTAAGAAACTGGATGAGGAATTAAAAGAATTCAAAAGCGCGCTCAGGAAAAAGAAACAGCCTGAAATAGAGGATGAACTCGGTGATATATTCTTCATGCTTGTTAATATTTCCCGTTTTGTCGGAGTCAATCCTGAAGATGCCCTGAGAAAGACAATAAGCAAGTTTATTTCAAGGTTCCGCTATATCGAGATGAAGGCAGCAGAGAAGAAAAAGAGCCTTTCCGACATGACGCTCAAGGAGATGGATAAATTATGGGATGAGGCAAAGGAGAAAGAGTAATATTGCTTATCGCTGTATTTTAATGAGGCAGGGTATAGTATTTGAGCGGTTTTATTTTGCCGATAGTCCTCCTGTCTGTGTCCCCCTTTACCAAGGGGGGAATTAAAATTGGGTAAGGCAAAATACCTCGGAGCGCAGCGAGAATGAGCGAAGGGACTATGCCCTGCCTCTATTCCTTAAATATCGGAAACAGCTTATCATAAGTCTGCAATAGAAGTTCAGGCACTACCCTTATCTCTCCGAAAACCGTCATAAAACTTGTATCCCCTGCCCATCTTGGAACTATATGGAGATGAACATGCTCTTCCAGTCCGGCGCCTGCGACTGTGCCATAATTTATCCCGGTATTAAAACCATCAGGGCTGAATGCCTCTTTAAGGCATCTCAAGGCGTGCTGCGTGACTTTCATAAAGTCCAGAAGTGTTTCATCGGACAGGGTATCAGTCGTAGATGTATGGATGTATGGAACTACCATAAGATGCCCGTTGTTATAGGGGTATTTATTCATCATAACGAAATTATGACTGCTTCTGTAGAGTATGAGGCATTCCCTGTCATTGTTTTTTTTTGGATAGGAGCAGAAAATGCACTCAGGCTCTTTTTTGCCAAGAATATATTCCATTCTCCACGGCGCCCACAAAGTTTCCATATAACAGTCTCCTTCCGGGATTTACTTGGTTTTTTATATCAGGGATATTATAGCTAAAGAAAGGGAAAATTGGTTATATATGCGGAATAATTTCTGTAAAAATTTGACTAAACATGCCAACTAATTCTATATTTTAAATTACCATGGTACAGAGCATGACAGGATTCGGGGCCACAGAGAAAGAAGGCGTCAGGGTGGAGATACGTTCTGTTAATCACAGATTTATGGACATCTCTGTGAGGCTTTCTCCATTGCTGAATGAGCATGAAATGCCCTTGAGAAACATGCTCAAGGGGAAATTCTCAAGAGGCAAGTTTGATGTTTTGATATCAATAACGGGCGATGCCAGAATAAAGTTTAAACTAAACACCGGCCTTGCAAGGGAAATATACAAAAGCCTTAATGCCCTGAAGTCCGAACTGTCAATCCCGGGCACGATAGGGTTCGAAACGCTGTTGAATTACAGGGAGCTCCTTGTTGAAGGAGAACCTGAATATGACATCAGTTCATTGTACGGCGCATTCAGCGAGGCAATGGCCCAGCTTGAAAAGATGAGGCTTGACGAAGGGAAGGCTCTGGCGGAAGAAATCCTTGGCAGGGCTAACAGGCTTGATTCAATGAACAGGGAGCTTATAGCCCTGAGCCCTGAGATAATTGCCGACTACAGTACAAGATTTCATGAAAGGCTGAAGGAACTTCTCGCCGGCATGGAATACGACAGGGACAGGGTTCTTCAGGAAATAGCCCTTATGCTTGAGAAGACTGATATAACAGAAGAACTGGCAAGGATAGAAAACCACTTAAAGCAGTTTAGAAAAATTCTTGCGGATGATGATACAATAGGAAAAAGGCTGGATTTTTTACTGCAGGAGCTTAACAGGGAAGTAAATACTATTGCATCAAAGGCAGACGACCTCAGGATTTCAAATATGGCAATAGAGATGAAGAGTGAAATTGAAAAGATCAGGGAACAGGTACAGAATATACAGTGAAACAGGCTAAGGTTTAGATTAAGTTGAGTACAATTTCAGACTTTCTTAACCTTAACCTTGATCTTTACCTGATTTTTTGAAAGGTGATTATGAAAAAAGGTGATGTGGCTCCGGTGCTTGTAAATATAGGCTTTGGGAATGTAGTTTATGCGCCAAAGGTTGTGGCTATCGTAACGCCGGGCTCGGCCCCGATGAAAAGGCTGCGTGAAGAAGCAAAGAAAGAGGGCAAACTTGTGGATGCCACAGAGGGAAGGCGGACCCGCTCAATAATAGTTACGGACAGCAACCATATTATACTCAGCGCCCTGCAGGTTGAGACTATTACACAGAGGTTCCTTGAGGGAAAGGTGAATCTTGGTGAGGAAGAATAGTCGTAATCGACTCGCAGCGAGGGGGCATCTGTTCATTGTCTCTGCGCCTTCCGGTGCAGGCAAGACCACGCTGTGCCATAAGCTCAGTTCAATACTCCCGAATCTGCGGCACTCTGTTTCCTATACCACAAGGGACAGGAGGACTGGAGAGGTCAATAATAGGGACTATACATTCGTCACGGAAGGCGTATTCCGCAGAATGATAAAGAGGGGTGAATTCGTGGAGTGGGCCAAGGTTCACGGCAACCTTTACGGCACCTCCAGAAAAAGGCTTGAGGAGATGCGGAATAAGGGAATAAATGTAATACTCGATATAGATACACAGGGCGCAAGGCAGATAAGGAACAAGTGCAGCGATGGTGTTTA
>JACRGY010000075.1 GCA_016212165.1 Nitrospirota bacterium
CTCAAATTGTGCGGTTTTTAAAAAACGGACTTTCATCGGGTGCGATACTTATTCATTACCTGTTCATAGGTAACTGTCTCTATTTTCCCTGACTTGTATGCCTGCCAGCGTTTTCTCGCCTCATCTGCCCAAATACGGTCAATCTCAGGGTCAGGCTTATCAAGCTGCATCAAGATAGAATCTACCAGTTCAATCTTTTCATTGTCTGGCAATAATTTAATCTTTGCTGAAAGCTCTTTGCCAATAGTTCCCATAATGCCCTCCTTTTTTGTATTTTAGCACTTATTCCTCCTCTGTATCCAACTTATTCCCATGCGCTATTTGATGTCATTTCCTCTCTCCACACCACGGCAATTATATTTTCAATCCGCCCTTCCGTCTCTTGGCACAAGGGACTCATGCTTCAGAACATGCCCTGCAACTCTATATTACCGCATTAAAATGGGAATTAGACTAGTCCCAATCCTTATCCTCTTAGAACATGCCCTGCAACAAATTCCAGACTCAGGTAGAGTTTTAGATCAAGACTGTCCCAATCCTTATCCTCTTAGAACATGCCCTGCAACATGGTGGAATTCGCAGATAGTGTTGGAAAGTTTATTTAGTCCCAATCCTTATCCTCTTAGAACATGCCCTGCAACCTGTGTCGGCCACCTCGATAGAGCCAGCATTAATGTCCCAATCCTTATCCTCTTAGAACATGCCCTGCAACTTATATCTCCCAAACTTTATACATAACGCCAGTCCTGTCCCAATCCTTATCCTCTTAGAACATGCCCTGCAACCGGCCCGACAGGTCCAGCAATGGAGAGTAGATTTCAAGTCCCAATCCTTATCCTCTTAGAACATGCCCTGCAACTTCAGATTTGGCTCAAACCCTTGAAAATCTTCCAAAAAATATTTTTTTTGAAATGGGTATCTTGCCATTTTTTTCCGCTTAAGGGGGGCTTTCAGGACAGTTTTTAGCATTGTCCTGCATGGTCAGAGAGTGGACAATCCCCATCCGAATCAAGGACTTAAAAGCCTTCGGCACCTCCCCTTGCCATAAATCTGGCAGAGCATTTTTGGAATCCCAATCCTTTTTGGACAAAGAGCCACCTCTCTCAGAAGACCCCCTAACGCGGAATCCAGCATTTCTGCCGGACTGAACCGTCGTCCCGTGGGTCATTGTTCTGGTGGCAATACGACCCGGAGTTTCCCCCGAGGCTGCCGCTTGGGCTGCGGCATATTCTTTTTCTGTTTTTTTGAGTATGTTAAATCCACTGTTTAAATCTCTCTGGTGATGAACGTCACACTTTGCACAAGTCCATTCCCTGACAGAAAGGTTTTCCTTTCCTGTCGGACCTGTCTTTGCCCCGCAATTTGAGCATGTCATTGTTGAGCCAGCCTCATCAATATCAGTATAGACAACTGTCCCTGCCCTTTTTGCCTTTTCATCAACCATCCTGCGAAGCGTTGCAATAGACCTGTCCCTCCCTCCCCTGCGGGCTTTTTTCACGCCTTTTGGACCCTGCTTTGATTTTTCTTCTTCAAGGGCATTGAGTCTCTCCTTTGCTCCCGCAACACCTGCCTTGACCTGCTTTGTTAAAGTCTTTCTATCTTTCCTGTATGATACCTGTCTTTCCGGTTCCCAATGTCCTATTCCAACAACATCACAGCCTTCTATTAGTGAGCGGCTGATCTTGTGCAGGACATCAAGCCTTTTATTTGCAATCCTGTAATTGAACTCCCCAACCTGTCTGGAAAATTTTTTCCATGAATTGCTCGCATCCTGTCTAATCATTTTCTTTTCAAGATTTTCCCTTTTCTTTGTAATGATTTTACTTCTCTCTTGTTCAGGGAGTTTCTGGATTGACTGCTTTTTAGAAAATTGAGCAAGTTCTTTATTTATCTCATCCTCAGTCCTTTTTCTCCTTGGACCCTGTTTCTTTGCAATACATTGTTGAAGTTTTTCCAGTTGAGCCAAACTCTTTTCAAGAAACTGATAATTGATTGCCGCCTGCCTTGTCTCGGATGTTTCGGCATTATGGAAGGCAATAGTCAGGGCTGTTGACGCACCCGGGTCTATGCCTGCCCACCACCCCGCCTGCATGGATGCAATCATCCATGCCCTGTCAGGAACTTCACAACTTAAAACTGCAAAGAAGTGTCCTGCCCTCTCATTGATTGTCATTTGTTTGATTTTGCTGCCTTCCGGGATTGGCCCGTGATATGCCGCATCAATCCATCTATTTCCCTTATGGATAGGATTTATAAAAATCTGATGTCCATTGTTGTGCTGCTTTTTGCGAAAAATATCTGAAATCTTAATCTTCTGTATCTGATATGAAAATCCATCGCATCGTTTTTTATAATTCGGCTCTCCGATTGCGCCATAAGCCCGTTGTTCTTTAGACGGCTGAACCACCCTATTCCATCGGTGTGAGTTTGCACTGCCGGAGATGTTGAATCTTACTGTGGAAACGGACATGCCTTTTGGCGATTCAAAAGACTTATCCATATACGCCTTTGCGGTATCCCCGGCGCATTTATTTATTGCCCTTATGAGTTGCCAAAACACAGTAAGTTTTGGCAATTTTCTCCTTTCAATCTTATTCGCTATTGCCTCTTTTCTTTTTGAAACTTCTTCTTGATGTTTTGCTTTAAGTTCGTCAATCAGTGATTTTACATCAAATAATTTTTCAGTCGACAGTTCTCCCAACACATTGTCAATAATATTTTTAACTTTATAGCAGGCTGTTGCTTTTTCAAAAGCCATGTCAGGATATTTTTTTTGAATGGCATTGACCCGCTGTGCTTGCGTATAGCTTTTTTCGTTTTCGGCAGAGAGACAGGTATTGATTACATATTCAATTTGACCGGAGACAAGGGCAGACTTGAGCTTCTTCCTTATAGTAACAGCCTTGTTCCACTGATATTTGGATTCCCTCAGGATGCGATAGAGCTGCGCCTTTTGTGGTTTTGTCGGGAATATCTCGTATTTATAGTTTAGAAGATTTGACATTGTTTTAAATTCCAGCCGGGTTGCTTGAGTCTTTCAACCCCATTAGAAAAGGATTTTCTAACGGGGTCAACAACCTTTAAACTTGTCCCCCGTATCAAGTACGGGGCAGGCTCTGCAAGTGTAAAACAGGGATCAGTATCTGTCGCCTCGTTTGTTCTTGGCATGATTATTTGAACGCCTCAAAGCCTTTTTGCTGCATCATTTATTATACTTTTTCTTCCTAATCTTCTCCAGCCTCTCTTTTATCTCTGCCTCTTTCCCCTGTCCATCAGGCTCATAATAGATTCTCCCCTTTAGTTCATCGGGGAGATAGTTCTGCTCTACATAATGTCCCTGAAATTCATGAGGATATTTATAGTCTTTTCCAAAACCGTATTTGGAGGCATCCCTGTAATGGCTATCTTTAAGATGAACCGGGACAGGGTAACTCTTTCCTTCCCTTTCAATATCATTAATTGCCTTGTCAATAGTTGTTATTGCAGAATTGCTCTTTGGTGCAGTGGCTACATAAATAACTGCCTGTGATAGTGGTATCCTTGCCTCCGGCCAGCCGAGTTTCTCTACCGCCTCAGCGGCAGAGACTGATAGAACAAGTGCCATAGGGTCTGCATTACCCACATCCTCAGATGCAGTTACAATCAGCCTCCTCGCTATAAAGCGAGGGTCTTCACCTCCTGCAATCATCTTTGCAAGATAGTAGATTGCTGCATCAGGGTCTGAGCCCCTCATTGATTTCTGGAATGCCGATGCATGGTCATAATGCTCACTCCCCATTTTATCATAGAGGAGTGAAGCCCTCTGCAATACCTCCTCTACAATCTTAGGAGTAATCTTTCTATTGCCCTCGCTATCAGGCTCTGATGAAAATACTACGGACTCTATTGCATTCAATGCAAATCTTGCATCACCATTTGCCTGAATTATTACATTATTGAGTGCATCAGGCTCTATATTTAATTTATATTCACCAAGCCC
>JACRGY010000076.1 GCA_016212165.1 Nitrospirota bacterium
ATCTCTTTTCCATGAGCAGCTTGCGGACTATATGGTCTTTTACCTCACCAAGAGAATTCACAAGTCTCTTGGTAAGATGACTCCAATTGACTACCTTATCCGGAAAGGGGGTATGTCGCATTTGTATGGAACTTATACATCAACTTGCAATCCAGCCTGTTTTGTGGTATGAATTTAATCAAACTGTATTGCGCTATTCTTAAAATAAGATAAGGGGGTATAAGAGTATATGAAAGGCTACTGTATTTTCTAATAAGCAAAAACTTTCTCAAAAGGAGGCATATGATGATGGCTTGCAGAGCAAAAAACCCAGCGTTTGGTATTTTGATTATTGCCTTTCTATTTATTAGCGCTGTTTCATACGGCGCAGAATATGCAAATCCACAACTTTTAGTTACACCAGCTGATATCGAGAAAAACAAGGAGAAATGGGTTGTAATTGACTGCCGTGATGATAAGGCCTATGCAGCAGGCCATATCCCGGGTGCAATAAACCTGGGCGGGGCATGCGGCAAGGCCTTGAGGGATACCACGTTGAGAATCAAAAAGACCGGGGACCTCGAAAAATTGCTGGGTGAAGCTGGAATTAGCATAGACAACCCTGTTGTAGTCTATGCAGATGCCAAGCTCATAACCAGCGCCACCGTGGCGTTCTGGGTCCTCGAATATCTGGGACATAACAATGTGCACTTCCTGAATGGCGGCATTGAGTCGTGGCAGGAAACCGGAAAGCCGCTCGAAAAAACAGCGCAAAAACTCCCTGCTTCAAATTTTAAGGCAGCGGTAGTAAAAAGCAGAATTGCAACCACAGAGGAGGTTGTAAAGATAGCCAAGGGAGAGATAAAAGACATCAATATTATTGATTCCAGGACTGAGAAGGAGAATAAAGGCGCTGACGTCAGGGCCCTGAGAGGCGGGCACATTCCTAATACAACTGCCAATGTTTCACATCTTAAAACTTATGACGTCCAGACAGGGAAGATACATACAATGGATGAACTCGATAAGCTTTTTGACAAACTCGACAAAAATAAACGGACAATAGCTTACTGCCAGACCGGGACACGCTCTACACTTACCTACATGGAACTAAGGCTTATGGGCTTCAAAGACCCTGTAAATTATGACGACTCGTGGATTATTTACGGCAGTAATGTGGATTGCCCGGTTGCAAATGAGAATTGGTATGACTTCGTCAAGATGAATGAAATGATGAAGACAGTCGAAGAATTAAAAAAAGATATTGAGGAACTGAAGAAAAGGTAATAAATTATCAGGAGGAGAAAATGAAAACAAAGACAACCGTCATAACGCTTATAACCCTAGCATTCTTATTCAGCCTCGTTCTGGCTGCTTTTTCAGCCCATGAGGCCGAAAAAGGCATGGCAAAAGGCACAATTACCAAAATCGAGCCGACAGAATATGAAATAACTGTAAAGGATGACAAGGGAAAGGAAACAAAGGTAAAAAGTAAATATACCTCTCTCAGGGTCGGTGACAGCGTGGTCGTCAAGGGCAATAAGGTATCAAAAGAGGTCAAACCGATAACAGGAGGTTATTAGGAAATTATAATTTGACGTTGAAAAAAATATTCTTTAGATGTATAAATAACGGGACTATGAGCAAAGGGGGTGATGCTCAATAAAAATAGCGAGAGGCATCTCTTAGAAATCTTTAAAAGGAGGCTAAGGTATGGCTGAACAAAGTAGTGGTAGCGGTGAAAAGTGTGTAATCGAAAAACCATCCGGCTGGTCAAACTTGATAAGAGGGGAAGACTGGCTCGCTGTTTGGTTAGGGTTTTTAATTATTGTTCTTATCCTCGCTGGTGTAAGGCCCAAGATGCCGTCTTTCAAATGGGAAACGAGCGGCGAATTTGCAGCTACTGTCGAAAAATCTAAACCAAAAATAGAAAAATTTATTGCAGACGCTCAGGCTAAAGGCGAGACTGTCTCAGCTGAATCAGCAACAGCGCTAAAAACAGCGTTGGATTCCGGTGATCGCGCTGCAATTG
Source organism: Nitrospirota bacterium (assembly GCA_016212165.1). Classification (GTDB taxonomy): domain Bacteria; phylum Nitrospirota; class Thermodesulfovibrionia; order Thermodesulfovibrionales; family UBA1546; genus SCSY01. The sequence continues at coordinate 2,012 of JACRGY010000076.1, forward strand.
GAAGCGCTGCAAAAAAACTCGGAGAAGATGCTAAAGGCGCAAAGGATGCCGGGGTCAAGAAAAAGGGTGAAGACCTCGGGAAAAAGATAAGCGGTTCTGCGGGAGCTCTTACTGAAAAGGTCTTCTCCGGCGAAAACCTTGGAAAAGTTGTCATTATCGGAATTGCTTTCCTGGTAATCTCTTCCATCGGGATCATCCTCATGGGAGGCAATATAGGAAAATATGTTATCGGGTTTCCGGTGGTTTACATACTGGCAAATATTTCCCAGTTCATTTCAGGCAATTCCACTGTCAACTATTACGGGCTCGAATATGTTATCTTTGCCCTGATTATCGGGCTCTTTATCAGCAATGTAATCGGAGTCCCGAAATGGCTTATGGAAGCTGTCAGGACAGAGTACTTCATAAAAACAGGATTGGTCATCCTCGGAGCAGGCATTCTCTTCAAAGAGATTCTGCAAGGCGGAGCGCTCGGAATAGTCCAGGCAATCTGTGTAGTAACAGTTGTCTGGTATGCATGCTACTGGCTTTCAAAGAAACTAAAGCTGGATGACGACTTTGCGGCGCTGCTCTCGTCAGCAGTCTCAATCTGCGGCGTCTCAGCGGCTATTGCTACCTGCGGAGCCATAGAGGGTGACAAAAAGAAACTCTCCTATGTTACATCCCTTGTTCTTATCGTGGCAGTGCCTATGATGATAATAATGCCGTGGATTGTAAAAACCCTTGGAATACCCGAACTTGTCGGCGGCGCATGGCTCGGAGGAACGCTCGATACAAGCGGCTCTGTTGTGGCGGCAGGCGCCCTGATAAGCGAGCCTGCAATGAAGACAGGCGTTATAGTCAAGTTCTCGCAGAATGTTCTGATAGGCGTGGCTGCGTTCATCCTTTCAATATGGTGGACAGTCAAGAAAGGAGCAGCAGGCGGACAGAAGGTAAGCGCAGGGGTAATATGGGATAGATTCCCTAAATTCGTTCTCGGATTCATTATTGCCTCGATAGTCTTTTCGTTCCTGCTTGATCCCGCCACTGTAAAAGACACTAAGGGATTGTTAGGCGGAATGAGGACGGTCTGGTTCGCTCTTGCATTTACATCAATAGGACTTGAGACACGTTTTACAGAGCTTGTAGGCATGGAAGGCGGCAGGCCTGCTGCAGCCTTTATAATTGCACAGCTATTTAATGTCATCTGGACATTGATTCTGGCATACCTGCTTTTCGGCGGCGTTCTTTTTACTGTGCCTGATATAAAGTAACACCTGCTAACAAGCAGATAGCGGATGGCCTAACGCCATCCGCTATCTGCAATATTTACTGTATTTACCTTGCATCAGGCATCCGGTATCGTGCATTATATAAAAATATCTTTTACCCGGAGGATTTTTGGATTTAGGAATACTCGGCAAGATAACATTTGACCTTAATTTCCTTTCTGCGCTTTTCAGCATCGTAATAATTGATTTGATACTGGCCGGAGACAACGCTGTTGTTATTGCAATGGCAGTCCGCTCGCTTCCGTCAGGGCAAAGGAAAAAAGGGATACTTTTCGGCGCTGGCGCAGCGGTACTGCTGAGAGTAATGGCCACGTTTTTCGTTGCCCAGCTTCTTCAGATAAATTATTTAAAGATTGTTGGCGGTATTTTAATCCTTTGGATAGCTGTAAAACTTTTTGTAGAAGGAGCGCCCGAAGAAAATATTGAGCGGGAGGCAACAACAATAGCACAGGCAATAAAAATAATAGTCATTGCGGACATTACCATGTCAATTGATAATATGCTTGCTGTAGGCGGCGCTTCGCATGGCAATTTATTCCTTCTGCTTTTTGGGCTTGGCCTTAGCATCCCGTTTGTTGTGTTTACGAGCAACCTGCTCTCAATGCTTATGGATAAATACCCTGTTATTATTTATATCGGCGCGGCAATACTTGGCAAGGTTGGAGGAGAGATGATAATCACAGACCCTTTTACAGAGGGTATTTTACATCCCGGCAAATTGATGATATATTCTGTAGAGCTGATTTTTGCAGTTGGGGTCATAGCAGTTGGTAAACTCTGGATGAAGTGGCAGGTATCAAAAGCTGAAAAAGAAGAGCATGTTCATGAAGAAAGGTAAAAAGATGCAAGATGCACGATTCAGGATGCATGATAATTATAAGAGTTTAACTTTTTTAACCCTGCATCCCGAAGCGGGTCTCCGCGAAGGGTCGCTCCGACATGTATCTTGTATCATGCATCAATTATCATTGACTATGGAGGGGCAATGGCTATATTGACAATATCAAGGGAATACGGAAGCGGCGGGAGAGATATAGGACAGGCTGTAGCAAAACAATTGGGTTATGAATACATTAACAAGGAAAAGATACTGGATGACATACGGCCGCTGGGTAAAAAGTGGGAAGAATGGGGTAAAAACCTCGATGAGCATTGCCCGACTGTATGGGAAAAATATGACTGGTCATTCAGAGGCTTTGCCGCTCTGCTTCAGAGTCATATCCTTAATTATGCACTAAAAGATAAAGTCGTAATTATAGGAAGAGGCGGGAATTTTTTACTTAAAGATATCCCCTATGCTCTCAGGATTCGTGTCACAGAGCCGATTGACAAAAGAGTTGAAAGGGTCATGAAAAGAGAATCAGTTGACAGGGATACAGCCAAATGGCTTGCGGAAAGGACGGATAATGAAAGGTCATGTTTGATACATTCCCTATATGGTAAAAAATGGGATGACCCTGCAGAATACGATATGCTGTTTGATACAGCGGTTCAAACAGTCAGCGAGATAACCAATATAGTAAAAGATGCCCTTTTAGCTAAAGAAAAATTCAACACCTCTGATGCAAAAAAGATTCTCGGGATGAAAACCGTTGCAGCTGAAATCAAGGCAGGGATTCTTACAGAACCCGGCTTCTTCGTCCCTACACTTGATGTTTCTTATGACGGAAAAAACCTGGTTCTTCGCGGAGTCATTCATAATCCCAGAGAACATAAGAAGATAGAAGATAAAGCAAAAGAGATTGCAGGAGATATTCCTTTAAAGTGTGAACTGCATTACCGGGGATAATATTATACGCCAAGCATCTTATGGCATGTCCTGCAATGTTGGGGCGGAGATAAAGAATCAATCTTCTTAAGGCCTTCCTGCCTGCGGCTGAAACAATCCCTGAATTCAACATAGGCTTTTTTATCCCGGACAGATGAAAAAGATTCCATGAAGATATTTCCAAAACTTACTTTTTCCGTATAATATTCCTGCCCGCAATATACCCTCTTAAAGATTGGTTGACTTGGCGGATAAAGATAAACACAGGGCGATACCTCACCGTCAACGGATATATATATATTTTTCAAAGGGTTCTCCTCGCATACAGGCACATCATTGGGGGCTAAAGAAGGCAGCCTGAGGTTTATCTTCAATTCCATTGCCTTTATCTCTGCCTCCCTGAGCATTTCCATATAATCGCTTTCCGGTAATTTGAAGCAGGTGAATACCCTCTGTTCTTCCTGCCAATCATTAGTTACATGTATCAGGTTAGTAAAAATAACGTCTTTAATGCCAATCTCCTTTGCAAGCTCTATCAGGGCAGGCGTCTCAGAGATGTTATCCCTGAGCAGAAGGTAAACGATGTGAAGTCTGGGACCGCCAAGTTTATTCTCCTTCTTGATTTCATTGAAAAGACGAATATTAGCAAGAAGAATATCGAGATCCGAATTCAGTCTTATGGAATTATGTGTTTTCGGAGTAGCGCCTGCAAGGGAAAACCCGATAAAATCTATGCCGGAATCAATGAGTTCTGATATAATGCCCCTGTTTAACCCTTTGCCGCTCGTTACAAATCCGGCCTGCGCCCCTTCTGCCTTAACAGCCTGCACAGCGTCAAGGAGATGCCCGTAAAGTAACGGCTCACCCCACCCCTGAAGAATTACGTGTTTAGTCTTTTTAAAATATGGCGCAAGTCTTTTAAAGTTCGCAATGTCCATATCGCTTCTGTTCCACTCCCTGAAGCCTTCTCTTATGCACATCCTGCAGCTGAGAGGACATCTTGTGGTGAGTTCAATCTGCCAGGCAGAAAACAGCCTTTGAGGATATCTCAGGAATAATTCCTTAAAAATCAGCTACCCCCTTTCCATCACCTTCCACACATGATAAACCCTTTGAATTACAGTAACATGAGTAAGAATCAGCATTATCCATAATATTGGAACAAGCCATCCTGTTAGAGTAGCAAATATAGTAAGGATAAGCCTTTCCGGCCTTTCCATTATACCTGTATGGCATGACTCTCCCAGCCCTTCTGCCCTTGCCCTTGCATAACTTATAAGAAAGGCGCCAACAAGTGTGCCGAGGCTCAGGAATGCTCCGTTATGGTCACCCTTTGCTGCCAAATACCATGTAATAGAAAGAAAAAGAAAAGCATCGGAATATCTGTCAAGGACAGAATCAAGAAAGGCGCCAAATCTCGTGGTTTTATTCTGAACTCTTGCCACGATGCCGTCAAGCGCGTCAAATAAACCGCCCGCCAGAATAAGCAAACCACCGAGTTTCAGGTTATGCGGGATAACAAATGCCGCAATGGCAGTAATGATAAAACCAGTTATGGTAAGTGCATTTGGATTTAACGGAATTTTTTTTATAACAGGGGTAAGCGGCCTGTCGAGGAAATGGCCAAGTCTGGCACTAATCATCTACCTCTCTCTATTCCCTTTTATGAATTCCTCAACCATATCCCTGGCCTCTTCGTCCGAAAACTGAACCATAGGGTGTTTCATGAAATATGATGATGGCGATACGAGAACACCTCCAACTCTCCTGTCACGGGCAATCTTGCAGCATCTTATTGCATCTATAACAACCCCGGCGCTGTTTGGAGAGTCCTCCACTGAAAGCCTGAGTTCAAGATTGACAGGAATGTTTCCAAAACCCCTTCCTTCCATTCGTAAAAAACATACCTTGTTATCCTTAAGCCACGGAATATAGTCCGAGGGCCCTATATGAATGTTATCTGAATTCAGAGGGCTTTTAAGCTGAGACTGAACCGCCTCTGTCTTTGATATCTTTTTTGATTTGAGCCTTGTGTGGTTCAGCATATTCATAAAATCGGTATTGCCGCCTACATTCAACTGATATGTGCTGTCAATCTTAACGCCTCTGTCCATAAACAACTTTGTAAGCGTACGGTGAATTATTGTAGCGCCTATCTGACTCTTTACGTCATCGCCTATAATGGGTATATTTTTCTCTTCAAAGCGCCTTGCCCATGATTTATCGGATGCTATGAACACAGGAATGCAGTTTATCAGGCTTACACCGGCCTTAAGGCATGCCTCTGCATAAAAGGCAGTTGCCTTTTCAGAGCCAACTGGCAGATAGCTCAGAAGAATCTCAGCGCCGCTCTGCTTTAAGACCTTTGCAACATCGCAGGGTTTTTTATCAGCAACAGCGAATCTCCTGTCTTCAGGGTACTCCTTCAGGTGCTGCGCCACACCGTCCCACAGCTCTCCCATCATCACCATAACAGGGGAATTAGAAAGGTTATTATTGAATACCTTTGTACAATTCGGTTTTGCAAAAACAGCTTCTTTCAAAGGCATTCCGGTTTTCCTTTTATCAATATCAAATGCGGCAACTACATTAATATCCCCGGGTTTATACCCTCCCAGGTCATAATGCATCAGGCCTAAGGACCTGTCAGGATGCCTGTCACCCAGGCCCTTATAATATTCAATGCCCTGAATCAATGAGCTTGCACAGTTTCCAATGCCGGTTATTGCAATGCGTATATTCCTCTTCATTCCTTTTAAAGAACCTCCGTCTGTCATGGCATTTATGCTTCGTATGTAACGCAGTTATACAGTGAAGGGCTATTCCTGCCGCTCAATTAAAATTCGGCCTTTTTGGTCGGGGCGACCCGATTTGAACGGGCGACCACTCGCACCCCAAGCGAGTGCGCTACCAGGCTGCGCTACGCCCCGATTACTGAATCTGGCTCAGAATTTCTCTAAGCCTTTTTCTAACGTGTTCTAAAATCTTGCTGGCAGGAATATTTTCAGCCTTCGGGGGCTGGGCCTCTGGAATTTGTTTGCCGGTTGCTGTCCCCTCACCAAATCTTTTTCTAACACCCTCGATTGTATATCTTTCCTGATAAAGAAGCCTTTTTATTTCGAGAATAAATTCAAGGTCCTTTTTAACATACACCCTTTGCCCCGACTTATTCTTCCTGGGTTTAAGAAAGGGAAACTCGGTTTCCCAGTACCTGAGCACATAAGGTTCAATATCAGCTATCCTGCTGACCTCCCCTATCTTATAAAAAAGCTTATCAGGGATAGGCCTCTGGACTTCAATACTTTTTGCTGAAGCTTTGTACATATTACTGTTCTATAACCAATTTTAATTTATTACTTGCCCTGAACGTGATTACCTTCCTGGGTGATATTTCAAGGTCTTCGCCGGTCTTGGGATTTCTTCCCCTTCTCGCGGCCTTCTTCCTTACATGGAAAGTTCCAAAACCTGAAACCTTAACAGACTCTCCTTCTTTGAAGGTCTGCTTCAGGGTATCAAAAATTATCTCTATTATGTCCTGCGCCTCTTTTTTGGAGAGCCCCACTTTTTCAAATATTGCATCTGCAAGGTCAGCTTTTGTCATATTTACTCCTTAATATCCGATATTGTTAAAATGTTGATTTTCTTAATTATATTAAGGAGATAGGCTCTTGTCAAGAAGAAATTGGTTTAAATTTTAAAAATAGCCAATAATTTACCCTGTGTGCTATTATATCCGCAGGTAATTTTTATGGCATACAAGGATTTAAAGGCTTTTATACAAATACTTGAAACTAAAGGGTTTCTGCATCGCATAAAGATGGAAGTTGACCCTATACTTGAGATATCTGAGATTACTGACAGGGCATCAAAAAGCCCGAATGGCGGAAAGGCATTATTCTTTGAGAAGGTCAAAGGATCTGAATTCCCTGTTGTTACAAACATCTTCGGCTCATTTAAAAGAATGTGCCTTGCGCTTGAAGTTAATGAACTTGATGATGTTGCAAGGCGCATAGAAAACCTTCTCAATCAGGCGCCTCCGAAAACCTTCATTGAAAAGATTGCGATGCTTCCAAAACTTGTTGAGATTTCCCAGTATCTTCCGAAATACATAAAAGATGCTCCATGCCAGGAAGTCATAGAAAAAAACAATCCCGACCTCTCGAAATTCCCGGTAATAAAATGCTGGCCGGGTGACGGGCAACTTACGACAGAGCAGAGAGCACAGCGCAGAGAGCATAGCGCAGAGAATGAAGGGAGATTTATTACGCTTCCTATGGTATTCACAAAAGATCCCGAAACAGGAAGACCAAATTGCGGCATGTACCGCATTCACATCTACGACAAAAAAACCACGGGGATGCACTGGCACATACATAAAGACGGCGCCAGGCATTATGAAAAATACAAGAAACTCGGGCAAACAATGCCTGCTGCAATAGCTGTTGGAAGTGACCCCGCAGTAATTTATGCTTCAAGCGCACCCTTGCCTGAATCAATTGATGAGATGCTCTTTGCAGGCTTTTTAAGGAAATCTCCTGTTGAGATGGTAAAATGCATAACAAGCGATATTAATGTCCCGGCAAACAGCGAGATGGTGATTGAAGGCTATCTTGAGCCCGGAGAAACCCGAATCGAAGGGCCTTTTGGCGACCATACAGGTTTTTATTCTCCTGCAGAACCCTACCCTGTTTTTCATGTTACATGCATAACTCACAAAAAAGACATGATATACCCTGCAACACTTGTTGGAAAGCCTCCCATGGAAGACTGCTACATGGGAAAAGCAACAGAGCGTATATTTCTACCGCTGTTAAGGCTTGACCTCCCTGAGATAAAAGACATTAACCTGCCTATGGAAGGCGTATTTCACAACTTTGCCATTATCTCTATAAAAAAGAGCTATCCTGGCCATGCAAAAAAAATAATACACGGCATATGGGGAAAAGGGCAGATGATGTTTGCAAAGCTCTTGATTGTTGTGGATGATGACGTTGATGTCCAGAACCTCTCTTACACTGCGTGGAGGGTGCTTAATAATGTTGACTGGAAGCGGGATGTCGTGATATCAGAAGGGCCACTGGATGCACTTGACCATGCTGCAAACTGGCCGAGATACGGCGCAAAAATGGGAATAGATGCGACAAGAAAGAGCAGGGAAGAGGGAATGATGCGCGACTGGCCGGAAGAGATTTATATGTCCGAGGAGATAAAAAAGCTGGTTGATTCGAAATGGAAAGAATACGGGTTTTAAAGGAAGGGGTGCATGGAAGAAAAATGGTATGACGGATTAAGCGATGATATCTTTAGCACAGAGGAAGACAAAAGATATAAAGAGACGGTAGAAAAGATAAGAGATGCTGTTAAAAACGGCATGGGCTTTGATGATGCATGTGCTTCAGTAAATATTGAAGATGCCGGGTTAAAAAAAATAATAATTGATGATGCGCTTAAGGTGTTGATTGCAGACATGTACTTCATGCAAAAGATGTCTACTGACAAAATAGCCGCAGCACTTAAAATACCCATTGAACGTATAACTTCTGCCAGAGAACGCATGCTTGAAGAAATCAAGGAAACAGCGGTTAAGACATTTCGCAGGGGGGTTCCTAATAGTTAGGAATACCATAATTCCTCTTGCCAGCCATGATTGTAAAGTATAAAATAACACCTTCGGAAAACAGATAATTATGTTGGAAAAACAGACAACAACTAAAGGCATAATAAAGTCACTCGGGCTCGTCTTCGGAGATATCGGCACAAGCCCTATTTACACATTAACAGTAGTATTTCTTATACTCCCGAAAACTGCTGACAACATCGTTGGTGTATTATCCATTATAGTATGGACAATCATAACTCTCGTTACAATACAGTATGCATGGATTGCCATGAACCTGAGCAGCAGGGGTGAAGGCGGAACTATTGTTCTGAAAGAGATACTTGCCTCAGGACTTAAATCAAAGAAGAGCATTGTCTTTGTCTCCATACTCTCCTTTATAGGCATTTCACTGCTTATGGGTGACGGTGTAATCACCCCTGCCATCAGTATCCTGAGTGCAGTAGAGGGCGCTGTGCTGATACCCGGGTTTGAAAATTTGCCGAAGACATTTATAGTACTTGCTGCAATGGTCATTGCTATTGTGCTCTTTGCATTTCAGAGCAAAGGGACAGAGAAGGTTGCAGGCGCATTCGGCCCTATAATGGTTGTGTGGTTTATATCCCTCGTATTTGTCGGAGTGGTTTCAATCGCAGAGGCTCCTGGGGTCATAAAGGCGATTAATCCATATTACGCTATAAGATTCCTTTCTGAGAATGGGCTTAAGGGTTTTATTGCCCTTGGAGAGATAATCCTCTGTGCAACAGGAGGAGAAGCGCTTTACGCAGATATGGGGCATCTTGGAGCCAGGCCTATAAGGCAGGCCTGGTCAGGGGTTTTTATCGCACTTATCGTAAATTATCTTGGACAGGGTGCATTTTTAATGACCCACCCCGATGCAAATAACGTCCTCTTTGAGATGGTATTTTATTATGCAGAAGTCCTTTATGTTCCCTTCCTTATATTGAGTATCACAGCTACGATTATAGCGTCACAGGCCATGATAAGCGGTATGTTTTCCATTATATATCAGGGCATAAATACAAGGGTAATGCCTATGTTCAAAGTTGATTACACCTCATATGAAAGAAGATCCCAGATATACATAGGCTCTGTCAACTGGTTTCTGCTCTTTGCAGTGCTTTTCATAATGCTTCAGTTTCAGGAATCAAGCAGGCTTGCAGCTGCATACGGCCTTGCAGTTACAGGGACAATGACACTTACAGGCTTTATGATGATATGGATTTTTTATCAGAAAAAACAGCCGATATTTGCAGTAATTGCAATACTTGTTACATTTATCGACATTATGTACCTCGGTGCAAATTTCACCAAGATTCCTCACGGCGGTTACTGGTCCCTGATAATTGCGGCTATTCCGTTAATGACAATAGTTCTTTATATACAGGGGCAAAAAAGACTTTACAGGATGATGGATTTTATGCCTTTGGAGGATTTCCTTCATAAGTTTCACAGGGTGTACACAACAACCGAAAAGATTAAAGGCACTGCCCTATTCCTGATAAGGGATGTAAAACAGATACCCTTTTATATAACACAGACTATGTTTTTTCACGGCATCCTGTATGAGGATAATATCTTTGTATCAATAACCAAAAGAGACGACCCTTTCGGGATTACAGGTTTCTTTAAGGAAGACCTCTCATCAGGGCTAAGAGTGTTTGAGGTACAGATGGGGTATATGGAAGTAGTGGACGTCGAAGAGGTGCTGAGAGAGGCAAAGATTGAAGAGAGGACTGTTTTTTACGGGGTCGAAGAGATTGCTACCGGCAACCCGATATGGAAGGCATTTTATTTCATTAAGCGGAACACATCAACATTCATCAGATTTTATCAGTTTCCTCCCAGGAAGCTCCATGGGGTGCTGACAAAAGTAGAACTGTAATAAAAATATCACGGACAACCCTGATTTAAATCATATCTGCAGAAACCAAAGCATGTTATTCTTATATCAAGAACGCAAGGAGGTGTAAACATGAAAGATAAATGCGCTGGGGCGGCAAACCTTACAACACCTACACTTAAGGTAAAAAAGTGCCCCGAATGCAACGGAGACGTGGAAATATTCTCTACAGACCTGGAACTAAAGTGCGGCGCCTGCGGATTTGTTATATACAATGAACTCGAATCATGTATTCAGTGGTGCAAATATGCCAAAGAGTGCGTAGGAGAAGAACTGTATAAGAAATTAAAGAAAGAAGGTTAAGCGCATCTTTTCCTGTACTCCGCTGCCTTCTTTATCATGCCCTCTGCCCATTCAGGCGTTCCAAGTGCGTGTATATGCGTATAAGTTGCAAGGACATTTTTATAACAAAGTCCATCCATCTTATTGATTATTCCCTCGCCCCTTTTCATCCTGAATGAAAAATAGATATTCCGCTTTTTGAACTCCTTTGCCACCTCAGGATTAATAACCCGTGAATAATGAAATTCATGGCCTTTGATTTCAGTCCTCTTCCCATAGTAGGGATTATTGTTCTGTACTTCCACTATTGAGTAACCATGAGCCTGAGGCTTTTTTTCGAGTGAAAACTTAACAGGGAATATCCCAGCCATGGGATATGTTTTCCCTTCAAGAACAAGGGACTCTCCGAGATACATCAAACCTCCGCATTCAGCATAAACAGGAAGCCCTTTCCCTACAGCATCCAGTAGTGATTTTCTGAAGGACTTGTTCTTTGCGAGGGCTATGGCATTGGTCTCAGGAAAACCGCCTCCGATATAAAGAGCATCTATATCTGGCAGTTTCTTATCCTCAAGAGCGCTTATCTCGATAAGATTAGTTCCTTTTCTTAGGAGTTCCTCAAAGTTCTCAGGATAATAAAACTGAAACGCTGAATCCCTTATTATTCCGATCTTGATTTCGGATTTCGGAGCCCGGAGCCCTGAGTTTTTCGCTGAACGCTCCCTCTGACCCTTGGCTCCTTGGCCCCTTGGCCCCTTCATCAATTCATCCAGGGGCTCTGCTTCTTTCGCAATTTTCCATATCCTGCCCAAATCCAGATACTTCTCAGCAACCTCTGCGCAAAATGTGATTGTTGTTTTTACTTCCGGGTGCTCCTGAAACGGAGTAAGCCCCATGTGTCTCTCAGAGAGAAATTCTTTTTTTAATTTCGGGATAGCGCCAAGCACAGGGATATGGCAGTATCTCTCTATTGCCTCTCGTATCACCTTCTCATGCCTTGGCCCTGCAATCCGGTTTAAGACAACGCCTTTTATACCCACCTTCTTATCAAACTTCAGCATGCCGAGAACCATTGCGCCTGCTGTCCTTGTAACCTTTGTGCAGTCCATTATCAAAATTACAGGTGATTTCAAAATCCTGGCAAGCTCTGCTGTGCTGTATGTGCCTGCTGCATCCATCCCGTCATAAAGCCCCCTGTTTCCTTCTATAACAGCGCAGTCAGCATTTTTGAAATGCCCTTTAAAAGAAGAAAGGATTTTTTTCTTGCCGATTAAAAATGGGTCAAGATTATAGCATGGATGTTTTGCTGCTGATGAAAGCCAGCCTGCATCAATATAATCAGGGCCTTTTTTGTAGGGAGCTATTGATAAGCCTTTTTTTCTCCATGCAGCAATCAGTCCGAGCGAAAGCAGCGTCTTTCCGGAACCGCCTTTCATACCTGCAATTATAAGCCTTGGATATCGGGATTTCTTTTTCATTTAAATTCATTTAAACTGAGATTTAAAATCGTCAAGTGTTATTTCCATCTCTCACCCGAAATTTATTTTATGGATTATAACATTTGCTCAGTCACTTCCTCCACCGCCTTTGCCCAGACCTCATACCCATTATCATTCAAATGCACACCGTCATCGAGTAAATAATCTTTTATAACCCTGCCCTTTCCGTCAAGAAAAAGATTGTAAATATCCAGAAATTCAACGCCAGATTCTCCGGCGAGTTCTTTCAAAGATTTATTCGTATTCCGGATTGTCTCATTGGATATAAAATCCACAATCACAGGCAGGATGCTGTTCATAAATATTCTGGCTGAAGGATAGGCAGAGGATAATTTCCCGAGAATTTTCTTGTATGAGCCAAAAAAATCAAAATCATCCATGGCGATATTGTTCAATCCTGTCATGATGAAGATGAGGTCTGCTGACGGATGCTCCTTTGTTATCCTGTCAATCCTTGATAAGAGCCCTTCGACTGTCTCTCCTGCCACGCCGAGGTTTACAGCTTTATGTGCAGGGAACCTCTTCTGCCAGTCATAAAACTCAATCAATGAGTGACCGAGAAAAACTATATCCATCAGAGAATTATAAATTAAAAATGTTAAAATAATCAGTATGCGTTATACAGACACGATATCCAACAGCACAAAAGGCCTCTTCGAATGCATAATCTGAAATCTGATAATAGAACTCATTGCATAAGATGCGGAACCTGCTGCATTAAGGGCGGCCCGACATTGCATAAGGAAGACAAAAAAATACTTTTTGAAGGCCATATCTCATACCAGCACCTGATAACAATCAGAAAAGGCGAGCTTGCATTCACCCCCTTGAGCGATAAACCTGAACCGGTCAAACAGGAACTTATTAAGGTGTCAGGCAAAGGCAGAGCATGGGAGTGCTTATTTTATGACAAAAAGAAGTCCTCTTGCACTATCTACAAACACAGGCCTTTGGAATGCCGCCTTTTGAAATGCTGGGATACTTCAGAAATTATCTCTGCCATCGGCAAAGACACGATAACCCGCGCTGACATAATCAGCCAGGATAACCCAATCACAGGGTTTATTGCAAGGCACGAAAAAAAATGTTCCGTCCTGATAGCAGAAAATCTCATTTCCTCAGTGATGAAGAAAAATAGTGATTCAATATCGCTTGCAAAGCTTACAGCGCTTGTCCAAGAGGACCTTACCATACGCTCAAAGGCCATTTCTGAATTTGGACTTTCAGTTGAGACTGAGCTTTTTTTCTTCGGCCGTCCGATGTTTAAAATCCTGAACTCTCAGGGGATTTCAGTTGGGTAAATCAATGAGAGGCTAAAAAACAAAACAGAGGGGTTCTATCCCCTCTGTTTAAATTGCACATAAAGTGAAAATGAGACTTTTCTTACTTTATAAGACCTTTTTCCCTGAGATACTCCTCACTCGGGATTTCAACTGAACTTGCGCCACCGCCGTAAGAATACATAAGTTTTCCCACGTCTATCAGTAGCCTCATAGCCTTCTTAACTTCATCCGGCTGGACGTTTTGCTCAGCAGATACACCTTTAATGATATCCTTTTCTTTCAGCTTCTTTTTGCCCTTTGCGGCCTCACAGAAGGCATAAATTTTGTCCTGAAGTTCTGCTATTTCCATATACCCTACCCCCGTGATAAATATTTAATGACGTTTATTAAGAAGGCAGTCCCGATATTCGGGACTGCCTTGCCCATTTTTTACGACCACTTAAATGTTGCTGCTGTCCTCATTGTATCTCTCATGAAGGTGAAGTCATCAATAGACTGGAATGTGAAATCAATATTGGCCATTGAGAAGAACCTTTCCCAGCCTATCCTTTCTATCCATTCACCTATCCTCTCGTGCTTCTTTGCATTCTTTGCATACACCTCAACAATATGCTTTATTGCCGCAACAACCTTCGGCCATCTCGGCGGCACATTGGAAATGTAAGGGATAACAAGCTTTGAGAACTTTGGATTTGTCCTCAGGCTGTTTATCTTTCCACCTACAACGATAGCAACTCCGTCCCTCTCAGGATCCTTAATGCTGATAGGCGGGCAGACTGTAAAGCAATTACCGCAGTACATGCACTTCTCGGCATTTATCTTGATGCTCTTCTTTGCAGGGTCAGGGCTGATAGCGCGTGTCGGGCATGAACCGATAACTGTCGGAAGCTCGCACATGTTCTTAAAGGTCTCGTGATTAATCTGAGGAACCTTTGTATGAACTGCAACAACAGCTATGTCAGAGCAATGAACAGCTCCGCACATATTAACACAGCAGGCAACTGCAAGCCTTACCTTGTTCGGAAGCCTCTTTGAATCAAAATATTCATAGAGCTCATCCATCATTGCCTTGACAAGGCCTGAGGCGTCTGTGCATGCGCCGTGGCAGTGTACCCATCCCTGGGTATGTACAACATTTGTAATGCCATAGCCTATTCCGCCCATCTTAAAGCCCTTGGCTGTAAGTTCTTTCTTTAGAGGTTCAAGTTTCTTTTCATCAGATACAAGAAACTCTACATTATTTCTTGTTGTGTAGCGCAGATACCCGTCACAGTATTTTTCTGCGATATCACACTGTTCACGGATAGTATCTGTTGCGAGTATCCTGGGTGATGCAACCCTGACTGTCCAGAGCTTGTCACCGCTTTCACCTACATGAACCATAGTACCCGGGTTAATCACCTCATGGTATTTCCATTTGCCATAATTTTTCTGTATTACAGGCGGCAGGAACTGTTTATAATGAGGCGGGCCTACGTCTGTTTTTCTCTGAGGTATTGCCATTTTTATATATCCTCCTTAATTTATTTTATTTAGAATTTATACTTTCCGGTTTTCTTTTCTTCTGCTTCTTTTGCCTTAAACCCTGCCATATCCTCATCAGTGTAGAACATGAACGGGTCTTTTCTCGGCTCCTTAACCTGCTGCGGCTGTGGCGCCACTCCAATGGCTTCAAGGAATGACCTCATGCCCTTTATCTCAATAACCTCACCAATTCTCTCTCTCGGCTTGCCATTTTCATCCCACCAATCCCATATCTTGCGGAGCAAGTCTTTAAGTTCAGTGTATGGCGCTTCAAGTTTGACGAACGGAACGATAACCCATGAAAGCAATGACCCGACAACGATAGGTGCCTTACTTCCCATGCAGAGAGTTGCTCCCCTTTCACCGCTCGGCCTTAATGCCTTTGTCATCTTTGTTATGCAGTGCATGCATCTGCTGCACTCTTTGTTGTTTATTTTCATTTCCTTACCGTCATAACTTATGCACTGTGTCGGACACATATCAACGATCTCAGCCTTTATATCCATTGTCTTTGCATAATTCTTGACTTCAGCCTGATCAATCTTTATGTCGCCCTTCCATGTGCCGATTATGGATAGGTCTGCGCGGGCAAGAGCTGCAACACAGTCGCATGCACAGCCTGATGACTTTATTTTGAATTTATAGGAGAATGACGGCCTGTGAAGCTCATCCTGGAATTCCTGTGTAAGATTATACGTAAGATCCAGGGTATCATAATTGGACCACTCACAGCGAGCAGGGCCAACACAGCAGCTCGGAGTTCTGAGCGCTGAACCCGAACCACCAAGGTCCCATCCGCGCGAAGAGTATTCTGCGAAAATGTTTTCAAGATGCTCGGTCTTGGTACCGAGGAGGACAAGGTCGCCTGTTGAACCATGCACGTTTGTCAGGCCGCTTCCATATTTGTCCCAGATATCGCATATCTCTTTCAATGCCTTGCCTGTATAGAAGAATGCGCTTGGTTGGTTTATTCTTACTGTGTGGAAATGTGCCACACCCGGGAATTCATCGCCGAGTTCTGAATATCTCCCGATAACTCCTCCACCATATCCAAGAACACCAACGATTCCACCATGCTTCCAGTATCCTTTTTTGGTAGCGTAGCACTTCTCGAGGTGCCCCAATGCATCATTAGACATCTCGCTCTTTTTTGCGGCCTTCTTCATCTCTGTGACAAAGCTCGGCCACGGACCTTTTTCGAGGTCGTCAATCAACGGCGTGTTGTACTTCTTGCCAGCCATAAAGTCCTCCTTCGTATTTGATAGATTTTGAAAAAACTTTTACTTTTTTATCTTTTACTTAAAGTAAGCAGTAAAGAGTAATATACTGCCTGCGTAATGGTCAAATAAAAAAAATTAATCTATAAATCACAATTATTTATCTGCCTATAAATTACAAGATTAAATAAATGTATAGTTCAAATAATCTTTTTTATGTAATACAGAAATTCCCCTTTTTCCTCGCGCATCTCCAGCAGTTCATTGCCTGTGCGTTTTAACAGGGCAGGGATATCGGCTTTTGTGCCGGCATCTGTTGCTTCAACAAAAAGTATCTGCCCGGGTTCCATGGAGTCAAGGGCCTTTTTGGTTTTTATCAGAGGCATGGGACAGTTAAGGCCTTTGCAGTTCAGGGTCACATCAGGCTTTATGTCAGACATTTTACACCTCCATTTTAAGGCAGGTTAGTTTGCAGTTAACTATACTTCTTCAAAAGAAAGATTGTCAAGGGCAGAGTGAAGGGTTATTGGCTGAAAAATTTTATTGCCTCTTTAACCTTTTCCAGATCCACCTGAGTATTAAGGCAGGGGCCGAACGGACGTTCATTGGTAATGCCCAAAACAGGCAGGGGATACGTATCAACTATTCCGCTGCTGAGGTCTGTCTCGCATGCAACAGCTATAATTGCGCCCGGCATTATATCCTTCACAATACGCCTTGCAAGCGTTCCTCCTGTTGCAACAGAAAGGCTCAGTTTGTTTTCATCTGCAATCTGAATAAGGTCTCTTATCTCACACTTTCCGCAGCCTTCACAGTTATAAACATTATGTGTCAGCCTGATAGTACACTCATCTATCTGAAGGCAGTGCGGCAAAAGAATCAATATTTTTTTTGTCCTGGGGTTCTCGGCCCGCACAAGCTTGTTGTTAAGATTTATGATGAACCTTTGCAGTTTCTCCTTCTTATCTTTTTTAAACGAACCCACAAGCATAAGCGCAGGATAGAGAAACCTCAGTACAAGCCCTCTAATCCATATCTTTTTCATCAAAATATTGCCCTTCTCTTACGTTTCTTCCCCTGATAAACTCGCCTGCCGACATTACCTTTTTGCCTTCGGGCTGAAGCTCTACAATTGAGATGAGTCCTTTCGCGGTTCCAACAACAAGTTCATCTTTCAACGCCCTTTCTATCCTGCCGGGTTTCCCCTGACCATCAACCGCCCTTACCCTGATAATTTTAATCCTTTCTTTGCCCAAATAACAATATGCACACGGCCATGGATACATACCACGTACAAAATTAAATAACTCACTTGCTGTCTTTGACCAGTTGAGCAATCCATCCTCTTTTTTTATGACAGGCGCGTAAGACGCTTCTCCGGCCTGGGGCCTGGATTTTAGCGAACCTTCCTTTATCCCTTTTATTGTATTGAGCAACAGAGAGGCCCCGAGTCCGGATAATTTTCTGTTCAGGGTTTCAGTGGTATCTTCATCTCTTATCCGTATTTTTTCCTCAAGCAGGATATCGCCTGTATCGAGCCCCTTATCCATAAGCATCGTTGTAACGCCTGTAAACTCCTCTCCGTTTATTATTGCCCACTGAATGGGCGCGGCACCCCTGTACTTAGGCAACAGGGAGGCGTGAATATTTATGCATCCAAACGGCGGAAGATTAAGAATACTTTCGGGGAGTATCCTTCCATATGCCACAACTACTATAAGTTCAGGCCTAATCAATGAAAGCTCATTAAGAAAATTTGAGTCCTTCATGCTTGCAGGCTGAAAAATGCGCAGGCCTTCCTTTAATGCAAGTTCTTTAACCGGCGGCAGAGACATCTGATGCCCCCTTCCCTTCTTCTTATCAGGCTGGGTCACAACAGCAGCAATTTTTTCTCCGGCCTGCAGGAGTGCATTGAGTGCGGGGACTGCAAATAAAGGTGTGCCAAAAAAGACAAGGCTCATTTGACTGCTGACAGGTTCGACCAAGAGGAATACAGGATTGCTCTTGAGCGGTTTTTTTTGCCGATAGTCCACACCCCCCTTAGTCCCCCCTTGATAAGGGGGGATTGAGGGGGGTATAAGAGGCAAAAACCTCGGAGCGCAGCGAGAATGAGCGAGAGAGCTATCCTGTATTCCTTATTTTTCATCTATCGCCTGCCATTGCTTTCTTATAACGTTTCTTAAAAAATTCCCTTTTAATCGGGCTTATCCTGTCAATAAAAAGCAAACCGTCAAGATGGTCTATCTCGTGCTGCAACGCACGGGCCAATAGGTCTCTGCCCTGTATCTCTATCATATTGCCCTTTCTGTCCAGCGCCCTTACAACAACCTCCTCAGCCCTCTTCACTTTTGTCCTGTAGTCCGGAATGCTGAGACATCCCTCTTCCTCATCAAGAGAACCTTTTTTTTCAATAATCTTTGGATTTATGAGAACTATCAAAGGGATGCTTTCGTCTGCTGTGCTTACATCTATTACACAGAGCCTCTTTGAAACGCCTACCTGATTAGCAGCAAGACCAACCCCTTTTGCAGCATACATTGTCTCTATCATGTCATCTATCAGGCGGTGGATACTGCGGTCTATGTCACTGACAGGCGCGGTTTTTTCTTTTAAGACTTTTTCAGGATACCTTTTAATCTCCAGCACAGCCATTTTTTATTATAAAACATTTCTACTTTCTCTGTCTTGACGAATGTAAGTATTCAATGTCGCAAATTACCTGCCTTTACTAAACTTAATAATGCTTTATTGTAAGTCCCGATGTACGATATTGATATCAACAGGCTGATTTTTTATAAGAGATGCTATTTTTTCGGTTATTGCCGGCGAGCGGTGTCTCCCGCCTGTGCATCCGATGCCAATGGTGAGATAGGTCTTGCCCTCTTTTATATAGAGAGGGATAAGAAAATTAAGCAGCCCTTTCAGTTTCTTCATAAATTCCTTTGCCCGGGGTTTCTCAAAGATAAATTTTTTGACCGGCAGGTCAATACCGGAGAGTTCCTTGAGTTCAGGCACGAAGTGCGGATTCGGAATGAATCTGACATCAAACAGCAAATCAATGTTTTGGGGAACTCCAAATTTATAGCCAAAAGACATAAGCGTTAATGCCATTGCACTGCCCTTTGCAGCGCTGCTGTACAATGAAGTTATTAGCTGCCTGAGTTGATGCGGAGTATATGACGAGGTGTCTATAATCCTGTCAGCTTCTTTCCTTAAAGGCATGAGCGCTTTCTTTTCTGCCTCAATTGATTTTCCGATGTCGTTTTTGAATGATATGGACAAAGGGTGCGGCCTCCTTGTCTCTTTGAATCTCCTTATGAGCACACCTTTTTCCGCCTCTAAAAATATGATTTCAGTCTTATGCTTCTTCCTTAATGCCTGAAGCGCGGAATCTGCCTTCAGGAGAAATCCCTGCTCCCTTATATCAATACCTATCCCTATCCTTTTTATATCGCCTTTTTGAGTTAACTGGGTTATAAAGGAATCTATTAAGGTAAGGGGAAGATTATCAACGCAGAAAAAACCGCTGTCTTCCAGCGCCCTCAGGGCAACCGTCTTTCCTGATCCCGAAAGGCCGCTGATTATGACAATGGCGGGTTGCAATTTAATACCGGATGCGCGATACACGATCCATGATATAAATCTCCTTTTTGCATCGTGTATCCTGCATCATTTCTCATTTCATCGGCTCTATCAGTCCGAAGTTTCCGTCATTCCTGCGATAGACAACGTTAATGTTTCCGCTTATCTCATTGGTAAAAACAAAAAAATTCTTGTCAAGGAGTTCCATCTGCATCACGGCCTCATCAGGCCCCATTGGTTTTATATCAAACTGCTTCCTCTTTATAATCCTGCCTGTTTCCTCAGGTATCTCCGGTGACAGGGCCTCAGCGTTTTTGCCTTCACCCTTCCTGTGAGAAACAAGCTTTTCCTTGTATTTCTTCACCTGTTTTTCAAGCTTTTCGACAACTTCATCAATTGAAGAATATATCTCGCCTGTGATTCCCTCGGCCTGTATCATCGTGCCGTTCGCCTTCAGAAGCACCTCTACCTTATGCCTGTATTTTTCAATACTGAGGGTCACAACAGCCTCGGTAATATTTGAAGAATACCTCTCAAACTTTTTAACCTTTTCCTCTGCATAATTCCTTAATGCCGGGGTTATACTCAGGTGCCTTCCATTGACTATTACGTTCATAACTCCCTCCTTAGTCAAATCTCCTTCTCTGGTTCTGAGACGGGATTTTCAGTTCCTCTCTATATTTTGCAACAGTCCTTCTCGCAATCGTTACATCGCTATTTTTAAGCATTCCAACTATAATCTGGTCGCTTAACGGTTTCTTTGTATCCTCTTCAGAGACTATCTTTTTTATCAGGTCCTTTACAGAAGTGGAAGACACGCCCTCTGTATTACCCTTACTCTGCAGGGCGCTGCTGAAAAAGAATTTAAAACAAAAAACGCCATGGCCGCAGGACATATATTTATTCGACGTAACTCTGCTTATAGTGCTCTCGTGCAGGCCGAGGTCAAGTGCAACATTTCTGAGATTCAGCGGTTTTAAATTCTGTACGTTTCCATCAAAAAAATCTCTTTGAAAATTGATTATGCTTTCAGTTACCCTGTATATGGTCCTGTTACGCTGGTCAAGGCTCTTCAACAGCCATGTAGCAGAACGCAATTTTTCATCAAGAAACTGTCTCTCCTCTTTTGAGAAGGAATTTTTCTGCAGGAGCAACTTTTTATAATAGCTGTTTATTTTCAGCTTTGGCAGTCTCTCATCATTCAGGATTATCTGGTAGCCTTCATCGTTCTTTACTATAAACACATCAGGGACAACATAATTTGTACCGGCCCCTGAAAAATTCCTCGCCGGTTTCGGCTCTAACCCTTCAATAACCTTAACAGCTGCCAGCACATCATCCAGCGGGGCGCTGTGCTGCCTGGCTATCTGATGGTAGTTCTTTTTTCTGAGTTCTTCCATGTCGCTTAAAATAATTTTTTCTGCAAGGCTGCCTGTCAGCCCCAGCAACCTGAGTTGTAAAAGCAGGCATTCCTTCAAGTCCCTTGCTCCTATACCCGGAGGGTCAAAACTCTGAACGAGATCGACAGCCTTTCCTGCCATGACAACATCGGTATTAAAAGACTTCGCAATCTCTTCATCTGTGGCGCTGAGGTACCCGTTTTCATCTATATTGCCTATTACGACCTCTCCAACCTGCCTTATTTCTTCCGCAACATCGGACAATCTCAGCTGCCATAAAAGATGGTCATAGATATCCGGACTTTGATTTACAAACTGCTCGAATGACGGCGGAGCTTCTGTGCCCGGCGTAAAATATCCGAGGTCTCTTCCATCACTGCCTCTCTCTTCGAAATAGTCATCAACAGTAAACCTGCTAAGATTTTCATCAGACATTACTCTTTCAAGCGGAGATTCAGCATCGTCAGTTTCTTCCTGAACCTCCATGGATTCCACTTCCTCTCTCGTAAGCTCTTCTTTTGTATCTTCTACAACTTCTTCCAGAAATGGATTCTCGACAAGCTCCTGAGTCAGGGTCTGTGACAGTTCAAGCTGCGGCATCTGCAGGAGTTTTATCGCCATCTGAAGCTGAGGAGTGAGAACAAGCTTCTGGGAAAGTTTAAGCTCTAATTTGTGTTCGAGTGCCATTAAAGCCTGAATTCCTCTCCGAGGTATGCCTCTTTTACCTGTGGATTAGCAACGATATGTTCAGGCATTCCCTCTGCAAGCACCTCTCCATTATTGATTATATATGCCCTGTCTGTTATCGAAAGCGTATCCCTTACATTATGGTCTGTTATAAGTATACCAAGGCCTTTATTCTTGAGATGGGTCAGCATTTTTTTAAGCTCTATTATTGCAATGGGGTCTATGCCGGTAAACGGCTCATCGAAAAGCATAAAGGTCGGGTTCAGGGCAAGCGCCCTTGCAATCTCTGCTCTCCTTCGTTCTCCCCCTGACAGCCTGTAACCGTCCCTGTCCGCAAATCCCCTGAGATTGAATTCATCAAGAAGGCGTTCTATCATCTCTGCAATACCTGTATCAGGATATCCCTTTATTTCGAGCACAGCCCTCAGGTTGTCCCTTACGGTAAGTTTCCTGAATATGGACGGCTCCTGTGGAAGGTACCCTATCCCCTTACGCGCCTTTTGATACATCGGGAATTGCCCGATATCTTCACTGTCAAGGGCAATGCTGCCTTTTTCAGGCTTTATCATCCCGACAATCATATAAAATGTTGTTGTCTTGCCGGCTCCGTTAGGGCCGAGCAGCCCGACAATCTCACCTGTTGTTACATATAAATTAAGGTCATTTACAACACATTTTTTGCCGTAGTTTTTTGTAATGCCATCTACCTTAAGGATATGCATCTAATTTCCCGCCTCAGCGGGCTCCTGTCTCTTCTTATTTTCGAGCAACACCCTGCTGTTTTCCACAAAAGAGCGCTCCTCTTTCATCAGGTATGTCATCTTCGTGCCTGTAATAACATTGCCTTTTTCCACAGCCTTCGGTTCACCGGTAAAGATTGCCCTATCTTCTTCTGCAAAATAAACTGCTGCCTTTGACGTTACAACCAGGTTCTTTTTTATAAGTTTTACATTGCCATCCGCATCTATCTTTGTTACATTTCCTGTTTGTTCAGCATAATAGACAAGCATCCTGTCAGAGTAAAGCGTCATTTCTTCGGTCCTGGCAACAACAGAGCCTTCAAACAGGGCAGTATGTGCCTTGCTGTCAGACGAGAGCGTAGCAGAAGTTATTATTATAGGCCCCTTTACCTGTCCTGTCTTATCCCCGGCTCCTTTAGATGGCACATCGGATGGAGAAGCAAATGCAATGCTTGTTATTATGACAAGGGAAAAAATACTAGTGATAGAAAGTTGCCTTAACATCTTTTAATATTCTCACTTTCTGTTCCGAATTTACTTCCATGCCTGAGCCTTCGACGTTGAATTTTTTGCTTTCAACCCTTACATTTCCTTTTGTCTTCATTTCTTCCCTGGACTGGTCCCATTCCATGGAATCAGCAATGATTGTATAATCCTTTGCAACCGCTGTTATCTCGCCGTTAAGGGTCAGATTCCGGCTTTCAAGGTCATAAAGCCCATTCTCTGCATGTATCGTCATCTCCTTGTTCTCGACCGTTATCGCTACATTCCTGAGCCTTGCCTTATCCTCACTCTCTGCAAAATCAGCCCTTTTTGCATTGAGGGTCCAGAGATTTTTGCCATCTTTCTTATGGACAATCCTTAATCCGTCTATAAAAGAGTTTCCCTTAAACAGCAAGTCTTTTTCTGTTTCCCTGTTATTTCCGAAAAAAAGCACAATCAGAAAAAAAGAAATAACAGAAAAAACAAATAACATTTTTTTCTTCATGTTTAAATTTTATCACACGGGTATGAGCATGTAAAGGCAAATAGCATTTAACTCACTGCAGATACAAAAAATATTCTTGACTTGTTATACAGATTTCATATTTTTCGGGCAAATGGAGCGGGCGACGGGATTCGAACCCGCGACTTTCAGCTTGGGAAGCTAACACTCTACCACTGAGTTACGCCCGCAAGTATCTATTTCTATAACTATAAAATATTTTTTGCCTGCCTTGCAAGAGAAAGGGTAAAATCTGAGCTAAAAGCTAAAGATTTTGAGTCAGCGCCTCGGTTGCGAGTCGCAACGACTTTCTCATCACATCAACCGGCGGTTTCTTTCCCGTCCACAGTTCGAATGCAAAAACACCCTGCCATAAAAGCATGCCAAGACCGTTAAGAGTCTTACAACCTTTTCCCGAAGCCTTCTGAAGCAAAGGAGTATTTTTATAAATCAGATCACAGACGACATGTTTTTCCCTCAGAAGATTTGCATTTATAGGTAATGGATCGCCTTTTTTCAATCCTAAGGGCGTGGCATTAATTATTATGTCAACATCTTCAAGCTGAGAGCTTAGGACTGAGGGCTGAGAGCCAAAGAATGACACATTTCCACGAATCTTATTCAAATCCTTTATGAGTTTTCCTGCCTTCTTTTTATCTATGTCATATAAAAGCAACTTCGATACATTCTGGCAGAGATAATAACCTATTGCCCGCGAAGCGCCTCCTGCGCCTATTATCAGCACATTTTTTTTGTTAACAGGAATCTTTGCCTCGGACAAAGACCTCATAAAACCCCGGCCGTCAGTGTTGTACCCTGTAAGCTTTCCATTAGCATTGACTATTGTATTGACGGCTCCTATAAAAGAAGCCTCTTTGCTGACTTTATCAAGAAAAGGAATGACTTTCTCCTTATGAGGCACTGTGACATTCACGCCTGCAAGGTTAAGCGCCCTTATTGACTTTACCGCATCACGCACAAGCTCAGGCTTGACCAAAAATGTAACATAACAGCAGTCAAGCCCGAGTTTTTCAAATGCAGTGTTGTGCATCGCAGGCGAAAGGCTGTGTTCTACAGGAAAACCCAATAAGCCAAGAACCTTTGTCTTACCACTGACTTTCATTTGTCCTCCAGCATTGCCTTTATAATTCCCCCAGGGGTGCTCTCTGTGACTTTAGCCTTTATTCCGAGGGCAGCCTCTATATCCTTTCTGGAAATATCATCCAAAAAAACATCCGTCCCGTCTCTCAGGACAACATCAGGCATCAAAAGAGATTCATAGCCGGCTGTCTTGTCCGAGAGCGTTCTTATAACATCCCTCCCGGTGAGAAGCCCGGTAACAGTAACGGATTTCCCGAAAAAGGCATTCTCAACAGGAACAACATTCAGGATTATATTCTCCTTTTCAAAAAGCCTGTCGGCAAATCTCTTGAGATAAGGATAAAAAGATATCCCTGTAAAAGTCAAAAACTTCTTTTTTCTCGCCTGATGGCTGATACCTGAAAGCTGATTGCTGATTTTTTTTGCCTGAGACATAAACAGGGGAACCATGCCTACCCCGTTCTCTATCTGGGGAAGTTCCCCGTATTCCTTCAAGGCAGGAAAATTCAGCCCTGCCTTTATATATAACTCGTCTGCACCGTAGACAACAGGGTCCCCGTGCTTCTTTTTGAACCTCTTCTGAAAAGAATCTATCATCTCTATCGTCTTTAGCGCATCCTCTTTTTCAACACGTTTCAGCTCCAGCTTCCTGTGCATCGTAAGCCCCACAGGCACAACAGCAATTGACGACACATAAGGGTAAAAACCATAAAGGTCTCTTATGGTCTTCTGAAGTTCCCTGCCGTCATTGTAACCGGGGCACATCACAATCTGGGCATGCATCCTGATCCTGTTTTCCTTAAAAAATTTCAGTTCTTTCAAGACATCCCCTGCCCTCGGATTGCCGAGCAACGTATTGCGGACAGACCTGTTGGTTGAATGAACCGAGATGTATAGAGGGCTCAGCCGCTGCTGCGCAATCCTCTTCTTGTCCTGGGCGCTCAGATTTGTCAGGGTAATATAGTTTCCGTAAAGAAAGGACATCCTGTAATCTTCATCCTTTACGTACAGAGACTTTCTCAGTCCTTTCGGAAGCTGGGATACAAAACAGAATATGCAGTTATTTGTGCATCTCTTTATCTTGAAAGGCCTGAGTGTAATGCCAATGTCCTCTCCCTCTCCGGAAAGGAGTTTTGCCTGGATCTTCTTCCCTTTTCTGGATATGGCCATATTAAGTTCCGGCTCATTTCTGTAAAACATAAAGTCTATGCTGTCATTAAGCCTGTGCCCGTTTATGGAAAACACGGAATCTCCGGGAAGAAGCCCTTCCCGCTCTGCGATGCTTTTAGCCTTTATTTGTTCTATCTCGATGCCGTCTCTATTGTGCATGTGTCAATTTTAAACCTCTGTATATATAATGTAAACCTGAAATTATTGTCAGCGCTGCAGTTACCAGTATAAGCACATCAGGCATCTTTGGGAGTGAGGCAATATTCACTGTAAGAAGCACATAGCATAAAACTATAAGCTGCATTGCTATTGCGGCCTTGCCCGTAATCGTAGGCTGAACATTCGATATGTGTGTTGTAAGGTAAATAAGCACCCATCCTATTATCACAATAATGTCCCTGCTTATTACTGTTATAGTCAGCCATTTCGGCAGCCATCCGTTCATGGAAAAAAGAATAAAAGACGTTACAAGAAGAAATTTGTCTGCCAGCGGGTCAAGAAATGTGCCAAAGACTGTTTTCTGATTTGTAAGCCTTGCGATAAGCCCGTCGAGTGTATCGGTCAGGGCAGCAATAACAAACAGATATAGCGCATAATCATACCGCTTGTATATGACTGCCGTTATGAAAAGAGGAATTATAACTATCCTCGCTATAGTAATTGTATTAGGGAGATTGAGAACCCCCATATTCGCCCCCATGAGAAAATCAGGTTGAGATTAAGGTTAAGACTGAGAAATTCTCAACCTCAACCTTAGCCTTAACCTTTTTGTTTTATGGAATATTAAAAGGTATTGTCCGGAATCTCAGCTTTAATCCAAGTCTATTATAACATCTGTTATCAATCTTTCCATCCATAAATGACAAAAGTGTCTTTGAATGGCAAGCCTCAACAGCGAACTTATTGGCCATTGAATCTCTGAGCGCTGATTTAAAGTCCCTTCGGGCAGACAACAGTTTTCCCTGAAGAAATTCTGCCTCGCCCATGCCCAGCCTGCAGTATATGATTCCCCTCGGGTCTTTTGTCTTTTTGAAAAGCCTGTATGATTGCTCAAAATACTCCATTGCCTTATCAGGTTTGCCGAGCATAGTGCATGTCTTGCCAAGACTCCAGAGGGTGTATGCATAACTGACAATGTCGCCTATTTTTCCGTAAAGAGATGAAGCTTTTTTGAAATGCTTTTGAGCGCCAGCGAAATCATCTTTCATCCTTAATGCATTTCCGATACCGCAATGGGAATACGCAACACCAAAGTTATCTTTTAACCCTGAAAACAGCTTATTTGCAGATCTGTAATATTTAAGAGAGTCATTGAATAGTCCCGCAACCCTGCATGTACCGCCAAGCCCGCACAGGTTATATCCGATGCCAGGTTTATAATTAATTTCCATGAAGAGCACAAGTGACTTCTTAAATACCTTAATGGCTTCAGGTATATCTCCTTTAATTCTCAGAGCGCCTCCTTCTGCCCAAAACACAAATGCCATGCCGTGTTCATCCTTGTTTCTCATATAAAATCTTTTTGCTTTGGAAAACAGGCTTATCGCTTCTTTCCATCTGCCGAGCGCCCTCAGCGATAGGCCGAGGCCGACTGCTGCATCCGCCGTGGTTACCTTATCCTTCATCTTTTCGCTTAATTTTATTGCCCTCGAATAGCTTCTCTCTGCAAGCTTAAAATTCCCTGTCATGCGGCATGTATCGCCGATTGACATAAGGCAGTTAAGAATACCTTCCCTGTCATTTTTGTATGCCTTGAGCGCCTTAGCGAAAAGCAGTAAGGCCTCATTGTATTCAGCCCTGTTCTTTAATTCCTCTGCGCGGTTAAAAAGCCTGCCTGCATTATCTGTCATACGCTGCTGAGCACACTCCTTAAATTTTTTGTTAGAGCTTTATAGTCCTTAGAGCTAAAAAACGCTGAACCCATTACAAGCATGCCTGCGCCTGCATCAGCAACCTGTCTTGCGTTATCAGGCTTTACTCCGCCATCAACCTCGATCAATGTTGCCAGGTTCCTTTCCCTTATCAGCTTCTTCAGGGTCTTAATCTTGTCCATGGACTGCGGGATAAAGCTCTGGCCTCCGAATCCCGGATTAACAGACATAAGAACCACAAAGTCCAGGTCCTGAAGAATATGCTCAAGGCTGCAAACAGGAGTTGCAGGATTAAGCGCAATACCTGCCTTTATGCCGCTTTCTTTTATCACCTGCACGGTCCTGTGCGCATGCACCGAGGCCTCAATATGCACTGCCAGATAATCTGCGCCGGCATTTATGAAATCTTTTACATATTTATCAGGTTCTTCTATCATCAGATGCACATCAAGCGGAACATCAGTTATTTTGTTTATTGCCTCAACAATAGAAGGCCCGATGGTCATATTGGGTACAAAATGGCCGTCCATAATATCAATATGAAACAGATCAACACCTGCAGCCTCTGCAGCCTTTATCTCCTCACCCAGTCTCATAAAATCAGCTGAAAGTATTGACGGCGCAATTTTAACCATACCAACCTCCAAAATTAAATTTTAACTAATTATTCCCCTTCTAATTGAAAATTTATTATATCCCCTGCCTTAATTTGGGCGCCTGCTTTGGGTTTCTGAGATTTTACCTTCTCGCCGGAACCGGTAATATTAAGTTTCAGCCCAAGTTTTTCCGCAAGCTGCCGAGCCTCTTCCGGCGTCTTTCCCTGAAAATCAGGACAATAATAAATAACCTCATAAGGCCCTGCACTGACAATAAGCGTAACTTTTTCAGCAATCTTTTCGTCAGGGCCGGGTTTCTGTGAGATTACCTTATCCCTTTCATCTGTGCCTGAATGGACACGGATGACCTTTGCTACCTTTAATCCATTTTGTAAAAGGATGGATTCAGCCTTGTCCGCAGACTCTCCAATCACCGAGGGAATTGTCTGAACCCTCGGGCCTTTGCTGAGTATAACCTTTATCCTCCTCTGTTCTTTAACCCCGCTTCCAGCAGGCACATCCTGCCTCAGTATATATCCACCGGCTATTGAAGGATCATATTCTTCGCCTTCTATCTTGAGGTTAAGGCCCTTCTTGCTTAGAATCTCGTTTGCCTCAACAAGGTTTTTACCGGAAAGGTCAGGGACATCTACTGTCCTGCTGAAGCTCATCAGCTTGAATGTCAAATACGCAAAGAGTAAACCGAGAAGCACAAAACCAAAAATATACAGAGGAACCTTTATTATTTTGCTTACGGCTTTCTGCAAGATTTATCTCCTGAATTCCTTAAGCATAAATCAAATCCCAACAGACGGGATACAGTATTTGAGCGGTTTCTTTTTTTGATTATCAACTAATCCTTTTCAACTACTTTGCTCATGCTTACGATCTTATCCTCTGCATCAACATCCATAAGCTTTACACCCTGCGTATTCCTGCCCTGAAGGGATATGTTGTCTGCGGTTGTCCTTATGAGCTTCCCTGAATTGGTTATCATAATTATCTCATCCTCATCCCGCACCTGAATAAGTCCGATTGCCTTCCCACCTTTTTCTATGGTCTTTATTGATATAACACCTTTTCCACCCCTGCCCTGAACACGATACTCTTCTATCTTGGTCCTTTTGCCCAGCCCCTTTTCGGTAACGGTGAGAAGATAGGTTCGTTCTTCTGCAACCTCTGCAGATACCACCTCGTCACCCTTCACAAGACGTATGCCTATAACACCTTTGGCTGTCCGGCCCATATCACGGACATCCTCTTCATTAAACCGTATCGAAAGACCATCCTTGGTACCAATAATCAGGTCACTCTTGCCATCGGTCTTTTTTACCACTATCAATTCATCGCCTTCTTCAATTGTAATAGCTATTATTCCCTTGCCGCGCGGGTTGCTGTATTCTTCAAGCGCAGTCTTTTTTACCGTACCATTTTTTGTAAACATCACAAGAAATGCCTCTTTAAAATCCCTGATTGGCAGGGCTGTTGTAATCCTCTCTCCCTCTGAGAGCTGGAGGAGATTCACAAGCGCCTTGCCTTTTGCAGTACGGCCTGCCTCCGGAATCTGGTATACCTTTAACCAGTATAAGCGCCCGAGGTTGGAAAAGAAGAGCATATAGTCATGCGTCGAACCGATAAAGAGCTGTTCAACAAAATCCTCTTCCTTTGTCTCCATCCCGATGAGGCCCTTCCCTCCCCTGCGCTGGCTTCTGTATGCAGACAATGGATTCCTCTTTATATAACCCTGATGAGAGATCGTTATTACCATGTCCTCTTCTGTTATCAGGTCTTCTATGGTAATCTCCTTTGTCGCAGTGGCGATCTCGGTCCTTCTGTCGTCAGCGTATTTTTCCTTGATCTCGATGAGTTCATTCCTGATTATCTTCGATACAAGTGCATCACTTCCGAGTATTGCCTTAAGCCTTTCTATCTCTTTTAATATCTCAGTGTATTCACTTATTATCTTTTCGCGTTCAAGTCCTGTGAGCCTCTGCAGTTTCATATCGAGTATTGCCTGAGCCTGAAGCTCTGACAGAGGGTAGTCCTTTACCAATCCAAGCCTTGCCTCCTCAGGCGTCTTTGATTTCCTTATTAAGGCAATAATCGCGTCAAGATGATCAAGCGCTATCTTCAGCCCTTCTAATATATGCGCCCTCTCATCTGCCTTTCTGAGTTCAAACTTGGTCCTTCTTATAACAACATCCCGCCGATACTGCAGAAAATGGCTCAATATCTTCTTCAGAGGCAGAACCTGAGGCTGATTATTGATAATGGCAAGCATTATAATTCCGAATGTTGATTCCATCTGTGTATGTTTATAAAGGTTATTAAGAACAACCTCTGCCATCTCACCCCTCTTAAGCTCAAGCACAACCCTTATTCCATCTCTATCCGACTCATCTCTTATTTCCGATATGCCCTCTATTTTCTTTTCTCTCACAAGCTCGGCAATCTTTTCTATAAGCCTTGCCTTGTTAACCTGATACGGGAGTTCTGTGATTATGATATTCTCTCCGCCGCGATATTCCTGCTCTATCCTTGCCTTGGCCCTTACCTTGATAAGTCCTCTTCCCGTGTTATAAGCGTCGACAATACCTTCAGCGCCGTGAATTATGCCGCCCGTCGGAAAATCAGGACCCTTTATTACACCCATAAGGTCATTGATTGTTGCCTCAGGATTATCAAGGAGCATAACAAGGCCATCTGTTATCTCTCCCAGATTATGAGGAGGTATATTCGTTGCCATTCCAACAGCGATACCTGCAGAGCCGTTAATTATAAGATTCGGCACCCGTGACGGAAGCACCAGAGGTTCCTCTGTTGTTTCGTCAAAATTGGATTTAAAGTCAACTGTCTCCTTGTCAATGTCTGACAGAAGGTCTTCTGCAATCTTTGCAAGCCTTGCCTCGGTATAACGGTATGCAGCAGCTGGATCTCCGTCGATGGAGCCAAAATTACCCTGACCGTCTATCAATGGATAACGCATATTGAAATCCTGCGCAAGTCTTACGAGTGCATCGTATACAGCGGTATCGCCATGCGGATGGTATTTCTTTAAAACCTCTCCGACAACACCGGCGCACTTTGAATATTTTTTGTTCGAAAGAAGGCCCTCCTTGAACATTGCATAGAGTATCCTTCTCTGAACAGGTTTAAGCCCGTCTCTTATGTCAGGCAGGGCCCTGCCGATTATTACGCTCATAGCGTAATCCAGATAGGAGACCTTCATCTCCTCTTCAATACTTATTGGAACCTTCGCCATTTCTCTCCCCTCTAACCAATAATCGCGTGATATTAGGAAAAACATGATATTGTAGCACAAGTTGTCGCCTAAAAACATTGGGTTTTACCATAAAATTTTCTGCTATAATTGTTAGGTAGCCATAAAAAAAGAGATGCTTAAATCCATCACATCAAATTTATACCCTTAAAGACAATGAAGAATTCACCGGTCAGGATATTAATTGCCGACGATGAAAAAAACTTCAGAGAGGTCCTTATGACCACACTCTCGGATGAGGGCTTTGATGTTACCGGAACTGACAGCGCCATTAAGGCAAAAGACCTTCTTGAAAAAGAGGAATACGATGTCCTGCTGCTTGATTTAAATATGCCGGAAGTCGGCGGGATGGAAGTCCTGAAAAAAATAAAAACTTTTGAGATACCACCCGAAGTGGTAATCCTTACAGGCGTTGGAATCGTGTCTACGGCTGTTGAGGCCATGAAGCTCGGAGCCTATGATTATCTTACGAAACCATTCAAGATTGAAGAACTTAAAGCCGTCATTGAAAAAGCGCATGAGAAGAAAAAACTCCGCACCGAAAACCTGCTGCTCAAGACACAGATAAAAAGACAATTCAGGCAAAAGAACATCATAACAAAGAATACTTTAATGATAGATATTCTTGAGACTGTCAAAAAGGTTGCAATCCCTGATTCTCCGGTGCTTATTTACGGCGAGAGCGGTGTTGGCAAAGAGCTGATAGCAAGAGCCATCCATGATGCATCGGAAAGAGCTGAAAAACCCTATATCCCGATCAACTGCGGGGCAATCCCCGAAAACATAATTGAAAGCGAACTGTTCGGGCATGAAAAGGGGTCATTCACAGGAGCATACGAAAAAAAATTAGGATTACTGGAAATAGCTGATGGCGGGACCCTTTTCCTTGATGAGATTGGCGACCTGCCGCTGCAGCTTCAGATAAAATTGCTGCGCGTCATCGAGACAAAAAGTTTTTTCAGGGTTGGCGGGACAAGAGAAATGAAAGTTGATGTAAAGTTTGTATTTGCCACAAACAAGGATATTAAAACAGAGACTGAAGAAGGCAGGTTCAGGCATGACCTCTACTATCGTATAAGTGCGTTAACCATTCATATCCCCCCTTTAAGGGAAAGGAAAGAGGATATCCCTTTGCTTATTGCACACTTTAGAGAGAACAATCCTGCCTTCAAGCATAAAAAGTTCAGCAAGGACGCATTGGACGCCATCTCTGAATATTCATGGCCCGGAAATGTCAGGGAGCTTCAGAACGTGTTACACAGGACTCTATTGCTGTCAAAGGCCGATACAATAACCCGTGAAGACCTGCCCGCAGACCTGAAAACAGGCAATAAAGCTTCAGGCATCCGGCTTGAAGACATCGAAAAAAATCATATCCTCAAAATCCTCAGGGAAGCCGGCGGACAAAGAGGAAGAGCAGCAGAGATACTCGGTATCGACCCGAAAACTCTTTATCGGAAGCTGATGGGTTACGGGATAAAAGAATGAACAAAGTCAGGATATCTTTAAGCAGCGGATTCAGACATTATAGCGCAGCGAAAAAACCGGGAAGATAAAAAATGCTTAAATTCAAATCCCTTACGGCAAAACTTATTTTCATGGGTATTATAATGCTTTCCTTTATCGCCATCTATATCACTGCCACCTTTATCTTTACAAATCAAATTAGTGATAATTCCTTAAGGATAAATCTTGCCGGGAGCCTGAGATCCCGTTCCTTTGAAATGACATGGATAATTAATAGAATAATCAAGACAGCAGACCCTGGATTAAAAGAATCTCTTACTGCAGAACTTGGCAATGAGATAAATATGTATGAAAGAATAGCTGCCAATATAAAAAATGGGAACAGCGAACTTGGGATCAGGGCGCTTAAGAATAAAGATGAGATAATGATGTTTGATGGTTTCCTTGACGAGTGGAATAATACTTTAAAGCCTCTGCTTTTAGAGATCGCCAAACTTCATGGGGAAAGGACCGGGGCATTACTTGACAAATACAATGTGGGGATCCAGAACTACGCATATGGCATAAACCGGTTTGTCGGACTTTTAGAGGCTGAACATAAAGCAAAATTAGAAGACTTCAATGCATTCAGGTTCTATACATTCGGCTTATTTTTCATCACAACAGTCTTCATTATATTTTATGCAAGACATGACGTAATTAATCCCACAAACAGCCTTAAGAATGGAGTAAAAGAAATCGCGGATGGAAATTTTGATGTCAGGGTTGACATAAGAAGCGAAGATGAGATTGGAGAGCTTTCCGCTGCTTTTAACAAAATGGCAGAAGCAATAAATGAAAGGGACCGGGAAAAAGACATCCTGTTTGAAAAGGTCTCCGCGTCTCAAAAAATGTGGCAGGACACGTTTGATGGCATCACAGACCTGATATCTATTCATGACAGCGAATTCAATATTATAAAGGCTAACCGCGCATTTGCAGAATACTTTGGCTTGCATCCGCGGGAAATAATCAACAAAAAATGCTATGAAATTTTCCATGGAGCCGCTTCCCCTATAGAGGGCTGTCCTAACATAACGACATTAAAAGAAAAGAGGCCGGCAACCACTGAGATTATGGATGCTAAAACAAACAAGATATTTCAGATATCCACATTCCCTTTTTATTTCCATGAAGCAGAGTTTCAGGGCACAATTCATATAGCAAAAGACATCACAGAGGAAAAAGAAAAAGAGATGCGTTTTATAATGAGCGACAGGCTTGCGGCATTGGGACAGATGGCATCAGGCATAGCCCATGAGATAAATAACCCCCTGGCCTCGATTGCTGGCTGTGCAGAGGGGCTTTTGTCCAGAGTAAAGACCAACCGGTTTGACCCTGTACTATTTGAAAATTACTTGAAAATCATAGGAGAAGAGATTTTAAGGTGTAAAAAAATTACAACAGACATGCTCTCATTTGTAAGAGAAAAAACTTATCAGAAAAAAGAGATTAATTTAAATGAGAGCCTCGATAAAACCCTTGAGATAATCGGCTTTCAGGGCAGATTGAAAGGGATTAATGTAATAAAAAATTACGCAAAGGCAATACCGGTTGTGCATGCAAGTGAAGGCGAACTAAGGCAGGCTTTTATAGCGATAATAACGAATGCCCTTGATGCCATGCAGGATAACGGCACGCTTACACTCGAAACAGGGATAGAAAACGGTATGGTATTCATAAAAATCAGTGACACAGGAACAGGCATACAGTCCGAACATATTGACAGAATATTTGCACACTTTTTTACAACAAAGGCCGAAAAGGGCGGCACGGGACTTGGCCTCTCTATAGCAAGAAAAATTATTACAGACAATAATGGGAGCATCAGTGTTATTTCAGCAATAGGGAAAGGCACCACCTTCAAAATAACTTTACCCAATACAACCCCTTAAGGCAATATGCCCTGCCACAGGGGCATATTGCCCGACAATAATCCTTTTTAATCATAAATTTATCAGCAAAATCAATATATTATGTCATGGCATTCATCTTGCTTCATTTTTAGTAAATATAAAAAAGGCGTAGGGGAGGAAAATACAATGAAACAAAACTGCTGGGAATTTAAAGGCTGCGGGAGAGAGCCCGGAGGTAAAAAATCCGAAGAGCTTGGCGTATGTCCGGCCACAAGTGATGAAAGGCTTGATGGAGTCCACGGAGGGAAAAACGCAGGAAGGGCCTGTTGGGTCATGGCAGGCACTTTATGCGGCGGAAAGGTTCAGGGGACCTTTGCCCACAAGTACAAAAACTGCGAAGTATGTGATTTCTACAAGAAAATAAGAGAAGAGGAAAACGGAAGCTACCAGTTATCAATAATCCTTCTTACCAGGCTAAAAAAATAACATCTATTTATAAATATTGCAGACAGTAATCAAAATTGCCCTGATGGCAAATGATTAAATTTACCTGAGTAAAAAGAGGGAGAAGATGCCAACTGACACACGCATTCTGCTGGTAGATGATGAAGAAAGAATCCTGCAGACGTACTCCTTGCTGCTTGAGGACCTCGGTTATTATGTAAGAACAGCTTCGCAGCCTGAAGGTGCGTTAAGGCTTGTAACTCAGGACAAATTTGATCTGGCATTCATAGACCAGTTTCTGGGCGCCACCACAGGGCTTCAGCTCATACAGGAGTTGTCAAAGATAGATCCTGAGCTTTATTATGTGATAATCACCGCCAATGGCAGCGCCGGCCTTGCTGTTGAATCTCTTAAAAAAGGAGCATCTGATTTTATAACCAAACCCTTTTTTGTTGCTGACCTGCTGAAAAGCATAGACCATGTAACCAAAAAAAGGGAACTCGATAAAGAGAAAAAAAAAGTTCTACTGACCCTCGAAACAAAGGTAAGTGAAAAAACAGAAGACATGAAGAAGACATACCTCGAGGTCCTTTCATCCCTGGCCCAGGCCATAGAAAAAAGAGATCACGGCACTTACGGCCATTGCAGGCGGGTCAGCTATTACTCAAGCCTTATCGCAAATGCCCTTGACCTTAAGGAAAATGAGAAAAGCGAGCTTAAGGCAGCATCAATGCTTCATGATATAGGCAAAATAGGCATAAGCGATATTATTCTGGGCAAGCAGGGGCCTCTAACTAAAGCTGAGATGCAGACTGTCAGAAGCCATCCCCAAAAGGGAGTAGAAATACTAAAACCCCTGAAACAATTTAAATCCATACTTCCGACAATTCTTCATCATCATGAAAACTATGATGGTTCAGGCTATCCGTATGGATTAGCCGAAAGAAATATCCCTTTGTCCGCAAGGGTAATTGCAGTTGCGGATACCTACGATGCTATCTTATCAAACAGGCCTTATCGGTCTGCATCCAGCCACAATGAGGCCGTTAATGAATTGATAAAACATGCTGGCAAACAATTTGACCCAAATATAGTAAGAGCATTTATCAGCCTCAAACCCATTAATATCGCTACCCTGTCAGAATTACCCGCCCAATTTTAATCCTGTTACGCTAATTAATAAGACTCTCTCTTTATTTTCAATATCAGCAGGGTTATTGTGCCAAGCATAAAAAGTATTCCTCCAACTAATGCCCAGGCCGCGCCAGGCTCTTTGGTTACCTCAAGCAGAACCGCTTTTAATGGATACGGCTGAATATCCTTGAGGTATATTCCAAGCCCTTTGTAAAAAGAAGGGGAGTTTGGACTGAGAGAATCTTCTTTTATTTTTTCACTACCAGAGAAATATTCTATATTCACTGTCCAGCCTGAGATGTATCCCGATGGGTTAATATTTATGTTTATATCATTTACCTTCACAGTTAAATTATTTGGCAAAAGAAAAGCTGAACCTTCATAGGCAACTGCATTGTTTTTAAAGCTGCCGGCAGAACTCAAAAAATGTGCAAGGAGTATAAATAAAAAACCAATATGTATTATCTGGGGTGAGATTATCAAAAGCCATGTCCTGTGCTGCCTTTTTTTCAGGAGGGATTCTGCGCTGCAAAGCAAGGTATTTGCAGCCAGCAGGGAAAGCAAGATTATCGAGCCCCAGAGCCACCATGTTGCACCCGGCGGACTATCTTTGAGCCATCCAAACAGGGGGGTTGAATTTATGGTTGAGAATTCCTCTCTTGACGGCATTATCACGGCACCAAGGAAGAGCATAAGGATCAATCCCAGCATAAGCCATATGGCTGTTCGAAGGGAGAGGAAGAATGCAAACAGTCTTCTTATTATTTTTCCCATCTTAGACCTCTTGTTATTGACCCCAAAATTCTCCTCTTTCGTCATTCCCGCAGTCATTAAGCGGGAATCTATTCTTATGCCTTTTCTCTGGATTCCCGTTTACACGGGAATGACAGAACTTTGTACCATGCCCTGCCTCCCTTTTACTCAAAACGTATGCGAGCTCTTCATCAAAAGGCTCACTCCCAAATATGTAAACAGTGTGATGACAAATCCAATAATACCTAAAATGGCAGAGGGTTTACCCGCCCATTCCTTTTTCAACCTTGCATGTAAATAAAGGCTGTAAAAAATCCACAGGATTGTTGTCCATAGCTCCTTGGGAGTCCAGAGCCAGTATGTGCCCCACGCAAGGTAGGCCCAGATGCCCCCGAATATCATTGAAAGAGAAAACATGCAGTAACCTATCAGTACAGCCTTGTACTGATAAGCCTCTGTTTCCTGCTCTTTATATCTCAGGAATAAAAAACCTAAAATTGCCGCAATCCCGAAGAGCGCATACGAAAAAAACGAGAGACTGACATGGAGCTCAAACCAGTATGTTTTTAAAACCGGAGGCAGAGGCCTGTTGTGCGCCTTTGCGAGAAGAGAAAAAACAACCAATGCAGACGCAATCACCGAAACAGGGTTAATGAACTGTTTTTTATTCTTCATAGAGAATGTAAAAGGTATTGCGAATGCAACCAGAGAGGATGAAAGAAAAAACAACGTATCATGCGGCCCGACCAGAGGCAGGCGTTCAAGCTGAATTCCCCTCATCAGCATATAAGCCGCTTGCATCAGGAACCCGGGATAGATGAGAAAACCTCTGTACAGGCTGAGAAGATAAAAGACTATTGAGAGGAACGCAAGGATTATCACCTGAATTTATACCGTCTTATGGTATTCCTGTATTGATTTTATACCCATATCCTTTTTAAGAAGCATTTCTATTGCATTCACAACCGCCCTTGCCCCTGAGACTGTTGTTGTATAAGGCACTTTATATTGAAGGGCGCTGCTTCTTATAGAGAAAGAATCCCTCTGTGCCTGTGCATCGCTCACAGTGTTAATGACAAAATTCACTTCCCTGTTTTTGATTAAATCAACGATATGCGGCCTGCCCTCATTGACTTTATTAATCACTTCAACCTCAATGCCTTTGTTTTTTAAGTGCTCTGCAGTCCCGCGTGTCGCGATAACATCAAAACCCATATTATGGAGTTGCCTTACCACATCGCATATCCCTGCCTTATCCTCATCCCTGACGCTTATAACAATTTTCCCCGATGTCGGTATCCTGTTGCTGGAGGAAAGCTGGGCCTTTGCATAGGCAGTGCCGAAATCCTCATCAATACCCATAACCTCACCGGTGGATTTCATCTCAGGGCCAAGAATTATATCAACCCCGCTGAAACGGTCAAATGGGAATACCGCCTCCTTAACAGCCACATGTTTTATTTCTCTTTCTTTAGTAAACCCAAGCTCTTTCAATGTCTTGCCAAGCATTACCTTTGCGGCAAGTTTTGCAAGCGGCACTCCTGTTGCCTTGCTTACATACGGGATTGTCCTTGAGGCCCTTGGATTAACCTCGATAATATAAATTTCATAATCCTCTCTGCTCTCTGCGCTCTGCTCTTTGCTCTTTACGGCAAACTGGATATTCATTAAGCCGATAACATTCAGGTCCCGGGCAAGGGCCTTTGTCTGTTCTTTGATTTCGTCTACAATAGATTTTTTCAAAGAATACGGGGGCAAGGAACATGCAGAATCACCTGAATGTATTCCGGCCTCTTCAATATGCTCCATAACGCCGCCGACCATTACATCAACCCCGTCTGAGATGGCATCAACATCAACCTCCACTGCCCCATCAAGATATTTATCTATGAGCACAGGATGCTCCGGAGATGCCTTAACAGCCCTTTTCATGTAATCCAGAAGAGAGCCTTCATCATATACAATCTCCATTGCCCTTCCGCCAAGAACATAAGAGGGCCTTACCATTACAGGATAACCAATTTTCTTCGCAACAGCTGCAGCTTCTTCAGGAGACATGGCAGTGTCGCTGTCTGCCTGCTTTAAATTTAACTTATGGAGAAGTTCTTTGAATCTTTTCCTGTCTTCTGCCCTGTCTATTGAGTCAGGGGATGTGCCAAGAATTTTTACGCCTTCTTTTTCCAGTGGCACCGCAAGTTTTAACGGAGTCTGTCCGCCGAACTGAACTACCACACCCTCTGGTTTTTCAACCTCAATAATGTTTAAGACATCTTCTATTGTCAGAGGCTCGAAATAAAGCCTGTCAGCTGTATCATAATCAGTGCTGACGGTCTCCGGATTGCAGTTAACCATTATTGTCTCGTAGCCAAGCTCTTTCAGGGCAAAGACAGCATGTACACAGCAATAATCAAACTCTATCCCCTGTCCTATCCTGTTCGGGCCTGAACCGAGGATGATTACCTTTTTGCGGTTGGTTGGATTGGCCTCGCATTCAACAAAAGGGTTGATAGCTGATAGCTGATAGCTGATAGCTTTAAATGGTACTTCATACGTCGAATACATATAGGGCGTATATGCAGCAAATTCTGCCGCACATGTATCAACCATTTTATAAACAGGCCTTAATCCAAGTTCATTTCTTAATCTTCTTATTTCAGTTTCTGTCCGGCCCGTAAGTTCAGCAATCCTCCTGTCAGAAAAACCAAACTCCTTTGCCTCTCTGAATATCTGCGCTGATAGCTGACAGCTAACAGCTGACAGCTTTACTCTATTCTCCATCTCAACAATTTGTTTTATATTATTCAAAAACCAGGGGTCTATCCATGTAATTTTATAAATCTCTTCAACAGGCATTCCATTCCTTAGCGCCTGTGCAGCATACCAGAGCCTTTCAGCATTGGGTATCTTGAGTTTTGCCTTAAGCTCTGCCAAACTTACATTCAGCTCTTCAAAACCATGGCTTCCTATCTCAAGGCTCCGCATGGCTTTCTGCAAAGACTCCTTGAAGGTCCTTCCTATGGACATAACCTCTCCCACTGACTTCATCTGTGTTGTAAGCGTGGGGTCAGCCTGAGAGAATTTTTCGAATGCAAACCTGGGTATCTTGGTTACTACATAATCTATTGCCGGTTCAAACGAGGCAGGGGTCTCCTTTGTTATGTCATTCGGGATCTCATCAAGGGTAAGGCCTACTGCAAGCTTTGCAGCGATCTTTGCAATAGGAAACCCTGTTGCCTTGCTTGCCAGCGCCGAGGACCTCGAAACCCTGGGGTTCATCTCTATGACAACCATCCTGCCGTTTTCAGGGTTTAGCGCAAACTGGATATTTGAACCTCCTGTGTCAACTCCTATCTCCCTGATTATCGCTATTGCTGCATCACGCATCCTCTGATATTCCTTGTCCGTGAGGGTCTGTGCAGGCGCAACCGTTATGGAATCTCCTGTATGTATTCCCATTGGATCAAAGTTTTCGATAGAGCATATTATCACGACATTATCTTTTGTATCGCGCATCACCTCAAGCTCATATTCCTTCCACCCGATAGCTGATTCCTCCACCAGGACCTGATGCACAGGGCTGAGCTTTAAACCCTTGTCAAGAAGTTCTGTGTATTCCTCCATATTATATGCAATACCGCCTCCTGTACCCCCAAGTGTAAATGAGGGCCTTAGTATCACGGGAAATCCGATATGTTCAACAGCATCAAGGCCGTCTTTTACGCTTCCGACATTGGAACTCTTCGGCACCTCAAGCCCTATCTTTTCCATTGCCTCCTTGAAAAGCTCCCTGTCCTCAGCCTTTTTTATGGCAGGAAGTTTTGCGCCTATAAGTTCAATGCTATATTTTTCAAGGATACCTTTTTCTGAAAGCTCAACAGCAAGATTCAATGCAGTCTGGCCGCCCATTGTGGGAAGCAGGGCATCAGGCCTTTCCTTTTTAATAATCAACTCAATAATCTCTGCTGTCAGAGG
>JACRGY010000077.1 GCA_016212165.1 Nitrospirota bacterium
ATCCTCTTTGCAGGCGCATCAATGACCTTGACCTCAAAGCCGCTCTTTTCGAGTAACCCTGCCGCATAACAGAGCCACATGGGGTAATAAAATGTCCCGCTCTTCGTAACAGCCGGGCTGCGCTGCTCACGAGAGAACTTGCCGTATATGCTCATAAAGGGAGGGTTAAGAAACAGTACCTTCTCGTAGAGTCGAGTCTCCGACACCTTAATCACCCTGCCACACGCATAAACACTTTTTTCAGGTTTCTCCTTAATATACCGCTCTTCATCAGCTTGTCCTGAACCCAGTCGGTAACGTAAACCCTTGATAGAGGGCCTGCGGCTTTTCCAAGTCTCGGAGCGAGCGACGCCTTCATGGAATTATACCTGACCTTTTTTCTCACATCCCTGACAAGCCTCAATGCTTCCTCTCTTTTTTCCCTGTCCATCTCAGGCGTTTCAAATACAGGTTTATAATCCCATTGAGATGAACTGTTGAGATATTCTTCAGGGTCCAGGATGAAATAATTGTTCTCCTTTACCCAGTCGTACAGTTTGCTTTTAGGAAAGGGTATAAGGTTGTAAAACCTCACATCAAATACAGGATATTTTAAGGCAAAATTTATGGAATCGTTTACATCCTCGATTGTTTCTCCGGGGGAACCCACAATAAAAAACAGGGTAACCTTATACCCGAGTTCAACAGCCGCCTTTACGGCAGCATCAACCTGTTCCATGGTCTCTCCCTTATTAATGCTCTTAAGCACCTTGTTGTTGCCTGCCTCCACTCCAAAGGCAAGGTATTTAAAGCCAGCCTCTTTCATCAGTTTCAGCATATCGTAATTGACACGGTCTGCCCTTATCCCATTGTTGCAGTTGAGTTCAATGCCCTTAAAATCCCTCCTCTTTATTTCCCCGCATATTTCGACAACACGGTCTTTATTGAAAGTAAAATTATCATCGAGCATGCTGAACTGCCTGTATCCCCTGTCATACCAGTACTGTATCTCCTGAACGATACTGGAAGCGCTGCGCCTCCGCCATTTCATGCCAATGGCAGCCTTAACAGGGCAATATATACAGCCGTGAGGACAACCCCTTGACGATACAATCCCTATTTCTTCTGTAACATATTTCCCCAGAGGAAACTTTTCATACATCGGGAACGGAATACTGTCAAGATCATCCCTGAACTGCCGTTCGCCATTAAATATAATTGCTCCCCCTTCCCTGCGGATGAGCCCTTTTATCGAAGATACGTTTTCCCCCCTGCAAAGTTCCAGAAGCGCATCTTCTCCTTCCAGGACTATACCGTAATCAGCCTCAGGGCATTCCTCAAGCGCCTTTTCCCTTGTTGTGGAAATATGAGGCCCGCCTGCTGCGATATGCAGGCCAGGATTTATCTGTTTAACAAGTTTTATTATCTCGTAAGACCTTTTATACATGAATGACATGAGGCTGACAGCAACCAGCTCAGGCTTGAACAACAGGATTTTATCTTTCAGGTCATCCGTAGAATACCCGACAGCCATATCCAGGACATCATATTCTATAGCATTAACCTTCAGGGTTTCAGCAAGGTAACCAAGCCCTGCAGGAGGCCGGAGTGCGCCGAAATGCCCGCCTTTATAGTCAGGGAATAAAAGTAATACTTTTTTGTATCTCATTTTACAGCGCCTTCTGCCGTATATTTATCAGATTTGATTATTCCTGATTTTAACATGAATGTTCTTAGTGACCTGAAAAAATTCTCAATGTTCTCAGGGCTGTTTTCATAGAGCTCGCCCTTATAGCTCCACTCAAAAGCCTTATTGAGAAAATAATCCCTGTTTGCAGGATTGCCGGCCCCGCCTGTTGCAGCTGTTACGGCGCCAGAGATTTCACTTACATTATTCACATCCACTGTAACGCCCTTCCCCCTGTAAAAGGTCCTGCCTAAAACAACAACGGGCTTACCCTGCATAATCGCCTCAAAGCCGACCTTTGAGTTTATCGTGATAACACATCCTGCATTCTTAATGAGGTCAAAAGAATTATGCCGGGGGTGTATCAGCCTTATATTTTTATCCCTGAGTATATCCCTCATCCTTGAAAGCTGATGGCCGCCTATGGCAGCCGGATGCTCCTTGACATACAGCCTGCACCCTAAAGGGATAACCCTTGCTATGTAACCTACCAGGGCCTCCTGATTCAGGAACTCCGGGCACCTCATCGTAAGCTGCACATCAAGCGGAACATGAAAGGGATAATATATATATTTTTCGCCTTCAACAGGCTCTGAATAGTAGAAACTCAACACCTTCCGTTTAAAAAACTTTATGAAATGATAGACAATATACCAGAGGATTGCATTATACTCTTCTTCCCGGCCAAGTATGTATTTGTGATAGAGTTTTCTTGAAAGCCGCCTGAAATTATCCATGGAAAAAAGCCTTTTCAGGCTCATGTCCTGAAAAAAGTGTTTGTCTTTCTTCGGGATTACTACTGTTTTTCCGGCACTGTACTGTTCAAGAAGCTTTTTAAGCTCCTCATCAGATGCCGTAACTCCTTCCCCGTAGCCTGCGATGTCTGCATTCATATCATCAAGCGTAAAGACTATCCTTTTCGGAAACATGGCAGGTTCGATAAATACATGTTGTTTCCTGTAGTACCTTGATACATGATAAAGCAATTGAGGCGCAATAAAACCACCGAGTTCCTGAACAACACAACCTATATCGTTGTCCCTGAAAATACTGTCCATGATGGCATGGTATGTCATGACCTTTGAGGACAGGTATTTTTCATCCAGCCTGTTAGTCGTCAGCATTTCATGGAGGATGAGCTTCCTGATATTTATTCCAAGCCTCTCCTGAACATCTCGTAGAGTCGAGTCTACGACTTCCGGCTTCAGGAATATATGCTTTTTCTTTCCTTCAGAATTTTTTATCTTGTGAAGGCTGAAATACGGCACTCCCTCTTTTTCAAGGATATCGTCGCCG
This sequence comes from Nitrospirota bacterium, assembly GCA_016212165.1. Lineage (GTDB taxonomy): Bacteria > Nitrospirota > Thermodesulfovibrionia > Thermodesulfovibrionales > UBA1546 > SCSY01. Next base: position 2,963 of record JACRGY010000077.1, read on the forward strand.
GCTTCATGGAAGGTCAGGAATGCAACCTTAAGCCCTTCTTCATCCCTGAGCCTCTTTGCAATCGGGGCAAAGAAAAGAACTTCCTGAACAGCCATGATAGCAAAAAGAATATCAACTTTCATATTTTCTCCAATGTTTATTATATCTTTTTTCAAGGATACAATGCTTGACTGGATTCCCGATACGGATTGTTTACTTCAATCTGAGGACCAGTACTTTATTCTGGGAATTAAGCAAGACCTCGAAATATGGGAAGACAGATCTCTTTAAATATTCATCGCTGAAAGCGCCGTTCATTGGATAATAACCGACCTCTCCGTTGGGAAACCTGCTGCCATCCTCATCGCTCCACGCCCACATCACTGTTTTTTCATTTAATATCCAAATAATATTCGACATAAAATCATCATGACCCCAATCAAGCTCGCCGCCGTCTGCGCCATGATCTTTTGGCAGGCCCGTAAGTCTATGCAGCGCATATCTCGCTTCAGGCATCGCGCCCTTATGACGCCGGGCAAAATCGTCAAGTCTTTCAATAATGCGCCCGGCCTTCCCCGGATCAAAAGCCTTGCCGGCCTTATCCTGTGGGAATGCCTCTCTCAGTGCTGCCCTTATGTCTTTAACATAAACCGGCAGCATGAACTGGCCTAAGTTCTCAAACGTATAATAACCGTTAATGCCTGTTCGGGCCTCGAATATGCCAAGCGTAAAGGGATCGGAGAAAAGAACGGCTTTAAGGCCCGTATCCATCTTTGCGAGTTTCTCTGCCGCATCAAGTTCAATACGTGTGTAATGAGAAATTGCGCCTTTGTTATCAAGCCTCATTCCGTATGCCTTAATATAGAGCTTGCTTATGAACTGGTATTTATCGACCAGTACCCCCGATAACAATACGACAACCAATAGCACTGAGGCCACGGTTTTCTTCCGAATAAATATTAATAATGCCACTCCTCCAATCATTACGGCGATCAGGATTTCGGTCAAAGGCGACAGTGCTAAAACATAGTCGCTAACGTCTCCCGGCTTCCACGGCTGGCGATAAAGATAAAACATTGCCACGTTGAATAATATCAAGATAATCGGAGCGTATAATTTGGAGAACCAGCCATTATTATCAGTTATGTCGGCCAAGTAAAATTTAAGAAATATAGAAAACACAACGATAAACATAATTGACGGAAACGGAAGCAGGCGGTGCACGCGCGGAAGCGGGCTTAGGAATAATATCATCATTACCGCTAACGATATTATTGAAAATAAAATCAATCCTGCTTCGGCCTCCGGCAACCTGCCCCGATGCCTTACAAATATATACCCTATGAGAGCAACAAATAAAACATGCATCGCGGGAGGCGTATGCCTAAGCCAATCAGCCATAGCCGCATTCAAGCCCTCATATGACGTAAAATGCTCGCTGACCATCGCCATGCCCACGACATCAACAAGCTTTACAAGATATGTATAAGAATTGGGCCAATATTTTGTGATGAACATCGACAAAGCAATAGCGACAGGAATAAGGATAACCGAATATATGATTATCTTTTTAATCAGGCTCTGCTTGTTCTCGGGCTTGTCCGCCCATTGTGTCTTGTTTAACAGATGATATATCCCGTAAAGCATCAACATCAGCGGCATGTAAAGCGACGCGGCCCTGTGGAACTGGGGAGCAATAAAAAGGGCCAATGTGATAATTATGCAGGCGGTTAGATTATCGAATCCCAACCTGATAAATATTATTGCAACAACTATATAGGAAATAAGATATGGCCATATGGAACCTATAAACGTATAAGATTCTATCATTCTGAACTTGTAAAACCCTACTGAAAGGATAGCCATAACAAATAATTCCATTGCAACCCTTACATTGCTTTTCTGCGCGTTGCCGCTGAGGTTTACCAACAAAGAAAAAAATAAAAGCGTAAGACCTGTCAGGTAGGTATTGTTGCTGTTTGAAAAACAATAGTTCTGAAATGCAGCCATGCCGAGCAGCGCCAATATAAGCGTAAAACGATCCTTTACAAACGACTTCAGAAAACTATAGATACAGAGCAAAGTGAAAAAACTCAGATACCCGGGCAGTATCCACTGGCCGTGTAGAATATCGAAATCATAAAATCTTCGCAACAGGCCCCAACCGATCTGAAGAACCGGTATATATGTGTTTCCTGTTGCAAAATTAATAAAGCCGTACCTTGCAAACTCCTCAGCGCCTTTCATGAAGTGCGTCTCCATGAAGATGTCCCTGAGGGGATATGGGGAAAAATGCCCATAATAAAAATAATAAGAGATGAGCCAAACGGGCATGATTAATACCAGACTTTTAAACAATCCCTTTGTGTGTTCATCATATTTAAACAACGGATTAGCCATGATATAGCCGATGGCAGATATGGCATATAAGATCATAACTATAATATCTAATTCATGTTGGCCGTCTTTGGTCAGCTCTGAAAATCCCAGCGTGATTATAGCTATCCCCAAAAAAGCGGACAATAAAACTACCTGGAGTCTCGCAGCTCCAGCCTTGATTATCTTGTCAAGGCCGATTATAGACAGGATGAATAGTCCGACGCCTGCTGGCACTATGAAATAAAGAGGGGCAACGATTATGTCCTTAATAAATGAATCAGCTCTGTAAAAATAAAATATAATGCCAAGGGCTTGAAATCCAAGCACTGCATAAACAGCAGGTTCCATCCGTCTTAATTTCATAGCTTTTGTCTTCTTAATATAAACCTCTTGGGGTGATAAACCGATTCGCTTTTGCAGGTTAATTCAATCATCATTAACCTAATTTATCATTATGCTGCCTGGCATCAAAAACTTTTAACATCTCGAAACTGGTATCCTTAATAATGTTAAAGTGCAACCGTGAAAGTAATTTCAAGGCCAATTCCCCAAAAGAAAGTCCTTTAAGCGCATAAAAATTGTATCTTATAATATCAAATTTATGTTTACCCCCTCGTAATACTAAGCAACGCTTTGCGGAATTAAAGTACGGAAACTGGCCGCTGTCCACGGTGCCTGCTATGTCAATAATATCATCAATGCAATATCGAACGACACCGTCGTTAACAAATGGCAAGCCTTTTCTGTAAAGCCTGCGGAACTCAGCCAGCAGAGGGTCTACCTCCACGGGTTTGCTCATCATGGAGCCACAAGCCGTATCAGCAGATTTTCTGCAAAAAACACCGAGATGGCAGACACCGAAAGGGGCTGTTCGAGGACTTGCCCAATATTCGGGCACAAGGCCAAGCTTCCCTAGCAGCAATTGCATCGTGAATCTGGAGAAGTTATTCATATGCTCAAGGTTAAGTGAATCTCTCCAGCTAATAAACCTTGCAGCGTCCGGCACTTCAATGTATAAATATCCCTCATCGCTCAGATGCCTGACAACATGACTCAAGAAATCCACAGGGGAATGAAAATGCTCAAGCACATGAATCAGGGTGATAAGGTCGAAGGCGCCCTCTCCTCCCCTATAGTCCTCTATAGTGGACTCAAGTATGTTCAGCCCATGCCTTTCCCGCCCCACCCGCGCGCGAGAAGGGTCAGGCTCAAGGCCTGTGACGTCCCAGCCGCGGTCTCTGAATGCCTTCAGTCCCGTGCCAGGGCCGCAGCCGACATCAAGCATACGACGGCCTTTAAGAATACCGCCCGCAAATCGGGCAAGCCTCTCGTATCTGATAAACCGCCTTTTCTCAAGCGCCGCGCCCTCGTCATATTGACTGCCTGTATCCTCTTCGTTGGTTCTCTTCTCCCAGCTCCTCTTGAACCACTCAATCCGCGGCCTCATCTGCCTGAATACAAACCCGCAATGCATGCAGAAAACCGCATTTAGAAAATTCAACTGTCCCCGATAGACCTCAACTATCGTCTCGAACCCCGACTCGCCGCAAATCGGGCAAGCCGATAAGGACTCGACGTCAATGGGCTCAATCGGATATCTAACCCTCTCAACCATCACGCCTTCCTCATCTACTTTTGTTTAATTGCATTATTTGGATTAGCCGCATTATCCATTATAAATTAAAACAATCCCCACAACAGATGCTTTTCCTGTGCATAGAATAACCCCGCCTTATTGCTTAATGCTGAAAAAACAAGGATTTCACGGACATTATCAAGCCCTTCAAATCGTCTCTATCCACAACAATAAATACAGTGAATGCTGAATAAACTGCAAATCCCGTAAGCACACCTGTAATGCCCGGCAGGAAAAAGACAAGGGCGACCATGACAGCCAAAGCCGCCAAAGGCTTGATAACGATTCCGCGAATATATGCCGCGAATGGAATACCGAAAATCCCTATCATCACGAAAACATAAGACACTAATATAACGAAAAAGCCTGTTACCGTACCTATCACAACGCCCGGGGCCCCTATGCGGCTGACGAGATAAACACTCAGCGCGAAGTTGACCGCAGTTGCAGCGGCATTGTATTTGACAAGTTCCTTGACCCTGTTCATGCCGACCATCATCGCAGCTCCGCTTGTTATCAACATGATGGGAATCAAGGCCGCCAGAAACAGCCTTGCCAATAAAACCGACAACTCAAAGCCCGTCCCCATCCACAGATGCATTATACCGGGCATCTGCGCCATGGCAATAACGATAAACGGCGAGATACACAAGACTGTATACCTTGTGGCCCGCTCAAACAGCATAGAGAGGCGGCGCCTGTCACCGGCTGCCTCAAGCTCCGAGGCCATCGGCACAAGGGTTGAAGATATAAGCGTTATGCCGTATGTAAAAAACTCATAGACCTTGAAGGCCACATTGTAGTAGGTAAGGTTCGCCGGCGGCAAAAAGATGCCTATAAGTATTGTGTCTATCCTGTATGAGAGAAAGGCGAATATCTTTGAAAAGAATATCCAGATGCTGAAACTGAAGAGTTTGCTGAAAGACTCCCTGTCGCTAAGACTTAATGCCAGTCTGAGTTCCGGATCAAGTAAAATGACCTTTATATATACGATACCGAGACTAATCAGCCCAGCTGCGAAATATGCCACTCCGACACCGAGAATCCCATAACCCATGGAAACTGAAACAGGAACAAAAGCCGCCCTCAGGAACCATTTAATAAGCTCCATACCTCTTGCGAGCGTATACCTCTGAAACCCCTCGGCAACTCGTATCAGGCTCACTGACCAGAACTCAAGAATTGAAAGTGGTATCAGCACCCTTATCAGGTTTCTCATGCCTGAAAGAAGATCAGCCGGGACCGTAAATATCCTCTCCAGGAAGAACTCATTTATGACCAGCAGGATGACGCAGAGGATAAGACCAAGCACAGTAGATACGACAAGGTTGGTGTTCACGATACGGAGGAGCCTTTCCATGTCCCCCTTTGCCTTGTACTCAGCCACATACTTAGTGACCGAGAGACCAAATCCCGCCTCAAGAAGATTGGTATTTGCCACAAGCGCCAGCGCCAGCACAACCATACCGTAAGCGTCTTTGCCCAGAGTTTTTATGAGATATGTGATGATAAAAATCTGAAAGGCAAAAGAAAGGAACTTCCCGCCGGAATTTACCGCAGTGTTGAGAAATATCCTCTTCCTTAACATAACAGGACCGGTCTACCTCACCGTGTTTGTAGAACTTCCACGGTCTGTCTTCTCCTTCAACAGCATCTCAGCAATCCTGAAATCCAGATAGTCATCTATATCCACAGACCTTTCCCTTGGCATGACATAAACACGGCTCTTCTTCAGGAAAACGCTTTTTTTCTTTCTCAGCAAATCCTTCCACCAGACATAAATGGACGCATTCATGTCAAACACGCGTGGAGCAGACTGCCTTGTAACAAAACTGCCCTTTTTTACCAGCCCTGCTGTTCCGTCCTTACGCATTTCCACCATATTAAAGTAAGGGTTCCTGTGGGCTTCGGCAACTGAGAAAACATTATCGGCTTTTTTATCCACCAGTAATTTTATGGAATTGTCTATATCTTCGATAGTCCTTAACGGAGCAGTTGCGTGGAGAAGCACTAATATATCAAATTTACATTTTCCCTTTTTCTCCATCCAGTCCATCGCATGAAGCAGCACATCTATTATGCTGCAGTCGTCTGTAGCAAGTTCCCGGGGCCTCATAAACGGCACTTCAGCGCCATATCGCCTCGCTATATCCGCTATCTCCCTGTTTTCAGTAGAGACTATAATCCTGTCTACATATTTAGCCCCTTTTGCCTGTTCAATCGAATAAGCAATCAGGGGCTTGCCTGAAAGTTTTTTAATGTTTTTTCCGGGCAGGCCCTTTGAGCCGCCCCTTGCAGGGATAACGCATAAAATGGAATGGTTTTTATACATCTTTAATTAAAGAGAAACTCTCTTAACATCTTCACAAAGTGCGAAACCCCCGGAAGTTCGGGTCTCTTTCCAGATAGAGTTTCCGGGCACGCTCAATCGTACCCTTTAATTTATTCTGATAATAATTTGTTACCAGCCTTGTATTTGCATCAAACAGGCATTTATGGAATTCCTCATCGCTCATGTCTGTGAAATTAATCGCCAGCAGGTCTGAATTTGTATGCTTATTTTCGTAGAAATCCTCACAGTCCTTGACAAGGCCTTTTTCTATCGCATAATAGTAAAGCGGTGAGCCCGGATAAGGAGTCACAGGCCGGATAGTGCGCATTTGGGCGCCATCATCGTATTTAAGCAAAAACTCAACTCCCTTATTTAAGGTCTCTTTACTGTCTCCTATATTGCCGAATATAATATTCAACCCCGGGCTGATCCCTGCCTCCAGCGTCACTTCTATGCCCTTTATAATCTGCTTTGTTGTAAGCGCCTTTTTCATGTTTTTTAATACCTGGTCATCCATAGCCTCGATACCGTAATTAATAAAAACGCACCCGGCCTTTTTCATAAGATTCAAAACTTCCGGTTTGGCATAATTCAATCTGCCGTTACAATCCCACTTAACATTCAATTTAGCCTTTATAAAATCATTGCACAGGCTTTCTGTCCTCTCTACTGACGACATCAGGAGTTCATCGGCAAAAGCGATATAGGTAATGCCATAATCTTTTTTCAATAACTTTATTTCTTCGATAATACCTTCATTGCTTCGGGGCCTGAAACCCTTATCCATCCTGTAGCAGAAATTACATGTAAACTTGCATCCTCTGCCGGATATCACCGGCATTACAAAGTCGCTGTTTGTTGTATGCGGCATCCGCAAAAGCCTGTAGTAATCCATGGGGAATAAATCGTATGCCGGCATTGGCAGGGAGTCAATATCGCTTATCAGCGGCCGCCTCTCATTTATTACTGCCTTCCCTGCTTCCCGAAAAGCTATCCCTTTAATTGTATCCAAAGGCTTGCGGTTCGTTATTGCCTCCAGCAGTTCGATGATAGTCACCTCGCCTTCTCCTATGACAACTGCATCGGCCTGTGTCTTTTTAAGGAAAAACCCGGGTTCAGGAGCCGGCCCGTGGCCTCCGATTATATAAAAAGGCCTGTTCCTTGACCTGTTTATGGCGTCAGAAATACTTATTAATTTCCGGTATTGATAATATCCGGCAATAATGCTTACACCGATAACATCAAACTTATTTTTATTCAAATACTCCGTAAGATGCGCGTCAGGATAATGGAATTTGTCCTGATTGTATATCTCTACATCATAACCTTCTTTTACAAGCACGGCAGCAATGTATGCAAGGCCCTGAGGAAAAAAGTGGACGTATGAATCATTATCATACACTACAAGAAGAATTCTCATCTTTCTCCATCCTCCAGAAGTTCGAGCGCCTTAAT
>JACRGY010000078.1 GCA_016212165.1 Nitrospirota bacterium
AATCCCTGAGAGATTCGGCATTAGGGATACGCTGCTTTTTTCAAGAGTTTTTCATCTCATTACATGGGGACTGCTCGCATTTACAGGTTTAATCTTTGGCCTTGGGATATTTTACTGGATTGGAATGGCCGCTGCCGGAGGGCTTTTCATATATGAGCATTCCCTTGTAAAAGCTAATGACCTGAGCAGGCTTGATATGGCATTTTTCAATATGAACGGCTATATAAGCATAACAGTTTTTGTGTTTACACTTCTCGATTATCTTGTTTAAGTTTATCCTGTCTTTTTTTATGTTAAACTTTAAATGATTTGATTTTAATAAGGAGAAAATAATGCCTTTTTACAGAAAGCGTATTTTTTGGTTTCTTTCGGCAATAATTCTTTTGGTAATGTTTTTTATCCTCAAGAGAACCTTCAGCGCCGTTGATGTTAAAACAACCCATGTAAGCAGGCAGGAGCTTGCAATTACCGTAACTGCAACGTCAACAGGCACAATAAAATCAGAGACAGAGGTTAAGATTACGGCGCAGAGAATAGGGAAGATTACAAAGCTCTTTGTTGAGGAGGGCAGCATAGTCAAGCCCGGCTCAATGATAGCAGAGCTTGACCCTGAGGAGGCATATTTGAGCCTTCAGGCTGCACGGGCATTGCTTGAAAAGGCTCAATCAAGGCTCAAGGAACTCAGAAATTCTCATGACTCCCTGAAAGTGGAGATAGAAACCAATATTGAGAAGGCAAAGGCGGTTTTGAAAGAGGCGGAGGTGAGATTCAAGAGATTCAATGATTTAAAAGACAAGGGATATATGGCGCAGATGGATGTTGATTCTGTCCAGAAGGAATATGAAGTGGCAAAGGCAAGCCTTGAGTCTGCCATCGCCGCAAAGAGCCGCATAACCGCACAGACAGAAGAAATAAAGGCGCAGGAGGCTGCTGTCAGAGAGGCGGAGAGTTCACTTTCGCTTGCAAAGCTTAACTATGATTATTCGTTTATAAAATCTCCGATATCAGGCGTGGTAATATCAAGGCCTGTCAAGGTTGGCGAGACAACTGTAACGGGCGCTTTAGCGGGCGCTTTGGTGGCGCATGTTGTCTCTATGGATGACCTTTATATAGAGGCGTTTATAGATGAAGCTGATGTTGCAAAGGTTAAATTGAGGCAGCAGGCTAATATCTCAATGGATGCGTATCAGGGAAATATTTTTAAAGGTGAAATTTATCTGATATCGCCTGTGGTCCTCGGCGGCAAGCAGGAGACAAGGACCTTTGAGGTGAGGACACGGCTTAAAGAAAAACAAATCATTATAAAACCGGGGATGTCTGCTGATGTGGAGATTATTGTGGACAACATTAAAAATGCGCTTGTGGTTCCATCCCATGCGGTTATGGAGAAAAACAACAGGAAGTTTATTTTTATTAAAAAAGGTTCAACAGCAAAACTTATTCCTGTTGAAACAGGGCAGTTCAACTGGAATTTTACGGAGATAAAGTCAGGCGTTAAAGAGGGTGATACAGTGATTATCAACCCGGATGCGCCGGGACTTGCTGACGGCAAGAGAGTGAAGGAAACGGTGAATAGGTGAAAAGGTGAATCGGTGAATAGGAAAAACAAAGATAGCAAGATAAAGTGATTGTTCTGAAGGATATAAGGAAGTCATATATACTGCCAAGGGTGACAGTGGATGTCTTAAGGGGCATAGACATGGAAGTCGCTGAAAAGGATTTTGTGGCTGTGATGGGTCCCTCAGGTTCAGGGAAATCAACGCTTCTTCACATCATCGGCTGCCTTGACAGGCCGACATCAGGGCAATATCTGCTCCTTGATGTTGATGTCAGCCGGAAAACAGACAATGAGCTTGCAGAGATAAGAAACAGAAAAATCGGCTTTGTATTTCAGAGTTTTAATCTTCTTCCTAAACTTGTCGCATGGAAAAATGTCGAACTGCCTCTGCTTTACGGCGGGGTGGAGCCTAATACAAGGAAAAAAAAAGCGTTTGAGATGCTTGAGAAACTCGGCCTTTCTCACAGGGCAGAGCATTACCCGAGCGAACTTTCAGGAGGGGAGCAGCAGAGAGTTGCAATTGCAAGGGCGCTCATAAACGGCCCTGCGATAATACTTGCGGATGAGCCCACAGGAAACCTTGACAGCCGTTCAGGAAAAGAAATCATAGAGACATTTAAAGGTTTAAACAAGGAAGGCGTAACGATTGTGGTTGTTACCCATGAGAAAGATATTGCTGACGAGGCAGGGACGATAATAACAATAAGAGACGGGGTTTGCCAGAGTGGATGTTATTGAGATTATAAGGGTTTCAAGGGACTCTCTTATGGGCAATAGGGTAAGGTCGTTCCTTACAATGCTCGGCGTTGTTATCGGGGTTGCGTCCGTCATTATGCTTGTTTCAATAGGCGAGGGCGCAAGAGCCTACATAGGCAGAGAGCTTGGCAATCTCGGAACGAACATATTGATTGTAGTGCCGGGCAAAACTTCTGCCAAGGGAGGTTTTCATCCGCCTGCCGCAACTACGGTCAGAAAACTTGTCTATGATGATGCTCTAATAATTAAAAAACGTTCACGGCATATTCATGACGCAGTTCCTCTGATTCTCGGCACCTCCAAGATTAAATATCTGAACCAGAGCAGGGATAATTCTGTAGTGGGGATTACCGAAACTTATTTTGAAATCAGAAACCTGTCAGTTGAATCCGGCAGATTTATCAGTGCATCGGATGTTGATTCAAGAAGAAAAGTATGCGTTCTCGGAAGGACGGTGAAGAAGGATCTTTTTGGAGATAAAAATGCGCTCGGCGCCCTTGTGGCAATAGGCGATGGCAAATACCGCGTCATAGGCGTGATGGAAAAGAAGGGCGTTACTCTTGGAATTGATTTTGATGACATAGTGTTTATACCCACAACCGCTGCGCAGGAATTATTTGATACCGACAGCCTGTTTAATATAACCATTAAAGTCAGGAGCGCAACAGAAATAGACGCCGCAAAAGAGGACATAAGGCAGATACTGATGAAAAGGCATGCAGGCAGGGAAGACTTTACGATAATGAGTCAGGATGAGATGGTTGCCGTGATGGGCAAGATATTAAATATCATGACTGCCGTTCTTGCAGGCATAGCCGCGATTTCCCTGCTTGTCGGCGGAATAGGAATAATGAATATAATGCTTGTCTCTGTAAGAGAAAGGACGCGGGAGATAGGGATAAGAAAGGCGCTTGGCGCAAAGAACAGGGACATTTTATTGCAGTTTCTGATAGAGTCCGTTACTCTGAGCCTTATAGGAGGAACAGGGGGTATTCTGTTTGCCGGTTTGCTCTCTTTTATTATTCCTTATTTTGTTGAATTTCTTCCGACGCATCTTGCGATGTGGTCTATTATTGTCGCTTTTTTGTTTTCAGCGGCAGTCGGAATATTTTTCGGTGTGTATCCTGCAAGAAAGGTGTCGCTTTATGATCCAATAAAGGCGTTGAGGTATGAGTGAGGAGGAGAGATGAACAGAACCGACTCTCGCTTACGCCGATATTTTTCGACAGTTCTAAGCTCTTTCCGCTACAGCTTCGAAACTCGACCTTCGGTCTCAGACAGTCGAAGCTGTGGCCGCTGCAATT
>JACRGY010000080.1 GCA_016212165.1 Nitrospirota bacterium
AGGTGATTTTGACAAGGCTATTGCAAATTATACAAAAGCCATCTCAATAGACCCTAAATACGCTGAGGCCTACTATAACCGCGGACAGGCATATTTCAAAAAAGAAAAATATGAGGAGGCGATTAAGGATTACACAAAGGGTGTTGAGTTACAGCCTAAGGATGCCGAGATATACCACCGCCGAGGGCTTGCCTACTTCAACAGAGGGCAATACAACAATGCCATTGAGGACGCAACCAAGGCCATCTCCCTGAACCCGGATTTCGCCCTTGCCTATTATAACCGCGGTCTTGCCCATGCCAAAAAAGGGCGCTATGATGAAGCGATTGAAGACTATAATAAGGCTCTCACTATAATCCCGAGCTACGGCGAGGCTTATTTCTTCCGCGGCGTCGCTTACACAAGGAAAGCTGCCGCTGATTTTAAAAAGGCATGCGACAAAGGGAATAAATATGCGTGCGACAACTATAAACAGCTCTCCGAATAATCTGCATTTATGAGTTAAGCGGGTGGCGCTAAATAACCTTATCGTCCCTGACTGTATATCACCTTTAAAGGCTTGCTATTAAAAATAAAAGTGATATAATGGTTTTAAATAGAGAAACAAAGGAGGATTGAGTTATGCCTGCAATAACAAAATATAAGTGTTTCCGCTGCGGCACAAAACTGGTTGTAACGGAAAATATGGAATCCCGTCTCATGCCAATCTATTGCTGCGGAGTGGAGGTGGAAGAGATCTCCCCTGCTAAGAAGAAGGCTGTAAAGACAAAGAAAAAGGCAACTAAAAAGAAGGTCGCAAAGAAGAAAAAGGCAGTTTCAAAGAAAAAGAAGCGATAACGCTCCTTTTAGCTCATCAGTATATCAAGCAAGCGGTCAAGTTCATCGAGGGAATAGTATTCTATCTCTATCCTCCCGCCTTTTTTGCCTTTGTGATGAATCCTTACCTTTGTGCCAAGGCTCTTTATAAGCTTGTCTTCAAGGGATGCTATCTGCGGGTCTTTATGCCCTTTGTGTGTTTTTGATTTTTTTGTTCCTGAAAGAGCGATGCTTTTTGCCAGCGTTTCCGTTTCCCTGACGCTTAACCCCTTCTTCATAATCTTTCTTGCCGCATCTGTCTGATTGGCCCTTCCTTCTATAGAGAGGAGAGCCCTTGCATGCCCCATGCTCAGAGAACCGTCAGAGATTAATGATTTTATTTCCTCGGGCAGTTTCAGAAGCCTGAGATAATTGGCAACAGTAGCCCTCTCCTTCCCGACCTTCTCCGAGAGTTCTTCCTGCGTAAGATTGAAATCCCTCATCAGCTTATGGAACGCCTCCGCTGTTTCAACGGGATTAAGGTCTTCCCTCTGTATGTTTTCTATGAGAGCTATCTCAAGAGAATCTTTTGACGCAACATTTTTTACGATTGCCGGAATCTTTTTAAGCCCTGCAAGCTGCGAAGCGCGCCATCTCCGTTCGCCGGCAATGAGCCTGAATGAACCGTCTCCAGCCCTTGAGACTATAATCGGCTGGAGCACTCCCCTTTCTTTTATTGATGCTGCGAGTTCCTTGAGAGAGCCGTCCCTGAAAACTTTCCGCGGTTGTTCTCCGCCGGCAGATATGCGGTTGACTTCCAGATGAAGTATCTCTTCGCCCTTCTCAGGGATTAATGCGTCAAGTCCTCTGCCTAATGCCGTTTTCACTCAGTATCTCCTTTGCCAGTGATAAATAACTCTGCGCGCCCTTAGACCTTGCATCATAAAGCAAGGCAGGTTTCCCGTGGCTCGGCGCTTCTCCGAGCGTTACATTCCTCGGAATTACAGTATTATATACTTTGCCGCCGAAATGTTTCCTGACCTCTTCCGCGACCTCATTTGCAAGCGTATTTCTTGAATCAAACATGGTAAGGACTATGCCTTCTATATCAAGTGCGCTATTGAAAGAATTTCTCACCAGCCTGATGGTGTTTGACAGAAGGCCGAGCCCTTCAAGAGCATAGTATTCGCACTGCACAGGAATAAGGACAGAATCCGCAGCCACAAGCGCATTCAGCGTCAAAAGCCCGAGAGAAGGCGGACAATCAATAAATATATACCGGTATTTATCGCGTATTGCTGCTATCGCATGAGAAAGAATATGCTCCCTGCCTTCGCGTCCGACAAGCTCCACCTCAACGCCGAGGAGATCTACGGTTGAAGGGATAATGCCGAGATGTTCTACTGCTGTTTCCTTTATCGCATCTCTTATCTTGCACTTTCCGGAATAAAAATCATAAAGAGTCATATCCGCGTTGTCTCTTGATATGCCAAATCCGCTGGTAGAATTTCCCTGAGGGTCGGTGTCTATCACGAGAATATCTTTTTCTGCAAGGGCAAGCGAAGCGGCAAGATTTACCGCAGTTGTGGTCTTGCC
>JACRGY010000079.1 GCA_016212165.1 Nitrospirota bacterium
ATCTCTTTTCCATGAGCAGCTTGCGGACTATATGGTCTTTTACCTCACCAAGAGAATTCACAAGTCTCTTGGTAAGATGACTCCAATTGACTACCTTATCCGGAAAGGGGGTATGTCGCATTTGTATGGAACTTATACAGGCATTAGGAAAAAAGTTTGTTTTATGATAGTTATATAGCAAAGGAGTTAACTATGGACGTGTTCACAGCAGTAAAGGAAAGACGAAGCATAAGGAAGTTTCTGAAAAAAGATATTCCGGAGGAAATAATTAATAAGCTTATTGATGCGCTCATCTGGGCCCCTAGCGCGGGTAATCTCCAATCAAGGAAATTCTTTTTTATCAGTGATGAAAAAACCAAGGGCAGGCTGGCATCTGCTGCGCTCAATCAGGGATTTGTCTCAGAAGCGCCTGTTATTGTCGTATGCTGCGCTGATATTGCTAAAGCATCCCCTTACGGGCAAAGAGGTATTGAACTTTACGCTCTTCAGGATGTCTCGGCAAGTATCATGGCCATGATGCTTGTTGCCCATGAGGAAGGGCTTGGAACCTGCTGGGTCGGCGCTTTTAAGGACGAGGAAGTATCAAGGGTTCTCGGCCTTGGTAATATGTTTCGGCCTGTTGCGATTGTGCCTGTCGGTTATCCTGCAAAAATTCCCAGGCCGGCATCGAGGGTGTCAAGGACAGAGGCTGTGGAATTCAGATAGGCATCACAAGAGTCACAGGAATTTTAGACAGGGCATAGCATTTTCGCTCATTCTCGCTTCGCTCCGAGGAATTTTGCCTCTTGTTTATTAAAATACATCCTGTCGGAGTATCAGCAAAATAAAACCGCTCAAATACCATGCCCTGTCTATCTTATTGGATAAAGGCGTGTTATCTCAGTTTCAGCCTCAATGCCCAGTAGAGCCAGAGGACATGGGATTTGAGGAAGTACCAGACTTCTTCGGGAACGCTGTCGCTTCTGATTTTTCGTATCGCAACAGGCACATTGATTTCCAGAGGGCAATTTTCCCTGCATTTTCCGCATGAGAGGCAATATTCAAGCTTCTTGTTCACCTCATCCGTTGTCAGGCTCTGGAGCGCAAGTCCTTTTCCTCCGAGATATTTTTCATCCGCAAAGAAATTTCCGACCGTGTTATACATCGGGCAGTGGATCAGGCAGTTGCCGCAGTCTATGCAGTAAAGAAGCTCCTTGTGCTCGCCCTTCATAATCTCAGAGCGTTTGTTGTCAAGGAGAATTACAGTCACATCCTTTGGAGTGTGCACTCCCCTGAAAAACTTTTTTTCCACATCCGCTGTCTTGCTCACTCCGCTTATAATCTCCACGAATGACGGGATTGTTGAGCCTGTTGCATTGAAGCATATTATCTTAAGCATATTTAATGCGTCCTCGACAGAGGGATATATCTTGTCTATGCCTGTTAAGACTATATGCTTATCTCTTCTGATGGACTCGTAGATGTTCCCTTCATTATGGGTTATGACAATAGAGCCTTCCTCTGCTGTGATTGCATTTGCTCCTGTAATCCCTACCTTTGCTTTTTCTATGTAATCTCTTATCTCATCCCTTATGAATTTGACGATTTCCTCAGGATTATCGCTGATATTTTTTTTGTAGTATGAAGAAAGCCCTTCTGCAATCTTTTTTGCAGACATGTGGGCAATAGGGCCTGTTGGATGAGAGGGCTTGAGATTCATGACCTGAAGGATTCTGTCGCCTATATCAGTCTCTATGACCTCAATGCCGTGTTTTTCAAGCTCATGTGTGAGGTCTATCTCTTTTGTGACATTGGATTTGGATTTTACTATGAGTTTTTCATTGCCTATCTCATTAAGTACAGCCTTTATCGCATTGCCTTTGTCCTTTGCCCTTATGACTTTAAAGCCGTTGCCTTCGAGCTTCTTTACAGCCTTTTCAAGGAGTTCTTCATTGCCAATGCATAGCTCACGGGCAGCTTTCAGCCTTTTTTTCTTTTTTTCAAAATCATGAAGGGGGTTGTTTTTCTGCCGCTCTTTCACGGAATTAAAGGCCTTTTTCAGGGCTGCTACTTCATCAAAATTCATGGGTTATCTTAACCTTATTTAAGCATGAATATCAATTTGCCGGTTGTCTTTTGATTAGCGTGTCTGCGCCGGCAAAATATAAAAACCACTTATGTTATAATTAAAATCCCAAACAGCTTGAAAAATAGGTTGATAATTAGATAGAATTGTAGACTTTATTGTGGAGGAAAATTATGGCTGAGATGATGGAGATTCGATGGCATGGAAGGGGAGGCCAAGGGACAGTTACTGCTGCAAAGGTTTTGGCAGATGCATGCCTTAGCAGCGGGCGGCATGTTCAGGCATTTCCGGAATACGGCCCTGAGAGGGCAGGAGCGCCGCTGAGGGCCTATAACAGAATTAGTTCAAAGGAACTGAGGATGCACTGTCCGGTCCTCAATCCTCAGGTTGTAAGCGTTGTTGATGCAACGCTGCTTGACAGCATCAATGTCGCAGACGGTTCTACAAAAGACGCTATATTTGTTGTAAACACATCAAAGGACCCCAAAGAGATAAGGGCTAAACTAAAAGCACAGCAGGGGCAGAAGGTCTATACAGTTGACGCATCGAAGATAGCAAAGGAATGTATCGGCAGGTCACTGCCGAATGCTCCTATGCTTGGCGCTATATGCAAGGTGACCAGCCTTGTGTCCCTCGAAAGTCTTCTCGAAGATGTAAGAAAGAGCTTTGGAAAGAAATTCGCTCAGAAGATAATAGACGGCAATCTTGAGGCAACAAAGCGCGGATACGGGGAGGTAAAAGAAGGATGAAACTAAAGGGATGGAAAGAAGTGATACCCGGCGCTGTCTGTACAGAGGCAGGCAGTGCGTTAAAGTTTAAAACAGGTTCGTGGAGGGCTTCAAGGCCTAAATGGATAGAGGATAACTGTATCCAGTGTTTATTCTGCTGGATATATTGCCCGGATATGGCTGTCAATGTTAAAGACGGCAAGATGACAGGATTTAATTATGACTATTGCAAGGGCTGCGGCATATGCGCCCTTGAATGCCCCGGCAAAAAAGGGAACAAGGCAATTGTCATGGAAGAGGAGGGCAAATAATGGCAAGGGTTGTTGCAGTTACAGGAAACGAAGCAGTTGCCGAGGCGTTGAGACAGGTTAACCCTGATGTCAGTTCAGCATATCCTATAACCCCTGCGACAGACATTATGCAGAGGTTTACAGGCTTTGTGTCCAACGGCAAGGTTAAGACAGAGATGATACTTGTGGAAAGCGAGCACAGCGCCATGAGCGGATGCATTGGAGCATCGGCAGCAGGCGGAAGGGTCATGACCGCCACTTCTTCTCAGGGGCTTGCCCTTATGTGGGAGGAACTGTTTATAGCCTCAGGCACAAGGCTGCCCATTGTTATGGCTTTGGTAAACAGGGCCTTGTCCGCGCCTTTAAATATTCACGGTGACCACTCTGACGGAATGGGCGCAAGGGATTGCGGCTGGATACAGCTTTGGTCTGAGAATGCGCAGGATGCATATGACAATACGATACAGGCCTTCCGCATAGCAGAGCATATGGACTTAAGGCTTCCTGCAATGGTATGCCTGGATGGTTTTATAATAAGCCATTCCATAGAAAGAATAGAGTATATAGAAGACGATAAAGTAAAAAACTTTGTCGGGGAATTCAAAAACCTGAATCCTTTGCTCGACCTTGAGCATCCGGTCAGCTACGGGCCTTTGATACTTCCTGATTATTATATGGAATACAGGAAGGCGCATGCCGAGGTCATGTCAAAGGTTGCGGGTGTGGTTTTAGATGTGGCAAAAGACTTTGAGAAGATATCAGGCAGAAAGTATGGACTGTTTGAAACATACAGGCTGGATGATGCGGAAATAGGCCTGGTTATTCTGAATTCAGCTGCCGGGACATCAAAAGATGTGATTGATGCCTTCAGGGAGAAGGGAATTAAGGCAGGTTTATTAAAGCCCAGGTTATACAGGCCATTCCCTTACGAGGAGATAGGCAATGCACTTAAGCATCTGAAGGCTGTCTGTGTCCTTGACAGGGCTGATGCGTTCGGGGCTTCTTACGGGCCGCTGTTTATGGATATCGCATCAAGTCTTTACACCTGCAGGGAAAAACCTGTGCTTATAAATAAAATATACGGGCTTGGAGGCAGGGATTATCTGCCTGAGCATGCGGAGCTTGTGCTGAATGAACTTGACGGGATAGCAAAAACAGGAAAAGTAAAAACATTCAAAGAATATATCGGAGTGAGGGAATAACATGGCAACACCAACAGGAATTACACTAAAAGAACTTTCAAAAAAAGAAGGGCTGCTGACATCAGGCCACAGGATGTGTGCCGGCTGCGGTGCGCCTATAATCGTGAAAATGGTTCTACTTGCGGCAGAAGGCCCGATTATAGCAGCCAATGCAACAGGGTGCCTTGAGGTCTCTACCTGCATATCTGATTACACGGCATGGAAGATCCCATGGATACATAATGCCTTTGAGAATGCCGCGGCTACACTCTCCGGCGTTGAAACAATGTACAGGTCATTAAAGAAGCAGGGCAAGATAAGCAAGGACATAAAATTCGTAGCCTTTGGCGGCGACGGCGGCACTTATGACATAGGCTTGCAGAGCCTTTCAGGCGCTATGGAACGCGGCCATGATATGCTTTACGTATGCTATGACAACGGCGCATATATGAATACAGGCATCCAGCGCTCAAGCGCTACTCCATTCGGAGCAGACACAACAACATGTCCTGCCGGAAGCGTTATTCCGGGTAAGACGCAGAACAGGAAGAACCTTACAAAGATAATGGCAGCGCACAACATACCTTATGCTGCGCAGGCATCACCGAGCCACTGGATGGACCTTGTGAAAAAAGTTAAGAAGGCCTTTTCCATAGAAGGCCCGAAGTTTATGAATATACTTTCTCCCTGCAACAGGGGATGGAGGTCGCGGACTGACGACGCCATAATGCTGAGCAGGCTTGGCGTTGAGACATGTTACTGGCCTCTGTATGAGATTGAAGATGGGGCCACGAAGGTAACCTTTAAGCCAAAGGAGAAAAAGCCATTGGTAGATTTCCTTAAGCCGCAGGGAAGATTTAAACATCTCTTTGCTCCTGAGAACGAATGGATGCTTAAGAAGTTTCAGGAGATTGTTGACAAGGAGTGGGAGTCTCTGCTTAAGTCCGACTCAGGTCGTTGCGACTCGAAACCGAGCGGAAAGGCGCCGGGAGCGGAATAGCTTAGTGCCTGCAACTCGCAGAGTTGATTATTGGCAGTGTTTCTGATAACGTAAATTGAAAATCCTCAACTCCCTGTTTATTTTAAGGGGAGCAAGAGGGCTTAGAAGGAGAAAAGACAGAGGATGGCCGGTTCTGACCTTGTGATGTATGAAGATGAGTTCCAGAAGATTGATGAGGAACTCCAGAAACTCCACCAGCAGGCAAATGCGACCGTTGTTTTCCTCGTGGATAAGAACGGCCAGCTTATAGCATCTGCCGGCGATACGCATGATATTGACACAACCTCTCTTGCATCATTGACAGCCGGCAATATTGCTGCGACAGGGGGAATTGCAAGGCTCCTTGGCGAAAAGGAGTTTACTATCCTTTTCCACGAGGGTGAAAAGGACAATATCCATATTTCCCTCATCGGGCAGAGGGTTATACTTGTTGTGATATTCGACCAGAGGTCTTCGCTGGGGCTTGTAAGGCTGAGGGTCAAAAAAACTTCCGAGGCTCTCACAAAATTATTTGAGGATATAACCAGCAAGGCGGAAAAAGAAAAAAGTGAAGGCAAGACAGCAGAATCGCCTTTTGCGGAGATAAGTGATGAAGATATTGATAATCTTTTCAAGTAGGGTAGTGGTTAAGTGTCTTTTATAAATTATTCTTCACGGGAAATTAATTGTAAGATTGTATATTATGGCCCGGGCCTTTGCGGCAAGACCACAAACCTTCAATTCATATACAAGAAGACAAACCCTGAACAGAAAGGCAAGCTGATATCATTGGCCACTGAGACTGAAAGGACCCTGTTTTTTGACTTTCTTCCCCTGGCGCTTGGAGATATAAGGGGGTTCAAGGTAAGGTTCCATCTCTATACAGTCCCCGGGCAGGTTTTCTACGCAGCAAGCAGAAAACTGATACTTAAAGGGGTGGATGGAGTTATATTTGTCGCTGATTCACAGATAGAGAGAATGGAGGCTAATATGGAAAGCCTTGAAGACCTCAAGATAAATCTTGCGGAACAGGGGTATGCCATTGAAAAACTCCCTTATGCAGTTCAATATAATAAGAGAGACCTTTCCAATGTTGCTCCACTTGAAGAAATGAATAAGCTTCTTAACGCAAATGGCGTGCAGTGGTTTGAGGCAGTAGCGCCGACAGGCACAGGTGTTTTTGAGACCCTGAAGAGTGTTGCCAAACAGGTCTTGCTTGAGCTCAAGAAGCATTACTAGTATAGCTGGAAGCTGACAGCTGTCAGCTTCCAGCCAATAAATAAAAAAAGGAGATTTTATGAAGAGATTTTTTGTCCTGGCAGCGATTTTAGGATTGGTTATCACAGGATGCGCGAAGAAGGAAGAGAAAAAAGGGCAGTATCTTGTAAAGATAAACAATGTCACGATAACGAAGGAAGACCTGAAAAAGGAGATTGAGGCCCTCCCTGTGTTTGCCCAGAAGATGTTCGAGGGTGAGGAAGGGACCGCAAAGCTTGTTGATGAACTTATCAAAAAAGAGCTTCTTTATCAGGAGGCAAAGAAGAAAGGGCTTGATAAGGACCCTGCGTACCAGAAAAAACTGGTGGATTCCCAGAAACTGATTCTCATAAGCTCTCTGCTCGAAAAAGAGATAGAAGACAAGGCCAAGGTATCTGATAAAGATGTGAAAAGTTTCTATGATAAAAACAGGGCGGATTTCACAGTGCAGGGCAAACCGATTGAATTTGAGAAAATCAAGGATATGCTTGCACAGCGGCTGACAGCCCAGAAACAGAAAGAGGTTTTTGAGACTTACGTGGAAAACCTCAAGAAAGCTTATAAGGTTGATATAAATAAAGAGGCAATTGCAGCTATGTCAAAAAAGGAAGAATCCAAAGAACCCGTGAAGGAAGCCCCTCAAAAAGAAGCGCCTAAAAAATAATAAAAGCATAGAAGCTCTCCGGTTTTACTGGAGAGCTTCTTCCTCAAAAGCCTGCCTGATTGCCTGTGCTGTCTCTTTATAATTGAAAAAGTTTAGTATTTCTTTTATATTTAATAACCATGCGGTTGCCGGAGTGGATAAAGGTAAAGAGCTTCACAGGGCTCCATAACACAAAGAGCATACTGAGGGACTACGGGCTCTCTACTGTTTGTGAAGAGGCAAAATGTCCAAACAGGGGAGAATGTTTTTCAAAGCCGACTGCTACTTTCATGATACTCGGCTCTGCATGCACAAGGAATTGCGGTTTTTGTGCTGTGGAATCTTCGAAGCCGGGGCCTCTGGATAATGATGAGCCAGAAAGGGTTGCTATGGCAGCAAAAGAGATGGGGCTTAAATATGTCGTCATAACTTCTGTTACGAGAGATGATATTAAAGACGGAGGCGCCTCTCACTTTGCCAGAACAGTTTCAGCAGTGAGAGAACATCTTCCTGCTGCAAAGATTGAGGTGCTTACGCCTGATTTCAGGGGGAATAAGGATTCGCTCAAGACAGTCCTTGATTCAGGGCCTGATGTTTATAATCATAATGTGGAGACTGTGCCGAGGCTTTATCCTTATGTAAGGCATCAGGCCGATTACAGGAAGTCGTTGAATGTATTAGCGAATGCAAAGAGCATAGCTCCGGAAATAACTATCAAATCAGGCTTTATGGTTGGTTTGGGTGAAACGTTTACTGAGATAATTGATGTGTTAAGGGACCTAAAGACATCAGGCTGTGACACGGTTACAATAGGCCAGTACCTCAGGCCTTCGAAGAAAAACCTGCCTGTAAGAGAATATATCAGGCCCGAGATGTTTGATGTGTATAAGGAGATTGCGCTGGATATGGGGTTTAAATATGCGGCTTCTTCTCCGTTGGTGAGAAGCTCGATGAATGCAGAGGAGATGTACAAGTATAGCTTATAGCTGTCAGCTGATAGCAAAAATTGGAGGGATCTTATAAATGTTTGAATTCAACAGAATAAAAAGACTTCCGCCTTATGTGTTTGCAATAGTTAACAGCCTTAAGATGGAGGCAAGAAAAAGAGGCGAGGATATAATTGACCTCGGCATGGGCAACCCTGATATGCCAGCGCCAAAACATGTTATAGACAAACTCTGCGAGGCAGCAATGAATCCCAAAAACCACAGGTATTCTGCTTCAAAGGGCATTACGCAGCTGAGGATGGCGATGTGCGAGTGGTATAAAAGAAGATATGATGTTGACCTGGATCCCGAGAGCGAGGTGGTTGTAACTATTGGTTCAAAAGAAGGGCTTTCCCATCTGGCACTTGCAACTATTCAGCCCGGAGATGTTGTTATGACACCGGCGCCTGCATATCCGATTCATCCTTACAGCGTGATAATAGCAGGAGGTGAAGTTACCAGCATCCCGATAGGCCCGGGCATTGATTTCTTTGCGGAGATGGAAAAGGCGTTTAAAAAGACATGGCCCAGGCCCAAGATGCTGATAATCAATTTCCCGCATAATCCTACAACACAGGTTGTGGAGGGGCTGGACTTCTTTAAAAAGGTTGTGGATTTTGCAAAGGAAAATAATATTATTGTTCTGCATGATCTGGCTTATGCAGACCTCTGTTTTGACGACTATAAAGCTCCGAGTTTTCTTCAGGTCCCCGGCGCCAAGGATGTAGGCGTGGAGTTTTTCTCTTTGACAAAGAGTTATTCAATGGCAGGATGGAGAGTAGGGTTCTGTGTCGGAAATAAGGATGTAGTCGGGGCCCTGATAAAGATAAAGAGTTATCTTGATTATGGAATGTTTCAGCCTATACAGATTGCAAGCATCGTGGCTTTAAGGGGTCCCCAGGACTGTGTTGAGGAATTCAGAAAGGTATATCAATCAAGGCGGAATGAGCTGCTTAAAGGCCTTAATAAGGCAGGCTGGATTATAGAGCCGCCCAAGGCAACGATGTTTGTATGGGCCAAAATACCTGAGCAGTTCAAGGGCATGGCCTCTCTTGATTTTGCAAAACTCCTTATTAAAGAGGCAGGAGTTGCCGTATCTCCGGGAATCGGCTTCGGAGAAGGAGGCGATGAGTATGTAAGGTTTGCCCTTGTTGAGAACGAGCACAGGATAAAACAGGCAGTGAAAGGAATCAAAAGGGTGCTGAACAGATGATTAATATCGGTATCATAGGATTTGGGACCGTTGGAACAGGTACGGCGAAGATTCTTATCGGGAACAGGGACATTATTTCCCGGAGGGCCGGCTTTGATATAAACCTTAAGAGGATTGCAGATGTTGATATAAAAAGGGACAGGGGAATAAAGCTGGCCAAGGGAGTCTTGACCACTGATGCAGAAAAGATATTAAATGACCCTGAGATTGATATTGTGGTTGAACTAATCGGAGGGAAAAGGCCTGCAAAGGATTTTATACTAAAAGCCATAAGAAATAAAAAACACGTTGTAACAGCCAACAAGGCATTGCTTGCAACAGAAGGCAACGGGATATTTGCCGAGGCGGAGAAATATGGCGTCGAGATAGGGTTTGAGGCGTCGGTCGCGGGCGGAATACCTATTATTAAGGTCATAAGGGAAGGGCTCATTGCCAACAGGATAATGGCGGTTTACGGAATAATAAACGGAACATCTAATTACATCCTCACAAAGATGACTGACGAGGGGATTGAATTCTCAGGCGCGCTTAAGGAAGCGCAGCGGCTGGGTTATGCAGAGGCTGACCCGACCTTTGATATAGAGGGAATAGATTCAGCGCATAAACTGGCAATCCTTGCGTCACTGGCTTACAACATACCGCTTTCTTTCGATGAGATTTATAAGGAAGGGATAACAAGGATTACATCTCAGGATATCGAGTTTGCCGGAGAGCTCGGCTATAAGATAAAACTATTGGCGATTGCAAAGGCTTCTGATGGGAAGGTTGAACTGAGGGTCCATCCAACAATGGTTCCGAAGGATTATCTTATCTCAAAGGTTGACGGAGTTTTCAATGCAATTTATGTCAATGGAGACGCAGTCGGAGATACGCTTTATTACGGCAGGGGCGCAGGCGATATGCCTACAGGCAGTTCAATAGTGAGCGATATTGTTGACATAGCAAGAAATATAAAAAAAGGCGCAACAGGAAGAATTCCCGGCATCGGGAGCGTGAAGGGCGCAGGCCTAAAGATAAAGAATATAGAAGAAATAGAGGCGATGTATTATTTCAGGTTTTCTGCCTATGACAAACCAGGTGTGCTTTCAAAAGTATCAGGAGTGCTTGGTAAATATAACATAAGCATTGCCTCTGTTATTCAGAAGGGCAGAAAGGTCGGAGAGGCTGTACCGCTCATTGTCCTGGCGCACAGGGCCAGGGAAAGGGATGTTGCCAAGGCAGTTGCAGAGATAGATAAGCTTCCTGTTGTTGCGGACAAGACGCTTTATATAAGGGTTGAAGGAAGAGAAGAATAACGGCATGCCTTACAACAGAGTAATTTTTATGCTATATTTAATCAGTCAGAGAGGAGGTAGCTATGGTGCCTATTGAGTTTGATATTATGGTTTTTAAGGAAAATGATACATATGTAGCCTACTGTCCTGAACTTGATGTTTCAAGCTGCGGTAAGAACATTGAACATGCCAAACAGATGCTTAAAACTGCTGTGGGACTTTTTCTTGAAGAAGCAGAGAAGATGGGGACATTGAAAGACATTCTTGAAGAAGCAAATTATGTTAAAGACAAAAGCGGCAAATGGATGCCTCCAAAACTGGTAGCAACTGAACTGGCAAGCATATAATGTATGCCCAAAATAGTTGCTATCCCCGCAAGTAAACTTCGTAAGGTATTTGAAAAAGCAGGTTTTAAATGTGTGAGAACCGAGGGAGACCATTTCGTGTATACAAAGCCCGGCATTTCAAGACCTGTTGTGATTCCTGATTGGGCAGAAGTGCCGGTATTTATAATCAAAAATAACCTCAGAACTGCAAATATTAGCAGGGAAGAATATTTTGAGATTTTGAAGGAGATTTAGAAAAATGGGAAGTGATTCTGGTTTTTCTTAAATGATTGAAAACTATTAAAGGAGCTGAAATGGCACGAGCGAGTGAACGGAAACCAAATATAAGAGTATTTCTTGATATACGTGGATTCTCTGGCAATCCATCGCGAATAACTGAACTATTAGGCATAGAACCTGACGAATCTTGGTCAAAAGGGGATATCGTACCTGCAAAGTTCGTAAGTGGGCGTGTTATTTACGACAAATCAAAGTCGATTAAACGCAAATATAGTTGTTGGACGATTAGAGCATCGTTAAAAAAATATTCATTTAATATGGAGGATTATATAAAGGACATAATAAAAAAAATTGCTCCGGTTCGCAATAAATTTAAAAAGCTTCCAAAGAGTGTAAATTTGATGCTTTGTGTTTGGATTGACATCTATTCTCCTAAAGAAAGTGCACCATCTCTTGGTTTAAGTATCGAGACAATGAAATTTTTATCAAGTATAAATGCAACATTGGATATTGATATTTCATTTGTCCTGTCCGACCGTCTGCAAGCTGTTTTTAAATAATCAAGGACAACATCCAATTTTCTATAATCCCATCACCAACCCATACAACTCCGGATAAGCATCTTTCACTAACGCCACGTCTTGCTTTAACAGCCTTAATCCCTCAGGGATATGTTTCAGGAAATATTTTTTGCCAATTACAGTGGAGAGGAAGCCATAGGCTCCGAGGGCTTGCATATGTCTTTGCAAGCGGCAGAGGATAAGAGTTTCAGGGGGAATTGGTGAATGGGCATTATAATATTGCAGTAGCCTCTCTCTCATATCACCCTCAAGACGAAAATACGGGTCCCATAAAATTGACGCAACATCATACGCCGGAAGTCCCATTCTTGCGCCCTGAAAATCAATCAGCCTCGGAATGCCTTTGTGTATCATGATGTTCTGCGACTGAAAATCTCTGTGAATTATTGTCTTTGGATATGAATCTGCCTTTGATGCAATTTTGTGGAATTCATCCTCAAACGCAGAAAGATTTTTAGGTTTTACGTTTCTGACGCCCTTGACGAACCTTTCGATAAAATAAGCTGTCTCCCATCTGTAATGCTCATAATCAAAAATTCTGCTTTGAAGCATTGGGCATTCTGATACATTCGCAGTTGCCTCTGTGTGTATCTGAACTGCAATGTCTAAAACCTTTCGATACATTTCTTCAATCTGCTCTGGTTCACGTCTGCATTTAAGCCAGCTATAAAGGGAAATATCTCCGAGGTCTTCAAATATAGCGCTCATTTTTTCATGCGTTGTTTCAATCAATTCAGGAACAGGGATGTCATGCCTCAGGAAAAACTTTGTGTATTCGATATGCCTGTGATAATCTGCATCGCCTTCTCTGCATTTCATAAGGACTGCTGTATTTTTGTCTTTTTTTATTCTGTAATAATTCCTGTTTGAGCCCCCTGTGCCGATGAGTATCGCATTATTGCTGCTCCTGAGAATTTCTGATTCATTAAGGCCAATTTTAAAATCAGCTCCGAGGATACAGTTTTCGAATAATCCCTCTGGGGGTAAAGACGAAGGAAGCACAATGCAGTTTCTTAAAGATATATCTTGACCTAACTCATTTCCCTCTTCGATTACGATGTAGCCGTCTATCTCTGCCAGGCTGCATTTTTTTACTGAAGGATTTATATAAACAGTCTCACCTTTATTCCGCAAGGCGTCTATAACAGCAGATGCATAAGAAGCAGGGGTCCCGATGTCATTCCAGTAACAGCCGGTGAAATCAAGCGCCTGAACTTTATAGCCTGCCTTTGCAGCTGCAAGCCATGCCACTGTTGCATGCGAAACTCCATTTGGCAGGAACTTCAGTATCTCAGGGGAATATACAGCAATGCCGGTGTAGGCAACTTTTCTTGCAAAGGTGTCAGGGTTCGGAGTTGAAGTGCCGGGATTTTCAACATCAATCACATATCCGTTGTCATCTATAACCACATTGTTGTATTTAGGATAATCGTGCGTTGCCAGGGTTGCAATGTTCTCTGAAGCCAGATGTGTTCCTATCAATTGTACGAAATCAATGTCAGACAGAATATCCGCATTATGGACAAGGAAATGGCTATCTGAAAGAAATCCCTCTGCGTTTTTTAAGGCCCCGCCTGTACCGAATATTGGGTCTTCGGGAAACAATTCAGCCCTGTCAGCATATACTGAACTCTTAATCCATTCTTTTATCATCTCAGGCTTATAGTGAAGGTTAATTCCGATTCTGGCGGAAGAGACTGCTGAAAACTTTTTCAGAGTAATCTCAATCAGAGGCCTTCCAAGAATTGGCAGCAATGGTTTTGGTATGTGGTATGTTATAGGCCTTAAACGCTCACCGAGACCCGCTGCAGGAAGAAAAATCTTTAAAGAGAATTTAGGCATGATTAACAATTACTCCAATTACACTAAGAGCCGTGTCATTCTGGCTTGTCCAGAATCTTTCTTTTTTACAGAAGGACTCCCGACAAGCGGGAGTGACAGATTAGTGGTGTTTCTAATATATAAGATATTGCCTCCTCGTCTTTTCGAATGCCCTTAATTCCTTTGTCCACCATGCTTCCATGTTTTTCAGGGATTCGCCTTTCTCTATCCCATTTCTGAGCCTGTCTGTTCCTGCAAGTATATCTATTGGCATCTTCTTTGTTTCATATTCATAAGGGGGCTGTTTCCATCTGAATTGTTCAGGATAAATATCGTGAACTGTCTTAAGTATTGCGACCCCTGTCTTGAACGGCTTAAATTTATTCCTGTCCATTACATGTATCTGTGCACCGCCGCAGAGTTTGCCTTCATGTTTCTGGAATGTCGGCTGAAAATACATTGTCCTGAAGATAACACCTGCAAGTTTGAACTCTTTTAGTTTTTTAACAAGCCTGTCAGGCTCTATGAAAGGTGCGCCGAATATTTCAAAGGGCCTTGTTGTCCCGCGTCCTTCGCTCAGGTTTGTCCCTTCCAAAAGGCACATCCCCGGATAAACAATAGCTGTATCCGGCGTCGGCATGTTAGGGGAGGGCATGACCCAGGGAAGATCTGTTTCATCAAACAACATCTTTCTTCTCCAACCCTGCATTTTGATGACATGTAAATCCAGAGAAGGATAAAATTCATTCTTAAGATAATTCGCAATTTCTCCGGCAGTCATCCCATGCCTGACCGGCAAAGGCCTTTGTCCTACGAATGACGCGTAAGACATATTAAGTATGGGGCCTTCTGTCAGTGAGCCTCCTATCGGATTTGGCCTGTCAAGTATTACTACTGATTTTTGATTTTCGAGGCATGCCTGCATGCAGAGTTCCATTGTCCATATGAATGTGTAGTAGCGTGAACCAATGTCCTGAAGGTCTATTGCAAGAACATTGATATTTTTCAGCATCTCAGCTTCCGGTTTTCTGGTATGGCCATAAAGACTGTATACCGGAATTCCTGTTCCCTTATCTCTGAAACCCTTCCATTCGACCATATTGTCCTGTGTCTCGCCGCGGAATCCGTGCTGAGGCCCGAAGATTGCCTTTAATTTTATCTTCCCGGATTTAAGAAAGAGAGGAACGGCATGTTCCATTTTTTTATTTACAGAGGCAGGGTGAACCAACAGCCCTGCGTTAGAGCCTCTTAAGTCTTTAGGCCAGTTTTTTTTGAAAAGGTCTAAACCAGTTTTAACCATATCAGATAGATTACATTAGTTTTTTGAAATACTACAAGGTGTGAAAACAATCGGAAGAATTTGGTGGCGGGGAGAGGATTTGAACCTCTGACCTTCGGGTTATGAGCCCGACGAGCTACCGGACTGCTCCACCCCGCGATGATGTATCGTAACCTATGCATGGAGTTGTTGTCAAATTGAGGGACAAAAGCATTTTTTGCCCTGTATGCTTGACAAACCTGCTTCCCTCTGATTAAATGATTTTATCTAAATTTTTATGGAGGGCAGAATGTCTGAGGCAAAGGTAACATATGTGGACGGACTTCAGTTTGTCGCTGCAGCCACATCAGGCCATGCAGTAGTGATGGACGGAGATATTGAAGTCGGAGGCAGGGACACAGGCCCAAGGCCGATGGAGATGCTTTTGATGGGAATCGGAGGATGCTCCGGCATGGATGTTATTTCAATACTGAAAAAGAAAAAACAGGATGTCAAAGGGCTTGAGATAAATGTGAAAGGCGACAAGGCTGAAAACTATCCCAAAAAGTTTACTGATATAAATTTAGAATTTGTAGTGAGAGGAAAGAATATCTCTGAAGACGCCGTTAAAAGGGCTGTTGAACTTTCGATGGAAAAATATTGTTCTGTGAAAGCCACTCTTGAGGGGTCTGCAAAGATTACCTACAATTACAGAATAGTGGGGGAGTAGCTGGTAGATGTATTCAATGATTTGTTCATGATATACTAAAAATACTAAAAACAAAGGAGGGTACATACAATGATTGCGAGATTTATTATTGTCTTGTTTTTAGCTGTATCGCTGACAGGCTGTATTGTTTTGAAGAGTGATTATGATAAGGCGTTGGCAGAGCTCAATAGCCTTAAGGCCGAGAAAGGCGATCTCTCCGGCAAGATAAAAGAGCTGGAAGAAAACCTTAAAAAGAAGGAACAGGAGTTGGCATCTTCCATAGACAGCCTTAAAGGAACCCAGAAGGAAAAGAAAGAGGCAGATGAAAAGATAAAAGCCATGGAGCAGGAAATAAAGGCCAGCTCTGATGAGATAAAGCAGCTTAAAGGCGCTATGGATGATATAAAGATTGCAAAAGACAAGGAGATAGAAGAGTTTAAGTCGAGGGTAAGTGAAATCCAGGCACAGGCTGAAATGCTTCTTGAAAAGATAAAGGAAGCCCAAAAATAAAAACCAAAATCATTAAATGAAAACCATCTGCATTATCAAAGACGGAAGGCCTTTCTGGAACGAGATAACAGAATATCTGAAAGCTGTAAATGCAAGTATATTCCCCCTGGATTTAAAGACCCTGTTACAGGGCGTATCAGAGAAAAACCCGGCTATCGTAATAGCAGGTGAAAGGGCTTACAGGGAGATATCAGCCATACCTCAAGGCATACCCAGATTAGTTATTGCCGAGGGGAATATTGCTGAAAGCAAATCCAGGGATGTTTATTTTTTAAAGTGGCCTGCAAGCAGGGAGTCATTTCTTGAGATGACCTCAAGGCTTCTTTATATCTCGGAGAGGAGGGATTTTAAGACTGTAATAAGTATTGCTCCTAAAGGCAAGAATGAGACTTATCTGGGAAAATCCTTGAACTTCAGCATGAGCGGCATGGCTTTTAAGGTTGACAAACCGCTCACCCAGGGTGATATTCTGACAATAAGTTTTTTTATCCCTCACACTGACAAACGTTTGAATATTGATGCAGAGGTGATGAGGAGTTCTGTTAACCCTGATGACGGCTCTGTTTACTATGGGTCAAGATTTCTCAGCGTCAAAGAAGAAATAAAGGATGACCTTGAAAGTTTTATCAGCAAGATTAAATGATAATTTCTTTAAATTTATATCTACTGTTGCTTTTGTGGGCTATATCCCTTTTGCTCCGGGAACATTCGGCACTCTGGCAGCTGTAGGATTTTTTTTTATTCTTAAACCGTCTCTGCCCCTGCACATAGCGTTAACTGTTTTTTTTATAGTCATTGGCATTATATCATCAACCCGTGCAGAAAAATTTTTCAATAAAAAAGACCCAAGCTATATAGTCATTGATGAGTTTGCGGGTTATCTGGTTTCGTTATTATTTCTGCCTCTGAGTTGGGGTTACATAATTGCAGCTTTTTTTCTGTTCAGGATTTTCGATATAATCAAGCCTCCGCCGCTTCGAAGGCTTGAATATACTTTAAAAGGCGGCCTTGGAATAATGGCTGATGACATTGGAGCGGCAGTGTATACGAACCTTTTATTGCAGGCATGGAGGCTTATCTCTGCATGAACCTGAGGTGTTTTATAGCAATTGAGTTTCCGGATGAGATAAAAAGGAATATTGATACTTATGTTGAACAACTAAAGGCAACGGAGGCGGATGTGAAATGGGTTCCTGCAAAAAATCTTCATCTAACCTTAAAATTTCTGGGCAGTACGCCCGAGGAACTGCTGACAGAGATAAACAGGAAACTTTCATCAATAGCAAAGCTGCATGACAGGTTCACATCCCGGATATTCGGGGCAGGCGTGTTCCCTAATATAAAACAACCGCGGGTTATATGGCTTGGGATAAAAGATGCAGAAGAGATGATAAAACTCCAGAAAGATGTGGACGAAGCTATGAAGGAATTCGGCTATGAAATGGATGACAGGGAATTCAATCCTCACCTGACCATCGGCAGGGCCAGGTCGCCAAAAAATAAAGATATTATGATAAAAGAACTTGCTACACTTAAGGAAGTGGATTTTGGTAAGATAGAGGTGCAAAATATAGTTCTGATGAAGAGTGAACTAAAACCTGGCGGGGCAGAGCATTTCAGGTTAAATGAAATCCCTATTGGCAAGGGAATATAGCTTAAACAGGAGGCAGGATGAGCAAGGAAGCGGTGAGCAGGGACAAAGATAAGGACAAAGACAAGACTAAAGCGCTTGAGATGGCGATATCTCAGATAGAGAAGAGCTTTGGCAAGGGCGCAATAATGAGGCTCGGAGCAGGGGATATTGCAGAAGGGATTCAGGTTATACCAACAGGCTCTATAACTCTAGATATGGCAACAGGCATAGGCGGTTATCCGAGGGGAAGGGTTGTGGAGATATACGGTCCCGAATCTTCGGGAAAAACTACCCTGGCCCTTAATGCAATAGCTCAGGCCCAAAAGGCCGGAGGAACAGCTGCATTTATTGATGCAGAACATGCGCTTGACACGAATTATGCGGCAAAACTGGGAGTGAAGGTTGAGGACCTGCTGATATCTCAGCCTGACACAGGCGAACAGGCCCTTGAAGTCGCTGAGTCGCTGGTAAGAAGCGGCGCTGTTGATGTTGTTGTTATAGATTCTGTTGCAGCGCTTGTTCCAAAGGCAGAGATAGAAGGCGAGATGGGTGATTCTCTTCCGGGTTTGCAGGCAAGGCTCATGAGCCAGGCCTTGAGGAAGCTCACTGCAGCAATCTCAAAATCCCTGACTACAGTTATATTTATAAACCAGATACGCATGAAGATTGGCGTGATGTTCGGAAGCCCTGAAACAACTACAGGCGGGAATGCCCTGAAGTTCTATTCTTCGATGAGGCTTGACATAAGAAGGATAGATGCCATAAAGGACAATCAGGAAGTTATAGGCGGGAGGGTAAGGGTCAAGGTTGTGAAGAACAAAGTTGCACCGCCTTTCAGGCAGGCGGAGTTTGACATATATTATAATGAGGGTATTTCAAGGACAGGCGAACTTGTAGACATAGGCGTCGAAAAAGGCCTTATAGAGAAGGCAGGCGCATGGTACAGCTATAGCGGCAGCAGGATTGGACAGGGAAGAGAAAATGCAAAGGAATTTCTGAAGGGCAATCCTGAGAAGGCAAAAGAGATAGAAGATAAAATTATAGAAACCCTGAATCTCAGGAAATAGGGGAAGAAGAGATGGAAACAAACGAACTCCTTAAGGTTGCTGTTTCACAGGGCGCATCTGACCTTCATATAAAGGTCGGCTCTACGCCTATAATAAGAGTTGACGGCGAATTAATGCCCATGACCTCAATGCCGAAACTTTCGCAGGAAGATGCGTTAAAGCTTGCATTTTCTGTAATGAGCCCGGGACAAAGGGAGATATTCAAAAAGAAAAATGACCTGGACCTTGCCTACAGCGTGCCGGGCCTTGGCAGGTTCAGGTGTAATGTTTTTATCCAGAGGGGAGCTGTTGGCATGGTTTTCAGGGTAATCCCGGTTAAGATTCCGACTATAGAAGACCTCCAGCTGCCTGAAGTCCTTAAAAAGATAGCTATGGAGGCGCGGGGCCTCATACTTGTCACAGGAACAACAGGCAGCGGTAAATCAACAACCCTTGCTTCGATGATTGACTATATCAATACCAACCGGACAAATAACATTATAACAATAGAAGACCCGATAGAGTTTTTACACAGGGACAAAAGAAGCATTATAAACCAGAGAGAGGTCGGCACTGACACCGAATCTTTCAGTAAGGCGCTGAGGGCAGCCTTAAGGCAGGACCCTGATGTAATACTTGTAGGTGAGATGCGTGACTTTGAGACAATCCAGATATGCCTCACTGCTGCTGAAACCGGGCATCTTGTGCTCAGCACCCTTCACACAATTGATGCAGCAGAGACAGTAAACAGGATTATCTCGGTCTTCCCTCCGTACCAGCACAAGCAGGTCAGGACACAACTATCTTCTTCCCTTAAGGGAATTGTCTCGATGAGGCTTATGCCGAAGGCGGATGGGAAAGGCAGGGTTCCGGCAGTCGAGGTGCTTGTTGCTACGATAACAATTAAGGACTGCATCCTTGACCCGGACAAGACAAAGATGCTTTCGGATGTGATTGCACAGGGCGCGCTTCACTATAACATGCAGACATTTGACCAGTCGCTTTTAAACCTTTTTAAATCAAATCTCATAACTTATGAAGATGCTTTGAGAGGCGCAACTAACCCTGATGATTTTGCCCTTAAGGTAAAAGGCATTCAGTCAACAAGCGACCTCACGTATGAATCGCCCCAGACCCAGAAGGACCAGATGAAGATTGACAGGTTTGCAAAATAGGCCCCTTTGTTATAAAACACCGATATCTGAAATTATAAAAATAATGCAACTACGGGGTAAAGGCAGGGCAAGTTTAACAGAGGCAGATGCGGTCCGGTACGCTTACAGGCTTTTAAGTTACCGGGACAGGAGTGAAAAAGAACTAAGGGAGCGGCTTCAAAGAAAAGGTTTCTCTGAAGATGCTGTCCTGCATACCGTGAGCCGTCTCGCAGAGAAAGGATTTATAAATGATACGGCACTTGCCGGCTCCCTTAAGAGGACTGCTGAAGACGTAAAATTACTCGGCAGGCAGGGTGTCAGGCTGTTCCTCAGGCACAGGGGCCTGGCAGAAGAAATAATAAAAGATATCTGTACAGAGACAGGCTACGAGGAAATAACAAGGGCCCAAAAACTTGTGGACAAAAAACTCGGGACTATGGGAAATTATTCTGCTGAGGAGGCCAGGAAAAAGTTGTGGAGATTCTTGCTGAGAAAAGGGTATTCTTTTGATACAATAATGCAGATTTTAAAGCAATTCAAAATAAAGGAGGAAGAAGCATGAAAAAAAGTTTGGTAATCTTTGGGGCATTGCTGCTTGTAATCCAGTTGGGGTGTATTGAATCCGCAAGGTATTCACCGGATGAAATAAAAGGGTTCCCGCAGCCGATACAGGACCATATCAAGCATGCCGAGGTCGCAACAGGCATGACACAGCAGCAGGTCAGATATGCATGGGGTTCTCCTTCAGCGATAAATATACTCCAGCCGACAGAAGACGGCAAGTACAGGGAAGAATGGACGTTTACAAGAAGCGGTATTTTTAAGACAAAGCTTATATTTATTGACGGAAAACTCACGCACATTATAACCAATGAGCCTGGTGTGATAAAGAATGATTAACGCCTGAGACATTCTTCATGAACAGCAAAGAGACAAGAAATGCATTCGTTGATTATTTTTTTTCTAAAGGGCATGAGGCAGTAAGGAGTTCATCTCTTATTCCGAAACATGACCCATCCCTGCTTTTTACAAACGCAGGGATGGTGCAGTTCAAGTCTGTATTTTTAGGGGAAGAAAAAAGGCCGTATAAAAGGGCGGTCTCATGCCAGAAATGCCTGAGGGCCGGCGGCAAGCATAATGACCTCGAAAATGTAGGGCATACCGCAAGGCACCATACTTTTTTTGAGATGCTCGGGAATTTCTCGTTCGGAGATTATTTTAAAAGGGATGCAATACTGTTTGCATGGGAACTTCTGACAGAAATATATAAACTGCCACAGGATAAACTATGGGTATCTGTCTATGAAAAGGATGACGAGGCTGAAAAGTTATGGGGTGAATTGACCGGTATACCCGGCAACAGGATAGTGCGGCTCGGCGCAAAGGACAATTTCTGGCAGATGGGAGACACAGGGCCGTGCGGCCCATGCTCCGAGATAATAATTGACCAGGGAGAACATGTAGGGTGCGGCAAGGCTGAGTGCAGAGTAGGATGCGATTGCGACAGATTCCTTGAGATATGGAATCTTGTATTTATGCAGTATAACAGGGATGCATCAGGTAATCTCACGCCATTGCCAAGGCCGAGCATAGACACAGGTATGGGGCTTGAGAGATTATCAGCTGTTCTTCAGGGAAAATTAAATAATTTTGACACTGATATATTCTCACCGATAATATCTGCGATAACAGCGCAATCGCGTATAAGTTACGGGAAAAGCGCTGAAAGCGACGTATCGATGCGGGTTATCTCTGACCATATCAGGGCAGCGTCATTTCTGCTTTCTGACGGCCTCATGCCCTCAAACGAAGGAAGAGGTTATGTGCTCAGAAGGATTATAAGGAGGGCCTCAAGGTATGCAAAGCTTCTCGGCATAAATGAGCCTGTGCTCTATAAATTCATTGACCCTGCAGCAGATTCAATGGGTGATGTATATCCTGAACTCATAGAGGAGAAAGAAAGGGCGTCAAAGGTACTGAGATTTGAAGAGGAAAGATTTTCAAGGACGCTTGAGCAGGGGATGAAGATTATGGATGAAGTAATAGCCGCAACAAAGAAGTCGGGTTTGAAGGCGATTCCCGGGGACGAAATATTCAGGCTGTATGATACATTCGGGTTTCCGGTTGACCTTGCACGGGATATTGCATCAGACAATAATCTCATCCTGGATGAAGATGGTTTTCACAGGGAGATGGAGATGCAGAGGGAAAGGGCCAGGGCTTCATGGGTTGGCGAAGAAGAAGCTGTTTCATCAATATACAGGGAACTGCTTTCCGAGATTGGCAAAACGGAATTTATCGGTTATGAATTATTAGAGTCCTCATCGGTTGTTAAGGCCATATTAAAGGAAGGGAAGGTCATCAGGGAGGCGTCTGAAGGCGAGGATGTAGAGATATTCCTGGATAAAACCCCTTTTTACGGTGAATCAGGGGGACAGACAGGCGATACAGGCAAATTAACAGCTGATGGATTCAAGGCATTGGTTACAGGCACAAAAAAGGTTATTGAAGGATTGCATTCACACATAATAAAAATCAAAGGAGGAAAATTAAAGGTCTGGGATAAGATAAATTGCGCAGTAGATGTTCAAAAGAGAAAAGCCGTAATGAGGAATCATACTGCAACGCATCTTCTCCAGACATCACTCAGGAATATAGTTGGAGAGCATGTTAAACAGGCAGGCTCGCTGGTTGCGCCTGACAGGCTGAGATTTGATTTTACGCATTTCTTTTCCCTCAGCACTGCTGAGATAGAAGAGATTGAAGATGTGGTCAACCAGAAGATCCTCGAAAACATCAGGGTTGAAACCACGGTTATGGATATAAAAGAGGCCATTGCATCAGGGGCCATGGCATTGTTCGGAGAAAAATATGGCGAGACAGTAAGGGTTGTTAAAGTACCGGGATTCAGCTCTGAACTTTGCGGAGGCACTCACTGCAAAACCACAGGGGATATAGGCCCCTTTGTTATTATTTCAGAAGGAAGCGTTGCATCAGGCATAAGAAGGATAGAGGCATTAACAGGAGCCGTTGCATTCGGGCATTTCAGGAAACAGGAAGATGAACTGAGAAAGATCGCAGATACGCTTAAAACAGATAAGCCGTCTGAAAAAATAGAAAAAATGGCAGCTGAGCTGAAGGAATTGGAAAAGGAGATAGAAAGACTTAAAGGCAGGGCAGCTTCTGAAAGCTCGGCATCGCTTATAGACAAGGCCAGAGATATTAATGGCATAAAGGTTATTTCCTGCAGGGTTGACGGCCTTGAAAAAAAGGACTTGAGGGTGCTTGCAGACAACCTGAAAGAAAAACTCGGCTCAGGAATTATTGTGCTGGCATCCGCTAAAGATGGCGATGCAGCCATGCTCTCGATGGTTACAAAAGACCTTGCTGGCAGGCTCAAGGCCGGAGAGATACTTAAAAAAGTTTCGCAGCTTGCAGGCGGTAGAGGCGGCGGAAAACCTGAAATGGCAGAAGGCGGGACAAAGGAACTTGAAAAACTGGACAAGGCGCTTGAGGCAGTGTACGATATAGTAAAACAA
The DNA here is from genome assembly GCA_016212165.1 of Nitrospirota bacterium. Lineage (GTDB taxonomy): Bacteria > Nitrospirota > Thermodesulfovibrionia > Thermodesulfovibrionales > UBA1546 > SCSY01. The sequence continues at coordinate 23,434 of JACRGY010000079.1, forward strand.
CAGGTTAAGGCAAGGTAAAGGTAGAGGTAGAGAAATAAGACAGAAACAAAAAGAAGTTTCTTAACCTAAACCTTAGCCTCAACCTGTATTTAAACGGAGGTGTTTAGAATGCCGACAATAAAAGAAGATGTTATACAGATGATCAGTTCTTTGCCTGATGGAGTAGATTATGATGAGATTATGGCTGAAATTTATTTCAGGAAAAAGGTAGATAAAAGCCTGAAACAGATAGAGGAAGGGAAAACAATCCCTCACGAAGAAGCAGTTAAACGACTTTCCAGATGGATAAAATAGAAAAGATTATCTGGACTGATGATGGTATCAAGAGTTTTGAGGATATTATCCAATACATTTCAAATGATTCGACCTATTATGCCAGCGAGTTTGCCAAAAGGATAGTATCTTCCATTGAAAACCTGCCGGAATTTCCATATATGGGCCGAATTGTGCCCGAATACAACAATCCTGATTTAAGAGAAATTATTTACCAGAACTATAGAATCCTATATAAAATAAGAGGTGATACTGTTTATCTGATATTGGTAATTCATGGAAGCAGGCAGCTTCCAGAAGTAGAGGGAAGTCATTGATGAAATAAGAAATAAGTAAATTTAAAAACTGGACAAGGCGCTTGAAGCAGTGTACGATATAGTCAGAAAAGCTGTTAGCTGACAGCTTATAGCTCATAGCTGAAAACGGAGGTGTTTTATGACACTGTTTGAGACGGTCAGGAATGCAATGCTTGCAGGTTTGGGCATGCAGCAGAAGGTGAGTGAATTTGTTGATGAGCTTGTAAAAAAGGGTGAACTTAGCGAGTCACAGGGCGCTAAGCTCATTAAAGAGTGGTCTGAGAAGGCAGAAAAAGGCACTGAAGGGTTAAGTAAGAATTTTTCAGAGATATTGACCAAGACCCTGGACAAAATGAATCTTCCGACAAAAGACGATATCGAGAAACTCAATAAAAAAGTACAGGCATTATCAGGCAGGGTTAAAAAACTTGAGGGCATAAAAGGTGAGGGGCAGGAAGAATAACTGATGCCTTTCAGCCTGCTCAAACTCAGGAGCACTTATAAAAACATTAACAGAGTTAGACAGGTTATTAATGTCTTTCTAAAGTATGGGTTTGGGCATATAATTGACCAGCTTCGCCTTCACAGGTTTATTCCTCTCAGGAAAAGGCTGAAGGCCTTTGGCCAGTGGCCTGCGGTAAAGGGCCCGACTGTTCCTGAAAGGCTCAGGATGGCTTTTTCAGAACTCGGTCCAAGTTTTATAAAGCTTGCTCAACTTCTCTCATCAAGGCCGGATCTCATCACTACCAGTTTTGCTGATGAATTCAAAAAACTTCAGGACAAGGTTCCTCCATTTGCGGTTGAGGAGGCAAAGAGAATTATAGAGGAGGAAATACACCTTCCGGTCAACAGGATATTTTCTGCTTTTCGGGATGAACCTATTGCCGCAGCGTCAATTGCACAGGTTCATCACGGTACTCTTCATGACGGCAGCGATGTGATAATAAAGGTGCAGAGGCCTAACATCAAAGAACAGATAGAGACAGACATAAATATTCTTACAACTATTGCCCAGTTAATGGATAAGCATATTCCTGAAAGCAGGTTTTTTAATCCCATAGGAATTGTTGAAGAGTTTTCAAAGACTGTAAGGAAGGAGCTTGATTTTTCCGAGGAGGCAGGAAACTGCTGCCGTTTCAGGAAAAACTTTGAGGATAACCCGAATATATATATCCCTAAGGTATACGGAGAATTTGTTACTGAGAGAGTCCTTATTATGGAGAGGATTGACGGGGTAAGGATTGATGATATTGCTGCAATAGATGCAATGGGCCTTGACAGAAAAGAACTCGCAAAAATAGGGGTTGATGCCTATTTCAAGATGGTGCTTAAGGACGGCTTTTTCCATGGGGACCCCCATCCCGGGAATATCTTTGCAATGCCGACAGGCCAGATAGGATTTATGGACTTTGGGATAGTTGGAAAGATTACGGATGAAATGAAAGAGACAATGGCAAATACATTTCTTGCTATTATAAATAAAGATTTTGACAGGCTGATTGACCAGTATATAGAACTCGAACTTGTTCCCGAAGAGATTGACTTGGTTGCATTCAGAAAAAAATTCAAGGCAGACCTCTCTGATTTTTTGGAACCGCTTTACGGGCTTACCCTGAAGGAGATAAATTTTGCCGAGTATATGGATGCAATAACCCATCTGGCAATAAAGCATAATATGAGGATTCCCTCGGACCTGCTCCTTGTCAATAAGGCCATGATGATTCTCGAAAACATAGGAAGGGAGCTTGACCCTGACTTTGATTTTACTGCTGCTGCAGAGCCTTATGCCTCCAGGCTTGTCAGGGAGAGGCTGAGTCCCTCAAAGATATATGAAAAAGTGAAGAAGAATGTAGAAGATGCAGGAGATTTTCTGGTGCTTTTCCCGCGTCAGATGAAACAGATAGTAAGAAAGATTTTAAAGGATGACATTCATGTAAAGATGTACCATGTGAACCTTCCTGAATTTATAAAGGACATGGACAAATCAAGCAACAGAATAGCATTTGCCATGATTGTGAGCGCCATGATTATAAGTTCAGCGATAATGCATGCAACCGGTGTCCGTCCAACCATATTCGGTTTTTCTTTCCTGGGGCTGAGCGCCTTTGGCTTTGCATTTCTACTTGGCATCTGGCTGATTATTTCCATAATACGGTCAGGCAGGCTATAAAGATATTTAAGTTTTGATTGTCCAGTTTATGTCCGGCTGTGCGTAATCCGACATATCCATCAGTTGTAACCCCCCAATTTCCCTTAGCTTTTAAACTGGCAGGTATATTGCTTTTCCTTATAGAGTTAAAGTCCTGAGTATCAAGGAAGTATTAACCTGCTCTTAAAAAGGGGGATTTATGCCAAAAAAAAACCAGGTAGTCAGATTCAAGATAGACAAAGAGTCTTTTGGGATAGATATTGGCAAGGTGCATGAGATTGTAATAGTCCCTGAGATAACCAGAGTTCCTGACACGCCTGATTTTCTTGAAGGGATAATAAATCTGAGAGGGAAAATAGTTTCAGTAATTGACCTCAGGAAGAGGCTTAAATTTAATGGTTCGCACAGGGACAAGAAAAACAGGATACTTGTAACAGAGATTAACAACCGTGTTGTGGGCCTTATAGTTGACGAGGTCTCAGAAGTGCTTAGCCTTGATATCTCCAGTATCGAACCGCCTCCGGAAATGGTCAATTCTGTAGGCGTGGAATACATAACCGGGGTCGGCAAGCTTGAAGACAGGATAATCCTGCTCCTTGACCTTGAAAAGGTACTGAACACAGAGGAGATAGCCGGGCTTGGAAGTAACGGGAACAAGGAAGAACTTATGGGTGCAGCAGTAAATAACCGATAGGAGGGTATTATGAGTAAATCTAAAATGCCGCAGATATTTTTGGCAATACTACTATGTTTACCGTGTGCACTCGCATTTGCAGAAGACGGGGTAACAGAGACTCAGGTACTCGTTGGCATGTCGACTGCACTTACTGGACCAGCATCCTTTTTAGGAACCAGTTTCAGAACAGGGGCCGAGGCATATTTTGGTGTTGTAAATGAAAAGGGCGGGATTAATGGAAGAAACATAAAGTTGATTGTCTATGACGACGGATATGAACCCGGGAAGATCGTTCCGAATATAAACAAGCTAATTAAAGAAGACAAGGTGTTCTGCCTTTTTGGAAATGTTGGAACGCCAACTGCTATGGCAATAAAGCCCATTATTATTGAGGAGAAAGTTCCATTGTTTGCCCCTTTTACAGGGGCGGAAGCACTAAGAAATCCTGTTGTGAAATACATTCTGAACTACCGGGCCAGCTATAACCAGGAGGCCGAAGAATTCATAAAGGGAATAGTTGATGTGCTGGGGCATAAGAGAATAGGAGTATTTTACCAGAATGATTCATACGGCAATGCTGTTTTAAAAGCAACAAGGACAGCTCTTCAGAAAAGAGGGTTAGAACCTCTCGTTACAGGGACATACCAGAGGAATACCGAGGATGTCAGCAATGCCTTGAATGAGATAATGAAAGAAAGGCCTGAAGCAGTGGTAATGGTTGGTACTTATGCTGCCTGCGCCAAATTTATTATAGAAGGCAAAAAAAGGGGCTTTAATCCTATATATATGAATGTCTCGTTTGTTGGACCCGATAAGCTTGCTGAAATGCTTGGTAAATATGGAGAGAATGTGGTGGTAACACAGGTAGTCCCTCCATTTGATAATGCAAAGTATAATTACGCTGCTGTGCAGGAGTATATGGCATTGCTTAGAAAATATTTTCCGGACAGTAAACCCAGTTTTGGCGGGCTGGAGGGGTTTTTGGCTGCAAAGGTATTTGTAGAAGGAGTAAAAAGAGCAGGCAAGAATCTGACGCGTGAATCCTTCATAAGCGCGGTGGAAGGCATTAAAGATTTGGATATAAAGGCGGGCAATAAAATAAGTTTTTCTGCACAGAATCATCAGGGTTCTCAAAAGGTTTATCCAAGTGTCATTAAAGGCGAGAAATATGTATTGGTGGAAGACTGGAAAATATTAAGCAGATAGAATTAGAGGAGGACAAAAATGGTAAAGGCAATTAGCATAATTATGGTTGCATTCTTTGCAGTTATAACAGTTATGGTATGTATAGCGTCAGCAGAAATCAAGTTCGCCATACTTCCGCGTTTGAGTTCAGAAGCACTGTATGGTATGTTCAAGCCCCTCGCGGAGTATTTGACTAATGAGACAGGAGAGAAGGTCAATATTGTAATCCCGAAGGACTTCGATGCATTTAAGGAAGCAATAAAATCAGGGCAGGCAGATATTGGTTTTGCAAATTCGCTTATTTATATCCAACTTAAAAAAGATGTGAATCTTGACCCTTTGGCATTATCGTCAGAAGAGAAAGCAGGCACAAAATTCCGCGGGATTATTATTGCCAGAAAAGACAGCGGTATAGAAAAACTTCAGGATCTAAAAGGCAGGAAGCTTGTGTTTGTAGAGAAAGACTCCGCTGCCGGATATATATTCCAGATGCTTATGCTGAAAAAGGCAGGCATGGATGTTCAAAAAGATTTTGTTACGCTCCCATTTGCAATGAAACACGATAAGGTGACAATGGCAGTCTTTAACAAAGAGGCAGATGCCGGCGGCATCCGCGAGGATGATTTGGAAAAAATGAAGAATAAGGCAGATCTTTCACAGATTAAAGTTGTTGGGTATTCGGACTATTTCCCGAACTGGCCTGTATTCACCACTGCAAAACTTAACAAGAGTGTTGTTGAGAAGATAAGGGCAGCGCTGCTCAAGCTTAAGCCCGATGATGCTGAGTCTACGAGGGTTCTCAGGTCTGCCAGGCTTACAGGTTTTGTTAATGTTTCTGATAAGGACTACGACCAGCTCCGTCAGGCAGCAAAGCTGGTTGGAGCTCTCTAAGGGAGGGAGGGTTATGATTAAGAATATGACTATAGGAAAAAAATTAACTCTGGGCGTGGGTGTTATGCTGCTTATGGTCTTAATCATGGGAATGGTGTTTTTTGCAGCTACAAGGCAGGTACAAAAAGAGTTAAAGACATACCAGCAAATCAGGGCGCTGAATGCATTAATGACTGCAAGAATCATGGACCATTTTAGATGGCTGGATGGGCTTTCTTCAGGGGTGTTTGTTCAGGGCAGGGCATTTACAGGCAAACTCAATCCCGATGAATGTGAATTGGGTAAATGGACGGCTGCTTACAAGCCATATTCTGAGGAACTCGCAGCGCCCTTTAAGGAACTGAACGAACCTCACAGGAAGCTTCATGCCTCAGCAGAAAAAATTCTCGCCGCATATAAGATAGGCAATATAGATGATGCCCATACGATATTTGTAACAGAGACAACCCCTGCTGTCACCTCTGTTCAGGAAAACCTGAGCAAGATGAAAGAGATTCTCAAAAAAGATGAAGAGACAGAACATAAACATCTTGAGGCCGTCCAGAACAGGGCAAATATGATTTCTTTCGGACTGACTATATCTGTTATCCTGTTTGGAATTTTTGGCGGCATAGTATTTGTAAGGGGTATTACTTTACCTGTTCAAAAGGTTATGTCAGTGATGCAGAAGGTGGCAAAGGGAGATTTAACAGAAAAAATTGAAGGTGTGAAAGGCAATGACGAGATAGGCCAGATGGCATCCTATACCAATGAGATGATAGCAGGACTCAATAACATTATTACTCAGATAAAGGAAAATGCATATGAGGTAGCATCAGCGGCAACCCAGATAGCATCTTCATCCGAGCAGAGCTCAAAGAATTCAGAATCATCTGCCGCTGCAGTTGAAGAAATGACCTCGACTATGCATGAGATGTCAGCCAATATACAAAGTGTGGCCAAGAATATCCAGGGCCAGGCATCTTCCGTGACAGAGACATCATCTTCAGTTGAACAGATGGTTACATCCATTCATAGAGTGGCGGATAATGTAAAGAGGCTTGTGGATATAACCAACAAGGCGTTAGGGGCGGTTATGTCCGGAAAGCAGGCTGTTGGAAAGGCGTCTTCCGGTATGGAGGAGATAAACAAAGTGACCACCAGGGCCGCGGACACAATAGCCAGGCTCAGCAGCAAGACCGATGACATAGGGAGGATAGTGGTGCTGATAGATGATATTGCTGAACAGACGAACCTTCTTGCGCTGAATGCTGCCATAGAGGCGGCAAGGGCAGGAGAGCAGGGAATGGGTTTTGCAGTGGTTGCCGAGGAAGTCAGAAAACTTGCAGAGCGATCGGCAAAGTCAACAAGGGAGATTACCGAACTTATAAATACAGTCACGAAAGAAGCGCAGGAGGCAGTAAACCATATGGGAAATAATGCTGATATTGTTGAGCAGGGCTTAGCCCTGAGCCATGAGGTAAATCAGGCACTGAAGGGGATAGAAGAATCTGTGGCTGAGGTATCCAAATACAGCCAGGAGATAGGGGCTGCAACAATAGAGCAGTCGAGCGGTTCAGAACAGATAGGAAAGGCAGTGATAAATCTTAATGAGATTACACAGGAAATAAGCACGGCCTCAGAGGAGCAATCATCCGGCGTGGATCAGGTTGTCAATGCTATAGAAAAGGTAAGAGAGATGGTTCAGCAGAATGCCTCGGGCTCTATCGAACTCGCATCCTCGGCAGAACAACTGAGCAAACAGGCTGAAAGCCTGCAGTCAATCGTAGGTAAATTTGCCCTTAACGGGAACGGGAAAGGACATTGAGCTTTATGGGCTATGTCTCAGATGTTATGACACCGGATGAGTTTAAGCTCTTCAGGGACCTGATTCATAACGAGTGCGGAATTTTCTTAAAGGAAGAGAAACGGGACTTTCTTAAGATGAGGGTCGAAAAGAGACTGAAGACGCTGAGTATAGGGAGTTATTTTAATTATTACAGGTATGTGAAGGATGAGAGAAACAGAAGAGAATTAAGCAGCCTGCTTGACAGTATAACAATCAACGAAACTTATTTCTTCAGGAACACGCCTCAGTTCGAGATTCTAAGGGAAAGGGTCATTCCAGAACTAATAGAAAGGAAAAGGAAGGCAGGCGATTATAATCTTATGGCCTGGAGCGCAGGCTGTGCAACAGGGGAAGAACCTTATTCCATCGCAATCGAGATATTAGAGGCAATACCTGATATCTCCAGGTGGAACGTGCAGATTATTGCCTCGGATATTTCCTGGCGTTGCATCGAGACCGGACAGAAAGGCGTATATCCGGGTGAAAAGCTCAAGGATGTGCCTCCTGAATATCTTGCAAAGTATTTTATATATTCAGATGCGTCCTATCAGGTGTCGGATAACGTGAAAAGGCTTGTGATATTTGATTTCCATAATTTAAAGCATGAAAACGGTTTAACTGAGGTTGATGTGGTCTTCTGCAGAAATGTGATGATATATTTTGACATAGAGGAACAGAAGAGAATTGTTGCGAGGTTTCAAAAAGTTTTGAATGCAGATGGCTATTTATTTCTCGGACATGCAGAGAGCCTCCAGGGCATTGCAAATGGTGATTTCAAATTCCTTTACCTGAACAAGGGGACGGCATATCAGAAGGTGAACCCCGCTTAGAAAGCCCAGTGACTTTCTTTCTGACGGGGTGAAGGATACAGATGAGTGATATGGGCATAAAATTAACAGATGCAGACATGGCAGAACTCAGGGTTGCCTTTTTTTCCCAGTCTGAAGAGATACTTGATAATCTCCAGCAGCAGATTATGGCAATAGAGGACAACCCCGGTGAAGATAACTGGAAGGCATTGAAGAGGGCATTTCACACTCTGAAGGGAGATTCAAAGGCAATGGGATTCAACAGCATCGGTACCTTTGCACATAAGGTTGAGGATTTGATTGCAGGCATAAAGGATAGAGAACCTGACAGGGCCTCAATTGACCTGCTCCTTGAATGCGCTGATGCCTTCAGGGTCTTTCTCGATGATGTTGCTGACAATAGAGAGCCTGAGATATCAGGTATAGTTTCAAAAATTGCATCATATGCCGGCGGTTGTGCTCCTGTGGCCGGGAAACAGGAATTGCAAAAGACCAATAGGGATAATGGCAGGGGGCTGCCATTTCTGAAGATTGAACCTGAACGCGTTGACAGGATAATGAATCTTGTCGGGGAGCTTGTCATAGGGCGTTCGATGCTGTCTCAGTTAACATCTGAAGTGCATAATCTCGGCACTGACTCCATTGCCATGCGTCTCGAAAACCTCAACTCCTCTTTTGAGCGTACGCTCTCTGACCTGCAGAGGTCGGTTATGAAGGTGAGGATGCTGCCTGTTGATCTCATCTTCAGGCGTTTCCCGAGGATTGTCAGAGACCTGTCTGCAGAAAAAGGGAAAATCGTCAGGCTAAAAATCCAGGGAGAAAATACAGAGCTCGATAAAGGCATTGTTGATGTTATAGGCGAACCACTTTTACATATTGTCAGGAATGCCATTGATCATGGCATAGAAACTACTGATGAGAGAAAGGCATCAGGAAAACCGGAAGAAGGCCTGCTCTCCCTGAAGGCATTTCACCAGGGAAACCAGATGGTTATTGAGATAGAAGATGATGGACGGGGAATAGACACGGACCGGCTAAAGGAAAAGGCAATTCAAAAGGGCATGCTTAGCAGTGATGACGCTAAAAAAATGAGCGCCAAAGAGGCCATGAACCTTATTTTCCTTTCAGGATTCTCTACAGCAGAAAGCATAACAGAGATGTCAGGAAGAGGAGTTGGAATGGACATAGTAAAGGATGCTGTGGAATCCCTGAGGGGAATTATAGATATAACTTCTGAAAAAGACAGAGGTACAAATATCACCCTGCGGCTGCCTCTGACGCTTGCGATTATCAAGTCCATACTTTTCACATACAAGTCAGAAACCTTTGCGCTTCCGTTGGCGTCTGTAACAGAGATAATCAGGGTATTACCGGAGGATATTGAAACTATAGGAGGAAATCCTGTACTCAGGCACAGAAAAGGCATGGTGCCTCTGATATCTATAGGTGGAACGGAGATTAGCCATAGCAAATACTTTATTATTCTTATCGGGGTTGCCCGGATGAGGGCAGGACTGATAACTGAAAAAATCATTGGTGAGGAGGAGCTTGTCATTAAATCGCTTGATGACAGGGTCTCAACAGGTCTTGCAGCAGGAGCATCTATTCTCGGTAACGGAAGTGTTGTATTGATTCTTGACCCGTTGTTTTTAATCAAGAAAGGTGCCGGGTATCAACAGATGTCAGGCATCGTGGAAAACATATGAGTGAACATAAAAATAAAATAAAGGTCCTTGTAGTTGATGACTCGGCATTGATGAGAAAGATGATACCCGTAATCATCTCTGCTGATAAAGATATAGAGGTCGTAGGAACTGCCATGGACGGAGATTTTGCCCTTAATAAAATTCCCCAGTTGAGGCCTGACGTCATAACCCTTGATATTGATATGCCGAGGATGGACGGCCTGACAACGCTTAGGTCTATCGTAAGAGATTTCGGGATTCCCGTGATACTTGTCAGCTCACTTACTAAAGAAGGGACAGAGATAACGCTTAAGGGGCTGGAAATCGGAGCATTTGATTTTGTACCTAAACCCATAGAGGCAATCTCTCTCCATATATCTGAGATATCTCATAAACTTATTGACAAAATTAAGGCAGCAGCCTCTTGCAAGCCTTTAAGGTTTAAAGAACTGACTCCCATAAAAATAAAAACACAACCAGCTGTTATATCTGCCGGTTCTCTTACAGCAAAATACGTTGTGGCCATAGGAATCTCGACCGGCGGGCCTCAGGCGCTGACAGAGATACTTCCTCAGTTCCCTGATAGTTTTCCGTTTGGCATTTTGAGTGTTCAGCATATGCCGGAAGGA
>JACRGY010000007.1 GCA_016212165.1 Nitrospirota bacterium
CAAACAGAGCACATCAGCTTTTGGACAAAGATCAGCCAGAAGAAGCATTTAAGTTGTTCGATGAAGCAGCTTCTTTATATAAAAGGGTAGGTGACCACTATAATTCAGCAGAATGTTTTGCCAGTGCAGGAACATGCTGGAATATTCATTCTGGAGAAAAAGCTTTATTTAATGCGGCCTCTAGATACCAATATGCTGGCGAGGAAGCAATGAAGTGTTATCATTATGAATATGCAAGAGGTCTATATCATGATGCATCCCGAATATATGAACGAGATGGTTACCCGAAATGGTTTTCACTATGTTTTTATATGTCAAAAATTTGTGAAGGAAAACATGCTTGGTTAGTTTTCTCAAATTCAGCAAAATTAAAAACAATACCTGGCGTAAGTTATAGCGGCAGTTTTAAGAGTAGATTCAAATATTTTTTTAACTGGTTATTGAATGAATTTCATTATTTAATCTGGGGCTATGGAGAAAAGCCGTATAGGGCATTGCTAACAGTTCTATCAATAATATTGCTTTCTTCTATTATTTTTTATACTTCTGGAGTGTTGGTTTATAAAGATAAAGTTATACCACCTACTTTTTTTGACTCATTATACTTTAGCATTGTTACATTCACCACATTAGGCTATGGCGATTACCAACCAGTTGGGATTTATCGGTTAGTTTCAATGATCGAGGCTTTTTCAGCGTTATTTATTATGCCTCTATTTGTTGTTGCTCTAACAAGAAAATATCTGAGGACATACTATTAAATTTATATAGAAGCAAGCTATGGATTTGGAAAGCTTCATCAAGAGCAGGAGGAATCGGTGACAGGAAAATTTATTAAGCAGGAAGTGCATACAGCACTATGCGAGCCATGAAGTTTATTGATCTTTTTTCTGGGCTTGGCGGCTTCCATGTAGCTCTTCGTAGCCTAGGCCATACTTGCGTGTTTGCCTGTGAAATAGACGATGGTTTAAGAGCGCTTTATGCCAAGAATTTTGGCATTATGCCTGAAGGAGACATTCGCAAGATTTCTATCGAAGATATTCCAAGCCATGATATTCTTTGTGCGGGTTTTCCTTGTCAGCCGTTCTCGAAGGCAGGCGATCAGCAAGGCCTTGATTGCCCAAAATGGGGGAACCTTTTCGATTATGTTTTAAAGATTCTTCGCTATCATCAGCCTAAATATTTTATTCTTGAGAATGTGCCTAATCTTGCAAGTCATGATAAAGGTGAAACATGGGTCAAGATGAAGCGGCGGCTCAAGCGAGCGGGGTATGATGTTGAGAATCATAGGTTGTCACCGCATCGCTTTGGCATTCCGCAGATTCGTGAGCGAATTTATATTGTTGGATGTAAATCTGGGCTAAATGGATTTTCATGGCCCGAGATTACAAAGAATGGTGATACATCAATCATGTCAGCACTTGAAAAGAATCCTATTGATGCCAAGCCCCTCTCTAAGCAAGTGATTGAGTGCTTGAATGTGTGGCAGGATTTCATACGTCGGTTTCCCAAGAAAGATGAACTCCCATCCTTTCCTATATGGTCGATGGAATTTGGCGCGACATATCCCTATAAAGATATGACGCCGCATGCTGTTGGCATATACGGCTTGCGTAGGTACCGGGGCAGCCATGGAAAGGTCTTTAAATCCATGGCTCCGAAAGATAGGCTATCAGCCTTGCCTTCTTATGCTCGAGTGAAGCGGCGTAAGTTTCCTGTATGGAAGATTGAGTTTATCCGGAAGAATCGCGCGTTCTACAAAAAGCACAAGTCGTGGATAAATAAATGGAAGCCAAAAATTTTAAAGTTCCCACCGAGCCTGCAGAAGCTTGAATGGAACTGCAAAGGAGAAGAAAGGGATATCTGGAATCATGTGATTCAATTTCGCGCATCAGGTGTACGGGTTAAGAGGCCTACATATTCGCCCTCGCTGATTGCGATGACTGCGACACAGGTTCCTATTATCGCGTGGGAAAAACGATACATGACGCCAAGGGAATGCGCGCGTCTGCAGAGCCTGCAACAATTACCAAATCTTCCAGAATCTGATACAAAGGCATTCAAAGCTCTTGGAAATGCGGTAAACACCGAAGTGGTGAAATTAGTTACGCAGAGACTCATTCCTTATATCATTGCTGAACTACCTATCGAGTTTCGCGCGCGCCGCCTTAGCATAACAACTTCTCAAATTCCATTATGGAAACGTGCTTTTGAGTTGGTTGGAGGGTATAGATGGAAGCCGTAAGCAAAACCAAGGCAACTGAGCACACCGGAAAGCTTCGCACAGTTGATATCAGGCCTGGCGTATGCATCCTTTCAGTGCTACGGCATCTCAACTATAGGCCTTGGTTTGCGATGGCAGAGTTCGTTGATAATTCGCTGGAAAGCTTTATGAGGCATCAAGAAGAGCTTAAGCAGGTTGAAAAGCAAAAGTACCGCCTTGCTGTTGCCATTGAGTATGATTCGAGAGATGGTGGTCAGCTTATCATTCGTGATAATGCGGCAGGCATCTATGAATCTGAGTATGCTCGTGCTTTCAGGCCGGCAGAGATTCCTCCTGATAGGTCAGGATTAGCAGAGTTTGGGATGGGTATGAAAAGCGCTGCATGCTGGTTTGCTCGTAACTGGACAGTAAGAACCAAGGCGCTGGACGAGCCTGTCGAGAGAACAGTATCTTTTGATATCTTAAAGATTGTGAAGGATCGTATAGAAGAGCTTACCATTCATTCTAAGCCTGCCCGTGAGAGCGCACACTTCACAGAGATTACATTGCAGGGCTTGCATAGGTCCCTCCATGGAAAGACGCTTGCGAAGATTAAGGAACACTTAGCTAGCATATATCGAGTATTCATTCGTGATGGAACGCTTAAGCTTACTATTGACGGTGATGTGCTATCTTATTCTGAGCCGGCTATCCTAAAAGCACCATACTACAAGAAGCCACACGATGGAGCTATTATTTGGCGCAAGGATATTAACTTTGACCTAGGGGGAGGCCAGCGCGCGTGGGGATTTGCGGCGCTGCGCGCTACAGCCTCGACAACTCATGCTGGCTTCGCCCTCTTTAGAAGAAATCGGCTTATCCAAGGAAGCGCTGATGAGGGATATAGGCCAGAGGCAATCTTCGGCCATACAAACAGCTACCGTTACCAAAGGCTCTTTGGCGAGCTTCATTTAGAGGGATTTGAAGTCAGCCATACAAAGGATGGCTTTCGCTGGGAAGGGCATGAAGAGGTGTTTCTTTCTTTGCTAAAAGAGTATTTAGAGCAGGAGCCGGTTCCATTGCTTGCGCAGGCAGAGGGCTTTCGCGTCAGGCCTAAGCGCAAGGATATTAAGCAGGCTGCTGCTGAGGCTGTTCGTGAGACAGCAGAGACAGTGCAAGCTACGGCTGCTCAATCCTTAGAGCTAGCTTCTGCAGAAGCCAATGCAGGCGAGAAGCGCCTTGATAAGAAGCTGAAGCCAGCTTCTCTTGTAGCCAAGCAAGTGATAAGAGAAATAAAATGGCGCTCTAAAAAATGGCGCATTACCATTGATCTTGCTGATGACCCTGGCATAGGAGAATGGTTAACCTTAACGAGCGACCTCGCTTCTGAAGCAGAGGGCCGGATTGGGATTCGCCTATCGCTTGCTCATCCATTCATGGAGAGGTTTGCAGGTGCAACTGGTGAGTCAATTGAGCCGCTTTTAAGAGTCGCGATTGCAATTGCGCTTAGTGAAGTTGCTGCTCGAGCAAGCGGAGTAAGAAAAGCTAGTGTGATTAGAAGAAGCGTGAATGAACTCTTACGAGAGTGCTTATCTGAGCAAATTAGCGAGGAGGGCGCTTAAAGAGGTGCTTTAAAATGACAGATAATTCAGAGCCAGTAGAGCATATTGAAGTTCTTTCCGAACCTCTTCCTAATGGGTTGCTATGGCAGCCATCAATTGGAGAAGAGACAAGCACGCTTATGGAGCGCTTGCGGATAGAGTTGGATGATGAGGCTCGTCAGCGAATTCAGGAATCAGCGGTTCTAACGCTTGGGCGATGCACACCTCCTGCTCAGCAAGGAAGCACTACTGGCTTAGTGCTTGGCCAAATTCAAAGTGGAAAGACTATGTCTTTCACTACAGTGGCAGCGCTTGCAAGAGATAATGGGTATCGCATAGTGATTGTGATTACAGGAATAAGCGTTCCTCTCTTGAAGCAGTCTGTTGGAAGGCTTCGTCAGCATCTCGGGATTGATAGCGGGAATCGAGGCTGGAGGCATATTCCCATTGAGCATGCTAGCGCACCTGATATTCAGAGAATCACTGATGCTCTTGATGAATGGACTGACCCAGAAGTCCCACCAAGAGAGCGCCGAACATTGCTCATAACAGTGCTTAAGCAGCATAGGAATCTCATTCGATTAACAGAAGCTTTGCGTCAGATTAATCTACAGGATGTTCCTACGCTTATTATTGATGATGAGGCAGACCAGGCGAGCTTAAACACAAAGGTGCTGAACGCTGACCAAAGCACAACCTATATGAGAATCTTAGAGTTGCGAGATGCTGTGCCTAGGCATACATTCCTGCAATACACAGCTACTCCACAAGCTTTGCTGCTCATTAATATCATCAATACCCTATCTCCAAAGTTTAACCATGTGCTAGAAACAGGGCAGGGATATAGAGGCGGTGAGGAATTTTTCAATCCTGCTGGCAGAATCATCCGTGAGATTCCAGCAGCAGAGCTTTCAACACCTCAGCAGCCTTTGCAAGAGCCACCACCAACTTTCTTTGAAGCTTTGCGTTTATTCTTTATAGGAGTTTCTGCAGGCTATTGCCAGGGCAATGTCATGCAGAGCAATCGCACTATGATGATTCATCCTTCTCAGCTAACTAATTCCCATGTTTTGTTTAGCCATTGGGTAGAGCAAACTAAGGTAGCATGGGATCAGCTTTTAAGCCTGCCAAATGGTAATGCCGATAAAGAAGAACTTTTGGAAGAGTTTCGGCACTCAGCCGCTGATTTACGGGCTACAGAGCCAAGCCTTCCTTCTGACAATGAGCTTTTAGGCACTAATTTAAAGTTCGCAATTAGGCGAACGCCTGTTCAGGTTTTGAATAGGCGTAGTGGAACAACGCCTCAAGTTGATTGTGGTGCAGAATATGGACAGATTCTTATTGGCGGCAATGTTCTAGACCGTGGCTTTACTGTGAAAGGGCTCACAGTTACCTACATGCCACGAGCATTAGGCACCGGAACAGCAGATACTCTACAACAGCGAGGCAGATTCTTTGGCTATCGTGCACCGGACTTTGGATTATGCCGAGTGTTCCTTCCCGGAGATGTAGCTCTGGCTTTTCAGAATTATGTTGAGCATGAGAGGGATCTTCGGGATCAGCTGCGAGCATTTGAAAGAGTCGGCACG
This sequence comes from Nitrospirota bacterium, assembly GCA_016212165.1. GTDB lineage: Bacteria > Nitrospirota > Thermodesulfovibrionia > Thermodesulfovibrionales > UBA1546 > SCSY01. The sequence goes on from JACRGY010000007.1 coordinate 5,394, forward strand.
CCTCTTCCTGAATGGCCTCGGCAGTTTATCCTTGACCCGAGCTTGAAGCCTACTCGTGATAGCCTTATTGATATTCCTTATTTATGGGGAACCATCGGAGATAGTTGGATATATACGAGAAGCCCTCATGTAACTGCTGATTCCGTTGCTATCAATGTCAGAGTGATTAATGACTTCTGTAGGAATCTAACATTCCAACAAGACCAAGGGCATGCAGAGAGAACAGAGCATCAAAAGCATTTGGTTGCTACGGGGCTTAATCTGCAGAATGTGCTAAGCGAGTTGCTTATGCGGCTTCAATTCCGCAGCATTGAGGATTCCCAGCGCCTTATTGCAACATTTTCTCTTCTGCAGCGTATCGTTGAGCAAGATAGAGGTACTACGGCAACTGTATATTTGATGAGCAGCCGGCGGAATCGCGAAAGAACTGTTGATAGCGATGACCGCTTAGGAGGAAAAGAGTCAATTCTGTTCCAAGGAGCAAATCCAAAAGCTGACCCTGCTAGAGGTATCCGTGAGGGATCAATATACCCGGGCGATGATGCTATAAGAGCATCTACAGGAGTTACAGTGCAAATTCATACCTTGAAGATAAAGAGAGAGATTAATGGGCATTCTGAAGATGTTGCCGAGAATGTTCCAGCAATAGCGGTTTATATTCCAACAGGCCTTGCGCGTCCTATCCTTATCCAACCGCAGGGAGGAGCTATCCATGCCAGCTAAGGCGAGCTTGCTCTCATCATTCAGCAGGCTACCGATTCCAAAAGCAGCCAAAGGAGGCGAGTCATTCTCAGCTCAGCCAATTGAGCAATCTTCGCATCAGATTGCAAAAGATATAGAGGGAAGACCGGCAATACTAATTGCAATCAGCGATGTCGAAGGAAGAGATAACCCTTATCCAGTAGCTTTAGAGCATATCTCGATAAGATATAGGGTGCTATGCGAGATAACCGATGCTAACGGAGCATCAAGGCAAGGAAGATTTGTTGTCGTTAGATGCGAGAGCAATGAGGATGATCTTATAGAATATTTCCTGCGAACAATGGAAGTTCATATCTCTTCGCTTGGCTTAGCCCCATCCTGCAGCCAAGCTGCCAGTATGGTAGAAAAGCTCATTGAGCTTTTCCGTGCTTTAAGCCAGCCAAGCAAGCGATCAATTCAAGGATTATGGGCGGAGTTGCTTATCATCGCTGAATCATCCAATCCGAGCCTTCTTTTGCGCTCATGGCATGCTGCGCCAGATGACCTCTACGATTTTGCTTTTGAAAAGCAATTCATCGAGATAAAAAGCACTTCAGGACCAGCGCGAATTCATCATTTTTCACTAGAGCAGCTTAACCCGCCTAGTGGAGCTATTGCGCTTATAGCTTCATTGTTTGTGGAGCGCTCCTTGGATGGCTTGACTGTGATTGACTTAATGGAAAGGATTCAAGCGCAGATAAGAGGAGATGCGAGCTTGCTTGCTCATTTGCACAGAAATGTCACGCTCACTTTAGCATCAGATTGGAGACAGGCAGCTTCTTTGAAGTTTGACCCGCGATTAGCCAAGAAATCTCTCCATATTTATGATGTAGGCAGCATTCCATCTGTTAGTTGGCCTGTTCCTCTTGATGTAAGCGAGGTAAAGTTCAAAGCCAATCTTTCTCGAACAGCACCTCGCGATATTTTAAGCTTAGGAAAAACAGAAGGACTCTTTGCCGCTATAGCAAAAATTTCCGTAGTTCCAGCCTCTGTATAAAGCACTATGAGCGCTCTCACTCCACAGTATGGCAATTACCGTCCAGCATCTCCTAAAGCTTCACTTACAGGCAAAGGAAATAAGCGATCAGGCACTCGGCCCGAGAAGTTGCTTATCAATGCGCTCAGAAAGCTCGGCCTCAGAGTACATTCCTCAAAGAGGTTTTTGCCTGGCAATCCAGACTTAGTATTTTGGAAGCACAGGCTAGCTGTCTTTTGTGACGGTGATTTTTGGCATGGAAAGAATTGGCGTGAACTACAAAAAAAATTAAAAGGGGGCTTCAATTCAGGCTATTGGGTAAATAAAATTGAATATAATCGCATGCGAGATCTGATGAATAGACGAATATTAAAAACTCAGGGGTGGAAGGTAATAAGAGTCTGGGAATCGTCTATCTTGAAGAATCCGGAAAAAGCTTCACAAAAAATTATGAAGGCGATAGAAGAGAAAGAGGACAACTGTTTCAGTTTCAGAGAGAATGGTATTAGAATATAATTTTTGAAAAAGCACAATTATATACTTGACAAATCTCCTATCTGAAAATAAAATACTTCACAAATTAGAAAAGATATGATAAAATTAAAAATGGAAAACTTAATAAAGATAAGGTACCATAAATCAGAATTGCGAAAGGAGTCAAGATGAAGCTTTCTATGTTTTATAAGTTTCCTTTAAAACTTCTTGCTGAAGTTGAGCCAATTTATGGGGAAGGGCAGAAAAAAATTTCTGTTGCTTATGCTGGTCATGATGTTAGAGAATTTATAAAGCCAGGGTCTAATTCTGTTTTACATATAATGAGTTATAATTTCCCTAAAAGTGAGTGGGATGATCAAAAGTGGCTTGGATGGCTGAAAGAACAACATAGCAGAGGTGTGAAGATAAAAGTGGTTGGAGGCCCTGAGATTGAAGCAAAGGGAACCTTAGAACAACTTCTGAAGGATGAAATTATAGATGTA
>JACRGY010000081.1 GCA_016212165.1 Nitrospirota bacterium
ATCTCTTTTCCATGAGCAGCTTGCGGACTATATGGTCTTTTACCTCACCAAGAGAATTCACAAGTCTCTTGGTAAGATGACTCCAATTGACTACCTTATCCGGAAAGGGGGTATGTCGCATTTGTATGGAACTTATACAGGATGTTGACTTTCATCCGTAAAAAAAGTATCATTTAATTAAGAAGAATGAAACTTCTTAAGGAGACTTAAATGTTTGAGAAGTTTACAGAACGCGGCAGAAAAGTAATAATCTACGCAAGGGAAGAAGCCGAAAAACGGCAGAATGATTACCTCGGGACAGAACATCTTCTCCTCGCCCTTCTCAGGGAAGAAGAAGGCATCAGCGCTGCAATAATTAAAAAGATGGGCATTTCAATAGAAGAAGTGCGCATGGAAATAGAGAGAAAACTCCCTTACGGCACAAATGTGCTTACATTCGGCGACATACCTTTTACTCCGCGCGCCAAAAAAGTCCTTGAGCTTGCCGTAGAAGAGGCAAGGCTTATCGGCCATAGTTACATCGGCAGCGAACACCTGCTGCTCGGCATCCTGAGGGAAGACGAAGGCATAGCAGGCAGGACGCTGCGCAGTTTTGGAGCGAACCTTCTGGCTGCAAGACAACTTGCAATAAACTTCTCGATGAGGGCCCAGCCGCACACAATAAAAGAGAGAAGCTCTACCCCTGCCCTTGATGAGTTCGGCAGAGACCTGACCCTGATGGCAAAGGAAGGCAAGCTCGATCCGGTAATCGGCAGAGAGGATGAGATCGAACGCGTGCTCCAGATACTGGGCAGAAGAATAAAAAATAATCCGGTGATAATCGGAGAGCCGGGCGTAGGCAAAACAGCAATCGTTGAAGGCCTCGCACAGAAGATTATCCTGGGTGACGTGCCGGAAAATCTCATGGGAAAACGCATCGTATCTCTCGACCTGGGCGCACTGATAGCAGGCACAAAATACAGGGGGCAGTTTGAGGAAAGGCTCAAAATTGTGATGAAGGAGATAATTCATTCCGACAACGTAATCCTCTTCATTGATGAACTTCATACCCTTATAGGCGCAGGAGCGGCAGAAGGCTCCGTAGATGCATCAAGCATGCTCAAGCCTGCCCTGTCCCGGGGCGAGATTCAATGCATTGGAGCAACAACGCCTGACGAGTACAGGAAATATGTGGAAAAAGACGGCGCCCTGGAGAGAAGGTTCCAGCCAATCCAGGTTGAATCCCCAACAGTAGAGCAAACAGTAGATATCCTTCTGGGATTGAGAAGCAGATACGAGACACACCACAGGGTAAAGATGAGCGATGATGCCATAAGCGCAGCAGCAAAATTATCCGACAGATATATTGCAGACAGGCACCTGCCTGATAAGGCAATTGATGTTATTGATGAGACAGGCGCCAGGGTAAAGCTTAAACGCTATACGCCTCCGCTGGAAATAAAGGAATTAGAGCATGATATATCACGCCTCTCACGTGAAAAAAATCTCTACGTAAAACTGCATGATATTGAAAAAGCCGCATCCATACGAAACGAGGAAGAAAAACTCAAGAAACTGTATGAGCAGGTCATGAAGCAGTGGAAAGACAACCTGAACAAGGAAATCCCTGTTGTTAAAGAAGATGATATTACATATACGGTTTCCAAGATGACAGGCATTCCTCTTTTGAAACTTGAGGAAAAGGAAACCGAAAAACTCCTGAAGATGGAAGCAGTCATCCATAACAGAATAATTGCACAGGAAGAAGCGATAAAGGCCATATCAAGGGCCATAAGAAGATCAAGGGCGGGATTAAAGAACAAGAAAAAGCCGATTGGCTCATTCTTCTTTCTGGGGCCCACAGGCGTTGGAAAAACAGAACTTGCAAAGGCGCTTGCAGGGTTCCTGTTTAATGATGAAAATGCACTCGTGAAGATAGATATGTCGGAATATATGGAAAAATTTAACGTTTCAAAACTGACAGGCGCGCCTCCGGGTTATGTTGGCTACGAGGAAGGCGGGCAACTGACAGAAAAGATAAGGAAACGCCCTTACTCTGTCGTGCTCTTTGACGAGATTGAAAAGGCACATCCGGATATATTTAATATACTCCTGCAGGTGCTTGACGAGGGCGTGCTTACAGACAGCTTTGGCAGGAAAGTTGATTTTAAAAACGCAGTAATAATCATGACCTCGAATGTCGGCGCAAGGATAATTGAAAAGGCAACGCCGATGGGTTTCCAGAGGACCGCTTCGGAAGATGTTTATCAAAACATAAAAGACAACGTGCTGATTGAGCTCAAGAAGACCTTCAACCCTGAATTCCTTAACCGCGTGGATGAAATAGTTGTTTTCCATCCTCTGGAAAAAGAGCACCTCTTCTCGATTATAGATTTGCTGATGAATGAAACCAACAGGCAGCTGATCGAGCAGGGGATATTGGTAGAATTAGGCCAGTCAGTTAAGGAGTGGATACTGAAGAAATATTATCAGCCTAATTATGGCGCACGGCCGATGAGAAGAGCGTTACAGAAAGTGATAGAGGACCCATTGTCCGAAGAGCTTCTCAAGGGCAGGTTTAAGGGTGTCCATAAAATAAAGGTTGTTCTTGAAGCTGAAACTCCGGTCTTTGTTGAGGCTGAAGAAGCCCAGGTACTTTCCGGAGTAAATTAATACCATTTAAAAGCCTTCGTAATTTTCATCCGGAGTTTTTAAACATTGAAGAAAAAAAGTTTAATATTGGCAACGCTTCTTCTTGCAGGGTTATCCCTGATAGTCTATTTTATAAGTCAGCGTGATACAGGAAAAAAAGAACCAATAGCAGCCATAGGATTGCCTGCTCCGAACCTTGAAGTTGCAGATGCGGCAACCGGCAGGACACTATCTTCATCTGATTTTAAAGGCAGGGTACTGTTCATTAATTTCTGGGCAACATGGTGCCAGCCGTGCAGAGAAGAAATGCCGTCTATTGAAGGACTCTTTAAGCACTTCATGGATAACAAGGATTTCGTCATGCTGACAATCCTTTTCAGGGACGACCCGCAAACCGGGATTAATTACCTTAAACAGAATAGATTTAATTTTCCCCTGATGCTTGATATGGGCGGGCAAGCAGCCAGGGTCTATGGCCTGACAGGTGTTCCCGAGACATATATCGTGGATAAAAAAGGCATCCTCAGGGAAAAGATCATCGGCCCCTATCAGTGGGACTCTCCCGATGCATTGGAATTGATATCAAGGCTGCTTAAGGAATAGTTCATCTCATGGGCAAACCGCATCCTCCCGGACCCGCACTCCTTTTTACAGGAATCCTTTATTCTGAAAATGAGTATTTTGAAAAAACAAAGAAAACCCTTCTGGATTTATTCGGCCCTTCCCTTATGGAAACCTCTCCGCTAAACTGGAACCATTCAGATTATTATAAAGAAGAACTTGGCTCGCCGATAAAGAGGATTTTTATATTCTTCGGAAACCTGATAAACCACGAAGATATCGTTGATATCAAGCTTAAAACCAACAGAATAGAGGACTCCCTGTCTGCTGACGGAAAACGCAGGGTAAACATTGACCCCGGCTACCTTACCCTTGCAAATGTTGTCCTTGCCACAACAAAGGGCTATTCACACAGGCTTTACCTCGGCAAAGGCATTTACGGAGAGGTCTCGCTTCTGTACAGGGAAAAAGACAGAACCTTTATCCCGCACCTCTTCACGTATCAGGATTATCTGGATAAAAATTGTATTGATATGTTTTTGAAGGCAAGAGGGAAACTTAAACAGATGTTGAAAAAATGAAAAAATAGTCCAAGCCTTATCCTCTTGACAACAAGGTAGCCTATAAGCTACTATCAGTTAAATGAAAGCCTGTTCTTTCACCCTTGAATATTACATTAGCGAAAGCAATAAAATTCCATTCAAGGACTGGCTTGAGGGGCTGAAAGATATACGCGCTCGGGCAAAGATTCGCATTTCTCTTGACAGAGTGAGGCTGGGAAATTTTGGGCATGTAAAGTCAGTTGGCGAAGGCGTACATGAATTAAAGATTGATTATGGTCCCGGATACCGCGTGTATTATGCCTTTGCAGGGAATACGATTATTTTGCTTCTGCTTGGCGGAGATAAGGCATCGCAGAGTAAAGATATTGCCCGTGCAAAAGAATACTGGAAAGCATGTAAACGGAGGTGATATAAATGACAGTAAAAATAAAAAAGAATTATAGTTATCAGGAAGACCTTGTTGAAAGCCTGAAAAATCCTAAAGAGGCAGCCGCATATCTGAATGCGGCAATTGAAGAAGGAGACCGCGAATTATTTCTCCTTGCCCTCAGAAACATTGCGGAAGCTCAAGGCGGTATAGCAACAATAGCGGAAAAGGCTCATCTTAACAGGGAAAACCTTTATCGCATGCTTTCAAAGCGCGGCAACCCCGAGATAAAGAGCCTGCTGACCCTGCTTCACGCTATGGGGCTGGAGCTTACTGTAAAGACACAGAAACAGGTTTATGCGTAAATGAAACCCTATGTTTCTTAAGGCAAGAGAGTTTTTGAAACTGAAGAAATAGGTAGTTACAACGGCTGGGCGTCACCCCGCGCGACCTTATCGCGGTAGGTGCAACGTCCTGATTAGATGCCGATTTTTTGAATCATTTTAGGGAAATCAGCAACTGTTACAATGCCAATTATAGCTTCTTTCGCCTTACCTGTTTCTGTAATGAGAGCCGCATCAAGCCGTTTGCCCTGCTTTTCAAATTCATGAAATGCTTCCATGGTTTCAAACAGCGTTGCTTTCCTTGAAATAAATTTGAAGTTATCCAACGACTCCGAATACTCAAGTACCTCGCCGATAGTGCACTCGCTTAAACAGATTCTACCTCCATTAGCATTTTCATTCAGGCCAAGCCATCTTGTGATAGCATCAGTTGTAAACAATGCCTTAAAAACGCCATTATCTGTTATAGGTGCCTGGGAAAATTTCTTCTTGGCCATTGACGCCACGGCCTTAGAGACGAGCGTATGGGTGTCGAAAGCTAATACAGCCACTTGAAAAGCTGGAATGACTTTAGGCGGCTTGGTTATAACATCAAGAATTTGTTCTATAGTTTCAACTGCTTTTACATTTGGTTCAGCGATTACATACCCGCCGCCCCGATCATGGACTATTGCGTTTCTAAGATCAGCAAACTCCTTTAAGTCATCTTCAAAGCGACGGACTACGGAAGATCTTTTTGAAGCTTCATTAACTACTTGAGAAAAGGTTGCCCGTGTATCAAAATTACAGATTTTTTTCAGATGGTTTTCAATCGAATTAAAGGCATTTAGGTATCTCTCGGAATTTTCCATGTGTTAGGAATCTCCTTTGACATTTAACATACCCATGAGCGCCGATGGATTTTTTATTGCGTTGCCTGTGATGCATGCTTATTTCTTTTTGCTAATTCTTCAGGCGTTGCACACTTTTCTATAAACTGCTTCTTTGGGTCCGAGAGATCATAACATTTGAAGCGGAAACCAATTGGCCAGTAGATATATGCATAAGGCGGCCAAAAAATAGATGAAATCCTGAATGAGGAAGGCAGCTTGTCTTTTTTAACCATTTTGTCATCTTGGAGAAGCATATACTCTATGCCAATTATAGAAGTCCAGAAAAAAGGCCTTCTTTCAAATTTTACGCGCCCATCTTGATCCTTAGAATCAATAGAGATACGCTCGCCATTAACCATAAGATCTGTATTCGGGGGAAGAATGAAACTTGTTGACGTATGGCAGCCGGAAAGAATTAACAGCACGACTATCACTGACAGAGCATGTTTTTTCATAAACCCTCCTGTTAAAAAAATTGACTGCGTTGCATGAAGTGAACTATTAACAATCTTATTAACTGGTTTCTCGTTATCATACGGAATGTTGTGGGGAATAATCAAGAGTTTGACAATTTATTAGAGAGGCTTACAAAACCACAAGGTTGTCCCTGTGGATAATCTCATCAGAGTACCTGTAACCAAGAATCTTTTCTATCTCGGATGTCTTTCTGCCCTGTATCTTATTTATATCAGCGGAAGAATAATTCGTTATTCCTTTCGCAATACGTTTTTCCGCTGAATCAACGCAATAAACAGCGTCTCCTGTCTCAAAATTACCGTCAAGAGAGACAACCCCGGAAGGCAGAAGGCTTTTCCCTCCGTGCAGGAGCGCCTTAACAGCTCCGGAATCGAGATGGAGAGTTCCTTTAGCGCGGCTGCCGTAAACTATCCATCCCTGCCTTGATGAAAGCCTTTCTTTCTTTGCCCTGAACTCTGTCCCGTGAGAATTCCCTTTTAACAGGGATATAATCAATCCGCTCTTTTTGCCGCTTATTATATTTACTGTAATTCCGTTGTTCACAGCCTTTTTTGCAGCGAGAATCTTTGAATACATCCCTCCTGTGCCGACAGCGCTCCCTGCGGCTCCGGCAGAGGCTTCAATGCCGGATGTTATTTCATCAACTGTTTTTATGAGAACTGCCTTATTGCTTTTCCTTGGGTCGGCAGAACAGAGGCCCTCAACATCAGAGAGTATAACCAGCCTTTCAGCCTCAACAAGCCCTGCAACCAGAGAGGCAAGATGGTCATTGTCGCCGAATTTTATTTCGTCAGTTGCAACGGTATCGTTTTCATTGATTACCGGCACAATGCCGTATTGAAGCAATGTAAACAATGTGTTCTTGGAATTGATATATCTTTCCCTGTCAGAGAAATCATCCCGCGTAAGAAGTATCTGGGCAACCTTCTTCCCGTGCTCTCCAAAGCCCTTCTCGTAAGCCCACATGAGGCTTGACTGCCCTACTGCTGCCGCGGCCTGTTTGAGCTGCACATCCTTCGGCTTTTCCTTTAATCCGAGTTTTTTCATTCCGGCAGCAACAGCTCCTGAAGATACAAGCACAACAGCATACCCCATATTCTGGAGTTCAGATATGTCTGATGCTATTGATGAGATGCGCCTTGTATCAAGCCCTTCTTTCTCATCAGCAAGTATATTGCTCCCTATTTTTACAACAATTCTTTTCATAGTTCTGAATTATACATCACTTTTTCGCTTACTCTCAACCCTTACAGCAAGGTAAGAGAGAAGCTTCTTTATTCCCTTATTCGTTGCAGAAGATATCGGGAAAAAATCTATCTTTTTTGACTTGCAGTATTTTTTAAGCTTATTGAGCCTCTTTTCATCGCCTGCAATATCAATCTTTGTTCCCACAACCGCCTGGGGCTTTTTCATAAGCTCAGGACTGTAAAGCTCAAGTTCCCTGTTAATCTTTTTAAAATCTTCAACAGGGTCGCTCTCTAAAATATCCGAGACATCAACAAGATGCAGCAATATGGAGGTGCGCTCTACATGACGCAGGAACTGAAAGCCTAATCCTGCGCCTTTATGAGCGCCTTCAATCAGGCCCGGAATATCTGCAACAACAAAGCTCCTGTAGTCTCCAACCTTTACAACTCCGAGATTAGGAACAAGCGTTGTAAACGGATAATCCGCAATCTTCGGCCTTGCGGAAGATATCACTGATATCAATGTTGACTTACCTGCATTCGGGAGCCCCATTAACCCCACATCAGCAAGAAGTTTTAATTCAATGACAAGATTCTTTTCTTCGCCTTCTTCGCCGGGCTGCGCATGCCTCGGGGCCTGTTTTACGGCAGTTGCAAAGTGTGCGTTTCCAAGCCCGCCCCTGCCTGCTTTTGCAATTATGACTTCAGCTTCTTCTCTATCAAGGTCAGCAAGGATTTCTTCTGTGTCAGCGTTTTTTATTATCGTGCCGATGGGAACAAAAATAATACGGTCTTCGCCGTTTTTGCCATGCATTTTTTTGCCCATGCCGTGCTGGCCTCTTTGGGCCTTGTATTCGCGCTGGTATCTGAGGTCAAGGAGAGTGTTCAGGTTTTTTGTGGCCTTGAATATGATATGCCCTCCTCTTCCGCCGTCACCGCCGCTTGGCCCGCCATGGGGAACATACTTCTCCCTTCTGAAGGCAACACATCCCCTTCCTCCGTCGCCGGCCTTTACATAGATTTTCGTATAATCAACAAATTGCATGGTATTATCGTAACATTTTCATTGTATGGATTGTTATTTTGCGGGCAGAAGTCTGTGATTGACAGTTCGCCATGATTGCGGCAAGCTGCCTGTATATTACATCATTGCTTTCCTGGTATTTTCCCTATATTCCCTCGGCGACACCCCGTATATTCCCCTGAAGGCCCGATAAAAACTTACCATATTGTCAAACCCCACAAAAGAAGCAATCTCGGTAATATTTAAATTATCTCTTTTTAAAAGTTCAGAGGCATTCTTTATCCTCACGCTGTTTAAATATGACTTGATGCCGCAGCCGGTTTTTTCTTTAAATGACTTGCATAACTTGAATTTGTTCATGCAGACTTTTTCAGATAACTCAGTGAGCGACACCCCTTTCATGTAATGCTCGTCTAGATACCTGACTATTCCTTCGATAATAAATCTTTCCCTTGTTTCCACGCCTTCAGAATATGCATCTTCCTCTTTCCCTTCAAGTATATCCGAAAGCCTCTTTTTCAGGAGTGTAAGGTTTAGTGGTTTTTTAAGATAATCCGTGACACCTGCCCTGATCGCCTTCAGTAATACGCTCTCAGCGCTGAACCCCGTCATGATTATTACAGGAAGCAATGGCCTGAATTTCTTTATTGTCTTTATCAGTTCAAATCCGTCAACACCTGGCAGGACATAGTCAATTAGTGCAAGGTCTATATGATTCTCTAGCTGATCAACGGCCTCTATATAATTTGATGCCTCTAATACAGCGTAGTCCTGCTCTATAAGTTCCCTTAGCGTGTTCCTTACAGTTGCATCATCTTCAACCAGAAGGATGGATTTCTTTTGCAAATCTTTCCCCTTTAATAAATCTTCGGAATAACCAGCCCTAATCCTGACAGAGCCATTAATGTCGGAACGCCTTAATAATAAAGAGAGGGCTATGGTGATGTCAAGATGAAAGAAACATCGCAATTTCAATAGAAAAACATTACACTTCTTGGCTTTTTTATTACATTTATTGCAGGCACGCTGTTAATAACTCTGATTTCCGCGCATAAAAATTCGGATTTAAGAGTAAGAAAAATGTCTTTATTTTAAATAGTTATAGTGTTTTATTAAAGCAAAGACTTCACTTCTCTCGCCGGAAAATTGACTGCTTTGGGGCAATTGACAGGAGAAAAGGGGTTGATTATAGTAAGCCTGAAAAGTCGGTTTATATTGCGTCTATCATTCACATTTTGAGGATGTATACGCAATGTGGATACGAACAAGATAAGTTATCTACTCAGTGCGGGCGGGGAGTTGGAAGGGGGCTATTTATGAAAACGAAAATGAATGTTGTAAAAACAAAAGGGGGTGGTATCGGTACAGGCGGTTCGGGAAGGAAAAAACATTTAAAGGGAGGTAAGAAATGAAACTCGCAAAAACAATGTGGCTGATTTGTCTGGTAGCTGTGCTCGTTCTTGCCGCTGGTAACAGCCAGGCGTTTGCCTACACAGTCAATGGCCATGCCGAATGCACAATGCCTGGCTGGGTACCCTATGGAGCCGTGGTTAAAGTTTTTGAAATCGATCCTTTGCCCGGCGGTTCGTATGCAATTAACAGTCCGGATTTGGCAACTGCAACTGTAAATGAAAGCGGTAATTTTACATTAACATTTACATGGCCCTCCGGAGGTGGCTTTGAAATTGGCGGACCTGATATTATCTTTGTGTTCACCCAGAACACCAACGGATCTGCCGAAGCTATTTACGAAGAAAATGCTTCAGGGACGCACTGGAATGTGGCATCTGCCGCAACTATATCGTTAAACGTGGCATCGCCGCTGGCTGTCTGCTCTAATCCGGCAGTAACCCCCGGCTCGGTTCCGAACAACAAACTTTTTCTGTTCACAAGAATCGGCAATCACGAGACGGCAAATATTGACTCTAAAGGGAGCGTTGTTACCAGTCAAGGCTATCATCGCCCCCGGAAAGCGCCGTACAGTTTTACCGGAGCAAACACTGACCAGCCTTACGGCAGCGCCTTACACATGTTCGGCTGGTTTGGAAGTCAATCTCAAATTGCCTACTACAAAGTGCAGTACAGTGCAGACGGCGGGATCACATGGGCCGATATCGAAACATCATTGCCCAACAAGTGGTATAACACGTCAGATCCAAATCCGCTTAACTGGCACTGGGTGTCTGAATCAATGGGGCCTGTCTCTTACGGAGGCATAAATAATCTTTACAGAGTGCCATATTTCGTTAGGCCGAACACGCCATGGTCATGGTTTGACCGGGTAGCCATATTTAACTCCACTCTGGTAACGGATGGTCTCACCAAGTTCAAGATAACCGCATATAAGCAGTCAGGCACAATTTTGATGCCAGCCACGAGTTCGGACATCATCATTGACCCGAACTATGGCGAAATAGTACTCCAGATCGACAACACACCGCCAGCAGTAAAGATTCTGGATGTGAAACTCAACGGGGTCAGCAAAAATGTATGCCAAATTCTCAACTTTGGCACTGGCTTAAGCGATAAAATCAGTGTAAACTTCCGAGCCCATGATCAGCGCGGACACCTGCAGGGCTATGCGCTGGATGCTATCTACGGTCATAATGCGTCTGTCAATCCCAAGCCAACCACACCCAGCAAAGGGGAAGACAATTACAATAACAATGCAGGAGGCAATCCGTTATGGCAGGGCAATCTCAGTTACATCACTGATTATAAAGGTAATATCTATACACCAGCGATGATGCCTGACTGTGCGTACCAGTTCAGGCTGACAGCAAGCAAACGAACCACAAATGGCTATGGTCTGATATATCACGCCGTGGAAGACACCTGGCATATAACTATTGATAGACCATAATACAGGAGGTAAAAACAATGAAAATCAAATATTTTTTCTTGACAATTCTGGCAGTCGCACTGTTTCAAATGGCCGTCACCGCAAGCGACGCTATAGGTTATTCTTTAATGCTCCCGGATACTCAACCGGTTCCTACCCTGCCGTATGTTGCGGAGAAAGACCATTACAGTGGGCCGGCCAGTGTTCAAATGGCACTCAATTCTTGCCCCAACATAGCCGCCCGGCACTTCAACAGTCAGGACGATATATACAATTCAATCGTATTACACAATTCGGAGCCAGCGTTGTGGTTCAGCAGTCCCTCCGGCATCAGAGGCGTATTGAGCGACCCTGCTCTTTCACCTTGCGGTCACTGGTCTGACTATTCGAATACGGACAAATTCACTGTTCTTGGAAAAATGTTGTATTACATGGATACTATGAAATATCTGATGCCGGTATCGGTTGGCGACAGCGAGCACTGGGTAACTGTAATCGGATTTCAGGCTGATGTAAAACCACCTTTTTCCGGGAACGCTACATTAGAGAACATATTCTTTTATGACCCATTACCAGGAAATCCCTCCTCAATGTGGGTGAGTGGCACTGTCTGGCTATCAAGCTCTTCGTACTGGGGGGTCCCCCTGAACAAACCCGGCAGCGCATGGCACAACAAGTACATCGCCATAATCGAGCCGCCAAAGGCTAAAATAACCGTCAGGGCGCCAAAAAAATGGGTCTTAAAAGGAGACATTCTTCCTGTGGAGAAAATCGAGCGATACTTTTCTGATTGGCTCAGAAAAGCGAGAGAAGGAAAACTCCTCAGGAAATCCTTCGAGGTTCTGAAAGGAGATATCAGGACTGAGAAGCCGATACTGGTAAAAGCAGACACCTATTCTTATTACTTGATCCCGTTTAAAGATTCCCGGCTGGCAGCCATCTTCAATGCCTATGACGGCTCATTCGAAGAACTCCGCTACTTCAAGTATCAGCAGAAATATATCATTGACATGGAAGCGATTAACAGCACGTTGCGTAAGAAACTTCGTGCATATAAAAGCGAATTAGTTAAAACAGCAACTACTGAACTGCTGTACAAACCCGCGCTGGCCCCCATTGGTAGGTTTTCACCTGTATGGGAAATTCAGGCAGAAGTCAGAGACGAGAGAGGAAAGACACTCACATTGCCGATTTCTTTAAACATCGGAGGAGAGGTAATCAGCGGTTTGGAAAGACTAAGGATAAAGTAGCAAAAATAATAAGGATCAGGCATGTTTTAAATGCAAAAAGGGGACAGATTTATTTTTGAGAAAACAATATACTTCCCTGCCCGCAACGGCAGATAACATGGCGGAAAAGACTTGCGTCCAAACCTTTCAGTCTTCTTTTCCGCCAAGAACGATAGACGCCTTTGACAGCGAGGAGGGCTTGATTATAGTAAGCGGATTTTCGGATTCAGCAGCTACTAATAAATAGGAGTGATATGCCTGATTATCCGTTTAAAAATTTAATCTTTGAAGGCGGTGGGGTTAAGGGAATCGCCTATACAGGGGCAATGGAGGAACTGGATAAAAAGGGAATACTGCACAGGATAAAAAGAGCAGGCGGGACTTCGGCAGGAGCAATCAATGCTGTTTTATTCGCCTTGAATTATTCGAACCAGGACATAAAGCAAATCCTCAGTGACCTTGATTTCGAAAAGTTCCTTGACGATTCATGGGGATATATAAGAGACACAGCGAGGTTGATAGAAAACTTCGGATGGTACAAAGGCGAGTTTTTCAGAAACTGGATAGCTGAGCTTATTGCGCAGAAGACAGGGAACAAAGAAGCAACATTCAGAGACCTTAATGACCAGAAAAGCAAAAAAGGCTTCAGGGACCTTTACATTGTCGGCACAAACCTTTCAACCCGTTTCTCATCCATATTTTCCTATGAGCATACACCGCGCACTCCTGTTGCAGATGCAGTCAGGATTTCAATGTCAATCCCCCTATTCTTCTCAGCAGTAAAAAGCGTAAGGGGCGACATCTATGTTGACGGAGGAGTCCTTGATAATTATCCTGTAAAGCTCTTCGACAGGAAAAAATATATTGATGATGCCGACCTTAGCAAAAACTCCTTGCTGCCGGAATACTATCAGAAAACCAACCTTGGGTTAAAGTCATGGGGCAACAACACAAGCCCGTATGTCTATAACAAAGAAACCCTTGGCTTCAGGCTTGATTCAAAGGAAGAGATAAACATGTTCAGGAACCATTCGGAGCCGCCCGTGTACAAGATTGATAATTTTTTTGACTATACATGGGGGTTGATCGAGACCATCATGGAAGCCCAGACAAACCAGCATCTGCACAGCGATGACTGGCAGAGGACTATTTATATAGACACCCTCGGCGTGAAGACAACGCAATTCGACCTTGATGATAAGACAAAAGAGGCATTGGTTGAATCAGGAAGAGAAAATACACTGACATATTTTAAATGGTACGACGACCCTAAGAATGAGGTTGTAAATAGGCCGGGGGAATGAGAGAATAAACGCAATGCTGAATGAACAAAGTTCGCTGCCCAAAAGCGCGGGCAAGAAACATTAACCTTTTTTTGAGAAAGGAGATATTATGACTTTATATCGCTTTGCAAGATGTTGCTTCCTGATTCTATCGGTTCTTTACTTAGTCGGTTGCATGAAACCACAAATCATTCAGCCAATGTCATCTGGATTTTCGCCTAATGAATATCTTATTGTCGAAGAAACCTCGAAGAGTCGTCTTGGCCAACTCTATCAAGCGGAGCTGGAAGTTGACAAAGATGGAAAAAATCTCCCCCTTCGGTGGGAAGAAACAACGCTCCTTATTTTTCCCCAAGGTTCATCCGTAAATGTCGTTGAGGAGTTAGCGGTAGAACAAACACGCAATGTTGTCGAGACTTCTAACTCAAGTGGCAAACTTACAGCTGCGGCTATTGTAACCCTAGATGGAAATCGCAGCACAGCGTTCAAGTATCAATCAAAGGCATCCAAGTTTTATCATCTGAAATTACCATTACAGTTTAATCCAATTGCTCGTGATTATATGGTAAAGAAATTGCAAGATAAACCTACCTATCGGTTTGGGTACCTTGCGGCCTTATACGAAGGAACGGCATTTGTCGAAGTGCTAAACAGCGTTGATACATCTGGAAGTGGCAATTATGCCGCCTTTCAACTAGAGGGCAAGTATTACTCAACAACAAACACTGGAGTAATCAATTCTGGGCCAATTATTTATCGGATACTTCCTGTTGATGTAGATCAACTTTCTATTGCGGTATCGCCTGAAGAGAAGAAATCTGCTGATTTGGATCAAGGTAAAGTTGTTATTGCCGAAGAAAAACTTACACCATTATCGACTTTTCAATTAAAGGAAATTATCAGAGAAACTCCGGAAGAAATTCGAATAATGATTAGTCCGGCGTGGCAAAAGCAATTCAATCAACTGTATTAAAAATATTCTAATAATGTTGCCTGCACCGGCAGATAACATAGCGGAAGAGACGGCATCAATACACGATGGGCGTCTTTTCCGCCAGAAGCGTTACATTATATCGAGCTCTATAGAAGCGGATTTTTAAAATCCCATTGACAGAGATGAGGGGTTTGATTATAGTAGGCGAGACGGCAATACGTATGTGAATTGGGAAAAATTAAATGTCTAAACAAATAATTTCCTCATTATCACTTCCAATGCCAGATGATTTTCCTGTCGCTCCCTATGAAATCATACATTCTTGTTATTCTCAAAGAAAAGATTCTAATCTTATGTTGTGGAAACAATGTGCAGGAGCTTGGAATGCAGTCGCATATCGCTTTCTTTCTTGTACTGAACATGATTTGCATTATACTAAATCTGTCCGACAAGGGATTGCTGCTCCTTCTCACGCCAACGTTTATTTGCAAGAAAGAGAATTGTTTGGCTTTTTTATAACGGGCCTCGCTGCATTAGAAGCTTTCTACTATGGGATTTTTGCTATTGCTTCTATGGTAAAAGCCAAAAATTTTCCATTTGCTACAGCAGCTGATTTTAAAAAAATAAATTATAGTGATACGGCAAACAAATTTCAATCATCCTTCAAACGTGAAGATATCGCAAATATTCTTCTGCAAGTGATCAACACGCCAGAGTTTATAGAGTGGAATGAGATTAGAAATATCTTAGTACACCGCATCCTTCCTAATCGCCATTATTACATTGGCGGTGATAAGCACAATCAGACATTATGGGAAAAAGGCATCGTTATCGATATAAATACCACTAGCACAAGAAGAAAGTGGTTAGCTAAAAATTTAAATGACTTATTGACATCTGCTGCATCTTTTACAGAAAAATACATATAATAAAAAAGTATAATATGACCCTTGCAACTGGAAAAGGTTGTCATGGAAGAGTGGTTATATCCTTAATTGATTGAAAATATGCAGTAGTTAACTACAAATTTATGTCTTTGGAATGAAGGAAGCATAACAAATGAGAATAGTAATGCCGCTATTTAATTTCGATTATGAAGGCTCTAAAGAATTCGCCTTTGCTGGAGACAGATACACTTTGCAGAGATTTGTAGCTGATGACGAAATTCCGAAAATAGCTGGCCTATCAGAACTTGACATAGCACATATGCACCAAGAATCTTGGGCTTTAGTCGCTAAGAATCCTGACTTGAATAAATATAAAGAAGAAATCAATTTTCTTCTACTTGCCTTCAAAATTTACAAGCTATCGGGCCTACGCATTGTTTATAGGCTTTGCAAGGATAACGATAATCTTTGTGCCAGAATAAATGAAACTATGTGCTCTATTCTGCCTGAAAAAAGCTACAGTCCAATTACCTTTGATGATTTAAATATCATAGACAACGGATTCTCAAATCTATTAAAAATGGACTCGATTTCCAATCGCACGCATAATGCCTTATATTTTTTGTATCTTGGTTTTTTCAATTCTCATTTTTTTGCTGCTTTCATTTTTTTGATGAGCGCTCTTGAGGCACTTTTTTCAAAGGAAGAAAAAGGCGAGGCTACAAAAACTATTTGTTCGAGAGTGTCCAGCTTCTTAAACTCAAAACCAAAATGTACATATAAAGATGTCGACTTACTTTATGATATTCGCTCACGAATGTTACACGGCAATATCAAGGTCAGTGATTCTTATAATAATTTGGAAACCTTGCATCACCTTGAATACGTTGTCACAGAGTGTATGAAAAAGATATTGGACGAACAGATTTACCTGAAATATACCGAGACTAGTGAAAAAGAATCTTACTATAATACACTTGCAAAAACTGGGGATGCCAAAACATAGGGACATTCCTAGGATTATCCTATAGGAAAAGGATAAGGCGAACAAAGCAATGGAGGAGAAATGAAAATAGTTGCTATGGTCATGTTAATCTTTTTGTCCGGCATACATGCATTTGCCGGCGATGGAGTTCCTGTATTTACGGATAACGACCTTGAGAAATACAAAAAATCATCAGACGGTGCCATAACGCACGAGAAGAAAGCGCCAACTATGGTTAATGTCAAAGATATACAATATGCAGAGCAGCAAAAAGAACCAAAAAATGAATTTAGCGATTCGGACAGAAAGGAAATAGAAAGTCAGCTCAGGCAAATATGGACAGCAATGAGCGCTAAATTGGTTTCAGGAGATATCGAAGGCGCTCTCGATTACTTCGTAGACGGGGTCAAAGACAGATATAGAAAAACATTTAAAGATATGAGCGAAAGTAAACTGAAGGCCGTTTTTTCAAATGTCAGCGATTTTAAGCTCGGTGTGCTTTATGACAGGAAGGCAGAGTGCGGGGCTATCCGCATTGAAGGCGGCAAGCGATATTCTTATCCTGTTTCATTTGTTAGACAGGATAATGGCGGATGGAAAATTTACGGATTTTAAATCCTTAATTTTAATTCCCCATAGATAATCTCAAGCTACGAAAAAACCCCATCCCCCTCTCCCCTATTTCCTAAATCCCCTACCCCGCGCAGGCAGATATATAGTCCCGCAGTCCCATAGTTCCTCAGCCCTGAGTTCATAATACACATTTAAAATCGCCCTGCCCTTTATTTTTTTTGACACCTTCAAACCTCTCGTGTTATCGTGTAATCACAGGAGGCTGATATGGTAAGAACGCAGATACAGTTGACAGAAAAACAGGCAAAATCCTTAAAAAGAATAGCAGCAAGCCGTCATTGTTCCGTAGCGGAACTTATCAGGCAGGCGGTAGATAATATGATAAAATCAGCACCATTGGTTGATATTGAGGAAAGGCGCAGGAGAGCCCTTGCAGCAGTGGGCCGTTTCAGTTCAGGATTGCAAGACATTTCCAGAAAACATGATAAGTATCTCGCAGAAGCATTTGAGGTTGTTGCCTAAAAATCCCTTTACGGCGGGCACTTTGCGCAGACAGAGGTGAATAAGGCAGTGCTTAGGTAGCGGTCTCCCCTGTCCGGCAGTATCACAACAATCGTTCCGCTCTTTATCTCTTTGGCCTGCTTAACCGCAGCCCACATAGCAGCGCCGCTGGACATGCCCACAAAAAGCCCTTCTTCCATGGCCATAAGCCTTGTTGTGTTGAAGGCGTCATCATCATTTACATTCAGCTTTTCATCAAGGGCCGAGGGATTGAATATCTTGGGCACTATGGATTCTTTCATGTTCTTAAGCCCCTGTATCCTGTGGCCCAGGTAAGGCTCGATGCCGAGTATCTTTATATTGCTGTTATATTCCTTGAGCCTCCTGCCAGCGCCCATCAAGGTGCCTGTCGTGCCCATTCCCGCAATAAAGACACTGACTTCGCCTTTTGTCTGCTCGTAAATCTCTCTGCCTGTTGTCTCATAATGAGCCTTTGTGTTTGCCTCGTTGTCAAACTGGTTCGGCATGAAATATCCGCCCTTGTCTTCATCGTATATCTTATGGCAAAGCCTTATTGCTCCGTCTGTTCCTTCATTTCCCGGGCTTAAGACAAGCTCTGCTCCAAACGCCTCAAGGACTTTTCTTCTTTCCATGCTCACGCACTCAGGCATAACGAGTTTAACTTTATAACCCTTTGCAGTGCCGACCATTGCAAGGCCGATCCCTGTATTGCCGGAAGTAGCCTCAAGTATGGTTGCGCCATTTTTGAGCCTGCCTGATTTTTCAGCTTCCTGAACCATATAATAAGCAATCCTGTCTTTTACGGAACCGCCGGGATTGTTTCCTTCGAGCTTGGCCAGTATTTTTACTTTGGGGTTCGGGTTAATCTTGTCGAGCCTTGCTAAAGGGGTATTGCCTATGCAGTCAAGAATGCTCATTATGCCCTTGCCTCCTCCAGCCCGAATACATCATGCAGGACCCTGACTGCAAGCTCCGTGTATTTTGAATCAATCACGCACGAGACTTTTATCTCTGATGTGCTTATCATCAATATGTTGACTCCGTGCTTTGAAAGTGTCTCGAACATCTTTGCCGCAACTCCTGAATGGGTCCTCATGCCTACGCCTACAATAGATATCTTTGCAATATCGTCTCTTAAGGCAACGCTTTTTGCGCCAAGCTCCTTTGCAATCTCCTCTGTAATCTTCAGCGCCTTTTTGCTGTCTGTCTTCGGCACTGTGAATGATATGTCCGCTGCCTTGCCGTCGCTGCTTACGTTCTGGACAATCATGTCAACAACAACATTTGCATTTGCAATTGCATTGAATATCTTTGCTGCAATCCCCGGCTTATCAGGGACAGACAGAAGAGTAAGCTTCACCTGGTTTTTATCATAGGCAACTCCTGATACAACGACATTTTCCATGTCCTTATCCTCCTTGACAACAAGTGTTCCCGGATTATCATTAAAGCTTGACCTCACAACAGTCGGGACATTATATTTCATGGCAAATTCAACAGACCTTGTCTGCAATACCTTTGCGCCGAGGCTTGCAAGTTCAAGCATCTCTTCATAGGAAATTTTTTTAAGCTTCCTTGCCTCAGGAACAATATTAGGGTCAGTTGTATAAACGCCGTCAACGTCAGTATAAATCTCGCAGAGGTCTGCATTAAGGGCTGCTGCAATCGCAACTGCTGAAAGGTCAGAGCCTCCCCTGCCGAGCGTTGTGACATCCTGATTTTCTGTAATGCCCTGAAAACCCGCAACAACGATAATATATCCGTCATCAAGGGCCTTTTTTGCCCTGTCGCCTGTAATTTTTGCTATTCTTGCCTTTGTATGGACATCATCCGTTATTATCCCCATCTGCCTTCCTGTAAGCGCCATGGCCTTGCACCCAAGGTCTTCGATAGCCATTGCCGTGAGAGCGCTGGTGACCCTTTCACCTGAAGAAAGGAGCATGTCCATCTCCCTTTCATTGGGGTTTAACGAAGCCTGATGCGCAAGGTTTATCAGCTTGTCTGTCTCGCCTGACATTGCAGAGACAACAACCACAACCTTATGCCCTTCTTTTGCAGTCCTTGCAACACGAGCCGCGACATTCTTTATCCTCTCAACATTGGCAACAGATGTGCCTCCGTATTTCTGGACTATGAGCACTACTTCTGAACCCCCTTGATAAAATAATCCATGAGTTTATACCCTTCTTCAATCACAACTATATTTTTTCTCTTTGTAATGGATTCGTCATAGCTAATGCCTTCATACTTCTTTTTGTATCTGCTGTCAAAAATAACAAAAGGCACAGGCTCACCTGTATGGGTCCTTAGCTCTATCGGTGTTGCATGGTCAGGCATAAGCAAAATCCTGTATTCTTTAAATTTCTCTACCCCCTTCATGACAGTGCCGACAACCAGCGCATCAAAATCCTCTATTGCCTTAATCTTATCCTTGTAATTTCCGGAGTGCCCTGCTTCATCAGGCGCCTCTACATGTATATAAACAAAATCAACTTTTTCAAGCGCTTTCAATGCTGCCTCTGCCTTACCAACATAATTGGTGTCAAGCCAGCCTGTAATGCCGGGAACCTGAAGTATTTCAAATCCCGCATAAATGCCAAGCCCTTTTGTAAGGTCAACTGCTGAAACCAGAGCGCCGTCAATGGAATATCTTTCCCTGAATTTTGACAAGCTTGGTTTCTTGCCCTGTCCCCAGAGCCAGATGCTGTTTGCAGAGTTCTTGCCTTTGCCTATCCGCTCCCTGTTTACCGCATGGCTTTCAAGAACATCAACAGAATTTATCATCAGCTCCCTGATGGTTTCTTCTCCCGCGCCGACAGGCAGGTAATCAGCTATATCTTTTCCCAATATGTCATGAGGCGGAGCGCATTCTATTTCTGACTCGCCGCCCGACCATACCATCAGATGCCTGTAACTCACTCCTCTGTAAAATTTTATCTTTTCAGTGCTGAGGTCCCTGTCTATATCTTTTATGAGCAGGCCGGCCTCTTCTGTTGAAATATGGCCTCCGCTGTAGTCATACATAACTGCCTGTGTCTTGTCCTTATTGAATTTAAGAGTAACAAGGTTGCACCTGAAAGCAACATCATTATCCTTAAGGGCAATCCCTATACTTGCTGCCTCAAGCGGCGCCCTGCCGGTATAAAACTTCCGCGGGTCGTATCCAAGTATGCTCAGGTTGGCAACGTCAGAGCCTGGATGAAGGCCTTCAGGCACTGTCCGGACCCTGCCGATAATTCCCTCGCCGGCAAGCTTGTCCATATTAGGCGTGAATGCTGCCTGTAAAGGGGTCTTTCCCCCCAGTTCTTTTATTGGCCTGTCAGCCATTCCGTCGCCTATCAGCACAACATATTTCATTGTATTTCCCTGAAAGCTGACAGCTGATAGCTGACAGCTTTTATATTATCCCTTTCAATGCCTTCTCTACTTCGCCTGTATCCGCTTTAACCTTTATTGGTTCTTTTGAAGCCCTGAACACTGTATCAGGGTCCTTAAGCCCGTGGCCTGTCAAGGTGCAAACTACAGTGTCTCCTGCATTGAAATAACCCTCTTTATTTAACTTTATCACACCTGCCAGAGATGCGGCAGACGCAGGTTCGCAGAATATCCCTTCTGTTGATGCAATAAGGCTGTAGGCCTTCAGTATCTCCTCGTCTGTTACAGCCTCTATCCTTCCGCCTGATTCATCCCTTGCAGCTAATGCGCCTTTCCAGCTTGCAGGGTTGCCGATTCTTATTGCAGTGGCTATTGTCTCAGGCCTTTCTACCCTATGGCCCAGAACAATCGGCGCAGCGCCTGCTGCCTGAAACCCGAGCATAACAGGCAGAGATGCAGACCTGCCTTTTTTGTTATATTCCCTGTAGCCCTTCCAGTAAGCAGTAACATTACCTGCATTGCCAACTGGCAGCGCATGATATTTCGGTGTAAAGCCAAGCTGGTCACATACCTCAAAGGCAGCTGATTTCTGGCCTTCCAGCCTGAAAGGATTAATTGAGTTAACAAGTGTTATCGGATGTTTTTCAACAAGTATCTTGACTATATTAAGCGCTTCGTCAAAATTGCCCTCTACCTGAAGCACATATGCTCCGTGCACCAGTGCCTGGGCCAGTTTGCCAAGGGCAATCTTGCCCTGCGGAATAAGAACTATTGCCTTTATATTGGCCCTTGCTGCATAAGCTGCGGCAGAGGCAGATGTATTTCCGGTTGATGCGCATATCACTGCCTTTGACCCGGCTTCAACAGCCTTTGATAAGGCAAGCGTCATGCCCCTGTCTTTGAATGAGCCTGTCGGGTTGGCGCCCTCGAACTTGAAATAAATCTCAAGGTCAAGGCCATGTTTTTTCAGGTTCACTGCCTTTATAAGCGGAGTATTACCCTCATTCAGTGTTACAACCGGAGTTTCATTTCCAACAGGAAGGAACTCCCTGTATTCCTCTATTATTCCCTTCCAGAGTGCACACTGCACTTTGCATTTTGCATTTTGTATTACTCTATGATGTCTCCTTCCACAAGTTCCA
Source organism: Nitrospirota bacterium (assembly GCA_016212165.1). Taxonomy (GTDB): domain Bacteria; phylum Nitrospirota; class Thermodesulfovibrionia; order Thermodesulfovibrionales; family UBA1546; genus SCSY01. Next base: position 21,799 of record JACRGY010000081.1, read on the forward strand.
CATCTACACCCTGCTCTCTCAGGAATTTTATGCCTTTTTCAAGATTTTCTTCTGTCCCCTCAAGCTCAAGAACCATTTCTCCGACTGTCTCTGTAACCCTGGCCCGCCTGATATTAGGCATCACATTGTGTTCCCTGGCCATTGTAAATATAACAGGCTCTTTGATAAGACGCTGCGGAAAAGTTAATTTTATGCGCTTCTTCATAAGTCCTCCTTTTTGAAGGGATTGGAAATTGGGGATTGGGATTTGCCTTTACTAACCCCTAATCCCTAAGCCCTATCCCCTGTTTGTGCATCCTCCTGCAATAGCAGGGACTATGGAAACTTCATCTCCGTCCTTAACTGTTGTGTCCTCTGCCTTCAGAAACCTTATGTCCTCTTCATTAACATAGATATTAACGAATCTCCTTATCTTGCCCCCGTCTGATATCCTCTCGGCTATGCCGGGAAATCTCCTGTCAAGGTCGGCAACAAGATTCATTATTGTGCCTGACACGCCATCCACCTCTTCCTTGCCCTGCGTTAACCTCTGAAGCGGTGTCGGAATTCTGACTTTTACTGCCATCATTTACCTCCTATTTTTTTCAGCACTTCTTCAAAAGATGCCAGATTTGGTTTTATAAAATGCGGCGACGCTGTATGCCCGCTCAAGGCCTCCTGCGTCTTAAGCCCGTTTCCTGTTATACACATCACAGTAGTCTCATCCCTGTTAATCCTGCCGGACTCAATAAGTTTTTTTGTGCATGCAAGCGTAACGCCTCCAGCAGTCTCTGCAAATATGCCCTCTGTCCTGGCAAGCATTTTTATTCCCTCGATAATCTCTTCGTCAGAGACATCCTCGGCATATCCGCCTGTTTCCTTCACAACCTGAATCGCATAAAACCCGTCTGCCGGATTGCCGATTGCAAGAGACTTGGCAACGGTATTCGGCTTTACAGGCCTTATCACATCAGTGCCTGTCTTTATTGCAGCTGCTATCGGAGAACATCCCGTAGCCTGGGCAGCAAAGACCTTTGTATTTAATTCCTTTATTATGCCTATGGTTTTAAATTCCTTAAACGACTTCCACACCTTTGTCAGCAATGAGCCGCTTGCACAGGGCACGACCACATTGTCAGGGGCCTTCCACCCTAACTGCTCGATAATCTCAAAGCCCTGCGTCTTTGAGCCTTCTGCATAGAACGGCCTTATGTTTATGTTCACAAACGCCCATTTATATTTATTGGCTATCTCGCTGCAAAGCCTGTTTACCTCATCATAATTGCCGTCAACAGCAACCAGGTTAGGTTCATAAACCAGTGACGCGACTATCTTGCTGGCCTCAAGCGTTGCAGGTATAAAGACAAATCTCTTGAAGCCTGCCTTTGCTCCGTGAGCAGAAACAGAATGGGCAAGGTTTCCGGTAGAGGCGCATGCAACTGTATCAAACCCGAATTCCTTTGCCTTTGTAAGAGCAACTGCAACAACCCTGTCCTTGAATGAGAGGGTCGGATGGGCAACGGTATCGTCCTTTATGTATAATTCTTTTACCCCGAGTTCCCTGGCAAGGTTGTCTGCCTTTATCAACGGCGTAAAACCTGATTCAAGGCCTACCTGCGGTTCTCCGTCAATAGGCAGAAGTTCTTTATAGCGCCAGAGGTTCTCTTCCCTTGCCTTGATACTCTTTCTTGTCAGCACTTTCTTTATTTTCTTATAATCATAAACAACTTCCAAAGGCCCGAAGCAGAATTCACAGACATATATTGGATCAACAGGATATTCCCTGCCGCATTCTCTGCACTTAAGACCGTTTACATACCCCATAAACACCTCCTTCTTGCAATTGAAAAATGAGTAATATTTTACTCTAAACTGGATGAAAATTAAAACAGGAATTTTCTCAGGCCGGCTTTATTCTTTCACAGCGATAGCGACTTCTTTTATCTTCCCTTCCTTTATTAAAAAACCTTTAACTGCCGGTTCGCTTTCTATCAGGCTCACGATAATGTAAATGGAGTCCTCATAGGATGCAAGGTTTAAATCTTTTGCAGACGGATAAGCCGGAGAAGACGGATGGGAATGAAAGATTGCGAGCATCTTCAGGTTGTTTTCCCTGATATCTTTCATGGCCTTAAACTGCTCTTTCGAGTCCATAAAATAACTTACAGGCGATTTTTCGATATTGGCCATTTTGTAAATCTTTGAGGCTTCATTGCCGTTTCCTGCAAGTATGCCGCATGCCTCATTCGGAGAGGCATCTTTGCAATGAGAGATTAACTCGTCAAAAATATCTTTGGGAATATAAAATTCATCCTTCATAATAATTAATCCTTAGCCTTCTGGCTCTTAAGCGCCCTTATCTTCTCAAGCGTATCCTGATATGTCTCTTTTTTCAAGGGGTTAAGCTCAATAGCCTTTAATGCCAGAGACTCAGCCTCATCAAGCTTTTCTTTTTTTGTGTAATAAAGCCACGCCAGATTATTATACGCGTCTGCGTTTTTGGAATCTTTTTTTATCGCTTTCCTGTAATATCTTTCAGCCTCATCAATCTCGTTCTTTTGAAAATAGATATTGCCCATGTAGAGATATGCAGAAGGAAGTTTCCCTGACGCCTCTTTATATTCCTTCAGGGCATTGTCAAGCTCTCCTTTTTTCTCGTAAGCAACTCCAAGGTTTATATGTTCCTCAGGAGTCAGGGGGTCTTCAAGGACGATTATGCGGGGAAGAGCGCAACCGGACAAAAAAAGCTGACAGATGACAGCTATCAGCAAACAGCTAATAAAATAATTTCTTGCTTTAGAGCTGAACGCTGAAGGCTGAATGCTGATCACTTCTTTTTTATCAGCAGTGTCCAGAATTTTGTCCTTTCCCATGTTTTTAAAAAATCTTTTTCTGCGATAAACACGGCTTTTTCTTTTCCTGAATTTGCTATGACGCCGCGTTCATTATATCCGATAATAACCATAAAATGATTTGACTGCAACACCCAAAAACCGTAATCAACCAGCACTACAAGCGGATAGCCTGCATCTATATTTTCCCTTAGGCTGTCCATTCCTCCTGAGTATTGCTCTGCAAGCATCCCTTTCCTTTGGGGATAAATAACCATATCAAGGTCAAGGGTGCCTCCGGCAGGCTTACTGTATATCTCCTTTGCAATTTCATCAGGGGTTATGCCGGCATTCCAGTAGTTCATCACGCCTGCCAGAGATGCAGGGCCGCACTGATATGCCTCCTGTGCAAAGAAAGGGACATTTTCTATGATATGGATTTGGTTGTTTATCGGTATATTACTTGTGGTAGCGCAGGAATAAAGAAAAATTATCAGGTTAAGGCTGAGGCTAAGCATGATAAAATTCTTAACCTTAACCTTAACCTTGTCTTCAAATACTGCCATTTTATTTTGTTACTATAACTCTCTGGCCGGTAAGCTGAAGCAGCACAACAACGAGCACAGCTATTACGAGCAATGCGATTATCACTCCGAGAGCATCGCCTCCGACTTTGATGTCGTCTATCTGAAGGGCTAATTTGTGTATCTGCTGGTCGCTGAGATTGCCCAGCCTGGCCTGTATCTCATCCTGAGTAAGGCCGAATTTCTCAAGCCTTTCGCTGACCATCTTCATCTCAATGACTTTCTGAATCTTTTCAAGGTCAGCAGGCCTGTCTGCCTGCGACATGGCAATCATCGCTGACGGCGCAAGGCCTGCATCAGCCTTCGGCGTAATTCCTATTATGAACATTGCAATGATCAAATACCATGATATATGTCTCATCAATGGCATACTCATGTTATTCACCTCCCTTCTATATAGAGTTGTAAATTTCAGCTTTTATTTTTTGTTTTTTTAAGATGCGTTAAGGGCATTTTGACTGTGCTGCCCTTCGGAATCATCTTAATGCTCTTTATGTCTTCATTCAAAGCAATAAACTCGCTTAAAAAAACATTCAAATCTTCATCCCTCAGGGTATAGCCATGTGCCTCGATAAGCTCTATCAAAGGCGTGTCCTTTTCAACTGCAACTGTTACAATATTTTTTATGTTTGACGCCTCAGGTTTAGCGCTTGATGCCTCATCCTCAGGTTTATTTTTTTCAAGCCTCTCTTTGATTGTCTTTACCTTATCCTGAAATTCCCTGGTAACGGCATCTGCCTCCTCCTGATTGTTTATAACATGAGGAGTTACCATTAGCAATAGCTCTGTTTTGTTAAACTTATCCGTAGTGGTTCCAAAGAGATAGCCAAGTACTGGTATTTTGCTCAAAAATGGAATCCCTGATCTGCCTTGAGACTTTGATTCTGTTATCAAACCGCCCAAAACAAGAGTGTGGCCACTTTGAACTACAGCGCTTGTCTTAGCCTTTCTCGTCTTAAAACGACTAAAAGATTGGCTAGCAACTGTCACATCAGCTCCCAACTGGCTTACTTCCTGTGTTACATCGAGGGTAACGCGATTTTTTTCTGTTATGTGAGGCTTCACAGTCAAAAGAGTTCCAACTGTTTTATACTGAATCTGTCCCGATGAAACAAGAGTGGTTGCGCCTGTTCCGGTAGACGGCTGCTGAGTCAATCCGGTTGCTATTGGGACCTCATCACCAATCTGTATGCTTGCCTCTTTATTATCCATTGCAAGTATATGCGGGCTTGCAAGAACATTTACATCCTCCAAAGTTGAAAGGGCATTCAGCAGAATGCCAAATCTCTCAGGTTTAATAACTGAAGCGAAAGGGCTTGTAGGAACTGATGCAAGTGAACTTCCAATACTTGAACTAATACTGCCGGATGGGTTAAAACCGGTTAATGATGAAAGAGACTCGCCTCCAGCGTGTAGCCTGCCTTTAAGCAGCCACTCAATCCCCAGTACTGTCTTATCATCTAAGGTTACCTCTGCTATCAGCACCTCTATCAAAACCTGCTTTACAGGCACATCAAGTTTTTTCAAAACCTCAAGTATGGCAAGATAACTCCTGGAATTAGTTTTGATAACAATGCCGTTTATATCTTCATAAGCAGTAATGGTTATCTCGCCTTCAACTTCGCCGGGCAGTCCTTCCGCCGTAGCAGTAGTTACAGTGCCCTTGGGCAGGCCCGGAAGCGGAGAAGTCAGCCTTGGAGAAGCTGACCTGTCTTTCTTTTCTGCATACAGGCTTTTCAATATTTCTGCAAGCTTCTTTGCCTCTCCGTTCTCAACATAATAAACAAAGGTCCTTATGGACTCGCGGTCCACAGACGATATATCAAGGGCCTCAAGCACTTTCATGAATTTGACAATTCCCGCAGGAGGCGCGGTAACTATCAGAAGATTGGTCGGCTCATATACAGTAAGGTCTGTGCCGCGGGGCATCAGGTTCCTGAGGACGTTAACGATATCATTTGCCTTAACATATTCCAATGGTATTATCTGCGTTATAAAGCTCGAATCAAGCTGCAGCTTAACATCCTTGCCTATCTGAACAGACACAGGCTGCTGTTTTGCTGTATCTATGGGCACAATCCTGTAAAGCGTTCCATCCTTGACTGCAGTAAGCCCGTTTACCTCAAGGATGGTCTGGAATATCTGGAAAAGGTCTTTAACAGGAAATTTCCTGTAAGACTGGATAGTGACCTTCCCTGAAACTCCTGCTCCGATTATGTAGTTAATATTAAGAAGCTCTCCGATAGTGGATATAACGGTCTCTATATCAGCCCCGTCAAAATTCAATATTACATATTTTTCCTCTGCCTCTTTCTCAACCCTGACGCCTTCAACTTTTTTTGTCTCTTTAGCCTCCGGGGGTTTCTCCGGAAGTTCGGGCAATTTAATATCTTCAGAAGGCAACAGGGCCAGGTCTGTTTCTTTCGCCTCCTCTTTTGTTGCCTGCCCTGGCGCACATGACCCAAGCAGGAAAACAACCAGAATAGCTGCAATAATTCTCAAGGGCATCGTCTATTTACCTCTGTTTTTTATAGTCTTTATTCTCTCAAGGCTCAATAATATATTTTCTTCATTCCATCTCAACTCGACACTCTTCTGCTGAACATCCAGGACATCCACATCATCGAGCCTGTCGCCTTTTCTTGCAGCAACAGCCTTGGCCTTGTCTTTCTCTATATAAGCAACATATTCTCCGAACTGGTCCAGGATAATTCCCTTAAGATTCATATCCGGCCTTTTGGGCGGTTCTGCAGCCTTGCCCTGGGGCTGCTGGGGTTTCGGCTGTACAGGGCTTCTGGTGGAACTGAATAAATTGTTATCCACTATTTCCCTGCCCCATGCCGCCTCAAAAACCTGCAATGCTTTTTTGCCGTTATTTGCAGCCTCCCTGCCGCTAATCTCAACACTCTCCAGGGGAGAGTATATTATTGCCTCTTTATACATATCAACAGATAAAACTAACACAGCAAGACACAAAAATACTAATATAACCCACCGTATTATCATAACTTCATCAGCCCTGAAACCTGAATCCTTATTTTCAATTCTCCGGGCGTCTGTATATTCATCACGCCTATGCTTAACCTGTCTATCCTGATAAGCTGCTTGCTTGCGTCTGTCTGCTTCAAAAACTCACCAAGCTGGATTATTCCTCCGCTGGCTTCGAGCTGAATCGGGAGGTCAGCATAGTGTTTATACTTTACCACAGACAAAGGCTTAATTGAGAGTATTTTAATCCCTGATTTTTCAGCCATGTCCTGCACATAGCCCTGCATTTTTGCAAAGGCAAGGGACTCGTTTTTATCCTGAAAAGCATTTGCCTCCAGGGCCTCGACTTCCTTTACTGCAGCATCAAGCTCAGTTTCTGCGTTCCCTGTGCTTTTAATAAATGTCTCGTATTTCCGGAGCGAAGCGTACTTTACCTGGAGCAACTCTTTCATTTCAGCTCTTTTTCCTGCAAGCGGCATTACAAAAAAAACATGCGCGGCAATTATTGCCATTATAATAGCCGATACAATAACTGATTTTTTCACCCTGCAATCTCCAGCCTTATCGAAAACTTTTCCTGGCCGTCCTGCGGCAGAATCGGAGACACAAACTCAACTTTTCTGAAAAGTTTAGATTTGCTGAGAGGCTCTATAATGCCTGCAGCTCTTTTTGCAAACCCTTCCATATCCACCTTGCCCTTTTCATCAACAGACATGCCGGTAAGCCACACATCTTTCGGCAAGACCCTGCTCAACTCAGCAATCACTCTTATATTAAGATTTCTTTTCCCCTGGAACTCATGCAGCAACCTTCGCTTTTCATAAATGGTTTCCATCTTTTTCCTTGTCTCAAGCGGGCCTGACGCCCTGTTTTTAATCTGTTCTATTTTCTTTTCAGTATTGCTCAATGCGGAATAATCCTTGTAATAAGAATATATTTCAGTGAAAAAGAATATCGCAACTGCCAACGCTGTCATTGCGCCTATTGCATAAGGATAATAGTCTTTCTTTACAGACAGAAGGCCTGCCGGCATAAAATTCATTTCAACCTTTGACTTTTTCAGGGCAGAGAGGGCAATTGCATTTGCCGGAGACAGGGCAAAGGTCTTTGCATTCAGCTTATCTGATACTTCGGCATCTGGATGGCCGGAAATATATATGTCCCCGCCAACAGATGCGGCAAGGCTTTCAAGCTCAGATGCGGCATCCTTCCCCTTCAGAACAGCCTTAAACAGAACAGGCATATTGCCTTTTACCCCTGCAAGGCAATATGCATCCTCAGATGTGTATATAAAAACCGCATCCTTAATCTTGCCTGAGGCAATAAATTCATTCAGGCCCTCTATGAAGGAACACCTTACGCCCGCAAGCTCTAATCCGGAATCCCTGGCAGCGCCAAATAATCCGTTAAGCTTGTCCTTTCGTATTGACAGGACAAGCGTTCGCATCCTGTTTTGTATTTTTGAGATAACCGCGAAATCATAGATATACTCCTCAGGCGGCAGCGGCAGGTATTTTTCCAATTCATACAGGATGGCATTTTTCATGTCAGCCTTTGACAAGGAAGGCATATCAATAAAATTATGGGAAAAACTGCTGAAATTTAATCCGATAACCAGGCTGTCAGCCTTATAGTCTTCCTTTAATCTGCGGAAGGCCTCCTTGAAGGCCAATGTTCTCTCCTGCCCAGGCAGGGGCAGCTTTATATCCTCTGATTTAAGAGGTTTTATGATTCCTATTTTTTTGTCAACAACAGAGACGCTTAAAAAAGAATCTTCTAAACTAACCCCTGCGATTCTCAATCTTCTCCCTCCAGTAAACAGTCTGCATGTCGAATCCCTTAAGCGCCGGAACCCTCCTCACTATGGACGTTATTTTAACTGCCTGCCTGTTTCCCTTCATGGCTGCTGTTACCTCTATCCTGAAGTCATAGGATACGGTCCGGTAAAGGCCCGGGGCAAGGTTTACAGGTATCTGCCTGGCGCCCCCAATCTCTTTTGTCCTCTGCTTAAATATCGCGTCAATGACATCACTGCCTGTACCCATCATCTCCAGAACGTCTCTGGAAACAGTATTTATATTAATGCTGCCATCTCCTGAGGTTGTAATCAGGTCATACATCGGCCTGATATCTTTAGACCCGTAAAGATACTCCGGCTTGAATCCTTTCACAAGCAAAAGTTCCTCTACGCTGTCAAGGTTGCGGTTTTTAGCCTTATACGGAGGGTCAAGGGATTCATAATAATCATCCTCTGCCCCTGAAAGATGATGGTCCTTTTCAGCATCTCTCCAATCCATTATACAATCTACGATTTCCTGCTGTGAATCAGGCGGCATCCCGGCATAGTCAAGGACCTTTTTAAGCCTCGTCCCGTCGGCAAAATTTATATTTACTTTCGAGCCCTCATCCGTTATCTTTATTTCAATCTCTGCCTCATCTGTCACCCTCTTGCCGGTTACAGGCTTTGTATCCTTATCAATATACAGGTTACCGTCGGCATCAATATAGTCAACCATGTTATCCTTGTCCGACAAGAGATAGCCCACTGCCTCCTGATACCCTGACATGGCAAGATAATACGCCTTTGTTTCTTCCTTGAAATTTCTCGTGCTTGCATTGCCCCATCTGGTTGAAAACGAAAAACTCATTGCTATAACGCTCAACATAACAAGAACCCACAAGGTCATCAGCAAGGCAATGCCGGAGTTGTGCGGGGCAATACTGAAAAAGGATTTCACTTTTATTTCTTTTTTACACCTTCTCTCGTAATGGCAACTTTTCCGGTTCTTACAAACTCTTTTATGCCCATAGGCCTCATAAGCTCCACAAAGGCCTCTATCTTCTTTTCATTGCCCGTAATTTCGATGGTGTATGTCTTCTGGCTTGAATCAACTATCCTACCCCTGAATATCTCTGTAAGATTAAGCACCTCTGCCTTATTCTCCTGCTTTGGCGAAACCTTCAATAGAACCATCTCGCGCTCAACATGGTCAAGCTCTGTCATATCAGTGACCTTTATGACGTCAATAAGCTTATTAAGCTGTTTCGTAATCTGCTCTATGACCCAGTCATCGCCGGTCGTTACTACTGTCATAATGGACACCTGCGGGTCAATGGTTTCCCCTACAGAGAGGCTCTCAATGTTATACCCTCTTCCGCTGAAGAGTCCTGATATCCTCGAAAGCACTCCGAATTTGTTCTCAACTAAAACAGAGATAGTATGTCTCATGCCTTCACCTCAGCCTTTATTTCACTGCCTTTAATTTCTTTTCAGGTTTCTTTTCCTGCTCAAAAAGCATCTGATCTATCGGGGCGCCGGCAGGGACCATCGGATAGACCTTTTCCTGCCAGTCAACAACAAAATCCATGAATACAGTCCGCTTTATCTTAAATGCCTCTTTGAGAACAGGTTCAACCTCGCTCGGTTTTGTTGCCCTAAGGCCGACCGCGCCATATGCCTCGGCAATCTTAACAAAGTCCGGCACAACATCAAGCTTTGTGTGAGAGTACCTTTCATCAAAAAATAACTCCTGCCATTGCCTGACCATGCCGAGGAACCTGTTGTTAAGTATAGCTACCTTTACAGGCAGTTTATTGATTACTGCCGTAGCAAGCTCCTGTATGTTCATCTGTATGCTCCCGTCACCCGCAACATCAATCACAAGTTTTTCAGGATGCGCGAATTGCGCGCCTATTGCAGCCGGGAAACCATAACCCATTGTTCCAAGGCCGCCTGATGTAAGCAGGGTCCTTGGTTTATCGAATTTGTAGAACTGGGCTGTCCACATCTGGTTCTGCCCCACTTCAGTTGTTATTATCGCATCTCCCTTTGTAAGCTCATATATCTTTTCAACAACAAACTGGGGCTTTATAATTTCATCGCTGTGCGTATAGGACATCGGCCTTTCTGCGCGCCACATATCTATCTGCTTGAGCCATGCCTTTCTGACCTCGTTCCACTGTTCTTTTACCTCTTCCTTTAATACCTTATTCATAACTGCAAGGACTCTTTTAACATCGCCTACAACAGGAACATCAACTCTGACATTCTTTTTTATTGATGTCGGGTCAATGTCTATATGAACGATCTTTGCATTCGGCGCAAAGGCATCAACCTTCCCTGTCACCCTGTCGTCAAAACGCATCCCGACAGCGATAATGAGGTCTGAGTCCTGGACTGCCTTATTTGCATAATAAGTCCCGTGCATCCCCAGCATGCCCAGGGAAAGTTTATGAGAGCCGGGAAAACCGCCAAGCCCCATCAATGTCATAGTAACCGGGATGTCAGTATGTTCCGCCAGTTCTTTTAATTCTTTTGCAGCTCCTGATATGATAACCCCACCGCCGGCTATGATTACCGGCTTTTTTGATTTTGCCATGAGATTGGCTGCCTGCGTAATCATCCACTTATTGCCTTCGTATGTGGGCTTATAGCTCCTCATGTCAAGTTCAGGCCATGTGAAATCAGCCTTGCATGTGGTTACATCCTTTGGAAGGTCTATAAGAACAGGGCCCGGCCTTCCTGTAGATGCTATATAAAATGCCTCTTTTACTATCCTTGAAAGGTCGCTTACATCCTTAACGAGAAAGTTATATTTTGTGCAGGGCCTTGTGATGCCGACAATATCA
>JACRGY010000083.1 GCA_016212165.1 Nitrospirota bacterium
AAGGGCGGTGAAAAGATAAAGGTTTATATAAAAGGCAACAAACCCTTTTATGCAAAGGTTGTCTATAAGGATGCAGGCGGCAGCCTTATCCAGCTTCTTCCAAATCCCTACAGGCAGGAAAACTATTTTAATGGCGGTGTCGTGTATGAAGTTCCTTCAGGCAATGACAAGTTCGAACTCGAAGTCAGCCCTCCGTTCGGCTCAGAGGACATCGTTGTATATTCAAGCACTGCACAGCTTGGGGCCTTGAATGTAGAGGCGCAGGGCGGTGTATTCGAGATTAAGACCAGGCCTAAGGATATTGGCATCCAGTCAAGGGGCGTAAAGATAGTCAGCAGTTCAGAGAAAAAATCTGCGGCATCAGAATTTTTTGAAGAGAAGGTGGTTGTCAAGACTGGGAAGTAAAATATAGCGCATAATCCAGCCGTGGTTTTTTGCAGGTGCAATTATAAAAACAAAAAGGTAAACTATCTTTAATCTTAAAAATAACAAATTACCATGGAAATACAAAAAGCTGAAAGCCCATATACCAACTATCTTCACACAATAGAATACCTTTATGAATTGTTCGGTTTATTATTTACCGCATTCAGGAATCTCCACTTTCTTAAGATAAGCCCTGTACGCACGGTTTTTTTCAGGCAGATATATTTTGCCGGCATTGAGACCTTCGGCAAGATGGTCGTTATAGGAATGTTGATCGGCGTTGTCATAATAACCCAGATTACGAGCCTTGTCGGGCTTGGAAGCGCAGTCCTCACAGGCAAGATACTGATATGGGTTGTAGTCAGGGAATTGGGGCCTTTACTGGCAGCAATAATAATAATTGCAAGGAGTGTTACTGCCATATCAGCGGAACTCGGTGCAATGAATGTGGAAAACGAGATAGAAAACATCGAGATGATGGGTATAGATCCAAGCCGGTATCTGATAATGCCGAGGGTCTTTGCCCTTACATTATCGGCAGTTATGCTTACTTTTTATTTTGAACTGGCAGCTATATTCGGCGGCATCACTGTTACGTCAATTTTCTGGGCTGTCCCGTTCGAACAATATGCAAAAGGGATGCTCTCTTCTCTGAGCATTACGGAATTGTCAGTTTCGCTCATAAAAAGCCTGCTATTTGGCATGGCAATCGCTGCCGTAAGCTGCTCCCAGGGGCTTAAGGTCAGGAAGAGCATAACCCAGATACCGCAGGCAACTACAAGGGCTACCATACAAAGCTTGTTCCTTGTATTCATCTTTGATGGTATAATAACCTTTATATTTTTCGTATGATAAAGCTTGAATGCGCAAGCCTTAAAGGTTTTTTGGAATGCGCCTCGTTTTCGGTAAGCGATGGCAATAGTTGTGCGGTTTTGGCGGAGACGGATTTTGAAAAAAATCTTCTCCTTAGGGTGCTTACCGGATTGGCCGGGCTTGACTCCGGCAAGGTTTTTATCTTTGGCAGGGAAATATCATCAATAACATATGCTGAACTTGGTGAGGTAAGAAAAAAGATGGGTGTTGTTCTTAGCAGAGGAGGGCTGGTGAGTAACCTTAAGGTATGGGAAAACCTGATGCTGCCATTAGCTTATCACGCGTCCCTGTCATATAAGGACATGGAAGAAAAAATGATGAATGTCCTGAACAACCTGGGATACAATGATGACCTAAATATGCTCCCCGGCCCGTTGCCGACCTATAAAAAAAAGCTTTTGGGGCTTGCGCGGGCAATGCTTATGGAGCCTGACCTGATCATATATGACTCAGTTTTTGACGGGCTGAGTTCTGACATCAGGAACAGGGCGCTTGAAGCTGTCAATGCTTTCCATAAGGAAAAGAAGGGGAGGGTATCCCTTTTCCTTGCCACGAGCGACGGGTCTGTTAAAGACATTAAGGCTGATAGCGTTTATGTGTTAAAGAAAGGGAGTTTCCATGAAAGAAACTGATCCGAGGTTTGTTAGCCTGCAAAAAAAGGTAATACTGTTTTTTGCAGTAGCAGTTATAGGCATTATCGGAACCCTGATTTTTCTCGGGGTCGAACGCGGCGCTTTTACCCCTAAGTACCGAATCCATTTTACAGTTGAGAAAGGCACCGGATTTTTTGAAGGTATGCCTGTAAAGCTGTCAGGTTTCAAGATAGGAAAAATAGAAACCCTTTCCCTTGATGAAAATGCAAGGGTTAAGATACTCCTTCTCCTGGATAAAAAATATCAGAAGTGGATAAGGCAGGATTCCAGGGCAATGCTTACAAAAGAAGGATTGATAGGCGAGGATGTCATAGACGTCACTGTAGGCGCCCAGGGCAAGCCTGTTATAGAGGATGGCGCTGTAATACCGTATGAGAAGTCAAGGGGGCTTGATGAACTTGTAGAGGAGGCAAGGCCGGTAATAGGCGAAATAAAAGATATTATAAGCTATATAAATGACCCGGATGCTGATATAAAACAAACCCTTGCCAATCTTAAGATATTATCTATTGAACTTCTTATAACAAAGGAGAATATTGATAAGCTCTTGAAAAACACTGACGTTAACATTACAGAGGTTGCATCTTCTGTTTCAAAGGCTGTTAAAAATATTGATTCCACAGTAACTGATATAGATAAAACAATCCTGAACATAGAAGGCAAGGTAAGCCCGGCTATGGATAAACTGAACAAAACAATGGGCAATGCAGAAGAGGCAACATCAAGCCTTAAGGATGCTATTGAAAAATCTGCCCCCAGGCTGCCCCGGCTATTAAACAAGGGCGAGGATGCCCTGAATGAAACAAATGAGGTCATAAGGTCTTTAAAGCAGGTATGGCCTATCAGCTCGTATATAGAAGAGCCCAAAGACAGCCTTCTGCGTGGTGACAGCTATGAGTAAAAAAAAGCTATCAGCTATCAGTTATCAGCTAGCAGCTAGTTACAGAACCAAGATTTTATTTCTCTTTGCTCTCTGCTCTTTGCTCTCTGCTCTCTGTATCGGCTGCGGTGGTCCTTCAGCCCCGACTCTTTCATCAATCCATGCCATGGCAATTGAGTATAACCAGAATGCAACAAAGGCTGCAGAAAAAGGCGATTACGAGAAAGCCCTGGATTATTATATGGAAGCCCTGAGGATAAATCAGTCAGTGGAAAATACAGAAGGAATAGCTATAGGCCTTATAAACCTGGCGGTCATCTATCAGAAGCAGGGGAATATATCCGAAGCTCAGAAATTAATTGATATGGTTTTTCTTATCCCTGATATCAGCGAAGACATAAAGGCAGAGGCAGCATTTGAAAAGGCAAGGCTTTTATTAAAAGAAAAGGAGCTTTCAAAGGCAAAGGAATGGGTCAATAAATCTATGGCCCTAAATAAAGGGATTAGAGAGGGCAGTAGGTGGAATCTTCTGGGAAGGATAGCCCTTATGGAAGACAATTACGCAGAGGCCCTGACAGCAGCAAATACTGCGCTAAAGCTCAATTCAGGCAATAAGCAGAGGGCAGAAGAAGCAAATTCCATGAGGCTCATAGCTGAAATAAAAGCCCTGACAGATAAGTTTGAAGAATCCAGAGAGGCTTACATGAAGGCTCTCGATATAGATAAGGAATCAGGGGACAGCAAAAAAATAGCCTCGGACCTCAAAGGCCTTGGGGATATTTCCTTAAAATACGGCCGGCTTCAGGATGCAGTTAATTTTTATATAAGGGCCTATACTGTCAGCAGGACTGCCGGCGATATGGAAGGAGCATTAAAGGCTGCCGGGTCTCTGGCTGATGCATACAGAAAATCAGGCGATGATAAAAAAGCAGAAGAAATATTAAAAACAAATATGCCCTTAGATAAAAAGAAATAGATGCAAGATGAAATTCGATATTATTACAATCTTTCCTGAAATCTTTAATGCCTATCTCAACGAGAGTATAATAAAAAGGGCCATTAACAAAAAGATAATTGAAGCAAAGGTCCACAACCTGAGAGATTTTACAGCAGACAGGCACAGGACCGTTGATGATTATCCTTACGGGGGAGGGCCGGGGATGGTCATGAAACCAGAACCTTTTTTTAATGCCGTAGAAACGATAAAGTCTGACGGGATTCCGAGGCGCACTATAATGCTGAGCCCTCAGGGCAAGGTATTTAATCAGGGCATGGCATTATCTATGTCAAAAGAAAGCCAAGATCTGATTCTTATATGCGGCAGATATGAGGCTGTTGATGAAAGGGTGAGAGAAAACATTGTTGATGAAGAAATTTCTATCGGCGACTATATATTGACTGGCGGAGAACTGCCGGCTTTGGTTATAATAGATACCGTTGCAAGGCTTATCCCTGGCGTATTGGGTGATGAACGCTCCAACGAAGAGGAGTCATTTACCTGGGGGATACTTGATTATCCGCAATATACCAGGCCGCCTGAATTCAGGGGGCTTATGGTACCGGAGGTCCTGCTTTCCGGAAATCATAAGGATATATCAAATTGGAGAAGGAAGGAGGCCTTGCGGCGGACAATACTTAAGCGACCTGAGCTTATCGGGAGGGCTTTATTAACAGATAAAGATCATAAATTGGTCTCAGAAATAAAGGAGGAGGAAGGATGAATCTGATAAACGCAGTTGAACAGGGGTATATGAAAGAAGTTTCGGCATTTAATGTTGGTGACACAGTAAGGGTATTTGTAAAGGTCGTAGAAGGTGACAAGGAACGGCTCCAGCAGTTTGAGGGCAATGTTATTGCAAGGCACGGCAGCGGCACGAGAGAAACCTTCATGGTAAGAAAGATATCATTTGGAGTTGGGGTTGAAAGGATATTCCCGTTATATTCACCGGTTATAGACAGGATAGAGGTTATAAAAAAAGGCTCTGTCAAGAAGGCAAAACTCTACTACCTGAGGGACAAAAAAGGCAAGGCTGCAAAAATCAAAGAAAGAGAGAGAGAAATCGTAAAAGAAGGGTAGGCATGGATATCTACCGGTACGATGAATCCTTTCGTGAAAAAGGGCCCAAAAGGATTGCCGGAATAGATGAGGCAGGGAGGGGCCCGCTTGCAGGTCCGGTTGTAGCTTCTGCAGTTGTTATGTCTGGCGTTGAAAGGATCAAGGGATTGAGGGACTCAAAGAAGGTGCCTGAGAAAGAAAGGGAATTTCTTTTTTTAGAGATATTAAGCTGTTGTCTGGATGTAGGCGTAGGGATTATAGAAGCCGATGAGATAGACAGGATAAATATACTGAAAGCAACAAGGCGTGCAATGGAAAAGGCAGTGAAGGACCTTACAGCAGAGCCTGATTTTTTGCTTATAGACGCAGTAAGCCTCCCATCTCTGCATATCAAACAGGTTTCACCGATAAAAGGCGAATCTGTCAGCGCATCTATAGCTGCAGCCTCAATAATAGCAAAGGTCGTCAGAGACAGGTTAATGCGGCAATATCATAAGGCCTATCCTGAATATGGCTTTGAGAAGCACAAGGGTTATGGCACAAAAGAACATATGGACAATATTCAGAATTACGGGCCGTGCCCGATACACAGAAAAAGCTTTGATAAGGTTATGGATTTAATGCTGCCGTTGAAATAATTGTAGTGCCTAAACAAGAGAAGATGTTGGTGCAGGCCGGAGGATTAATGGACCAGGAAAGAATAGATGAAGCATTAGAACTCATGTGGTTAATGGAAGAAGAAGGCCATCATGAACTCAACCGGTTTAAATTAAATTCTGATGACATAAATTTCGATGAACTGTTAAGCGAGTTGATAAAACAGGGGCTTGTTATCGTTAAAGATGAACAGGCAATGTTTGCAGAGAAGGGCCGTGTGCTGGCAAAAGGGCTTATAAGAAGGCATCGCCTTGCTGAACAGCTCTTTACCGAGGTTTTTAAGCTTACTGAAGACCTGGTTGATGTAGATGCATGCAAGATGGAACATATCCTGAGCGAAGAATTAACAGAAAGCGTATGCACTTTTCTGGGACACCCTCCAAAGTGTCCTCATGGCAAGCCAATACCCAGAGGCGAATGCTGTAAAAAATATATGGTAGAGGTAGAGCCGTTAGTTGTAAGGTTAAGCGATTTTGAGGTTGGCTTAAAAGGCAGGATAGTATTTATAGTCTCATCCGAAACATCAAGATTAAACAAGCTGGGTTCCATGGGAATAACTGCCGGCAGTGTTATCCGGCTGTTGCAGAAAAAGCCTTCTTTTGTTATACAGATTGACGAGACTTCTATCGCAGTGGATCCCGATATTGCAAAAGAGATATTTGTCAAAAAGGCTGTTTAACGCTGACCGGAAGGACAATAGTGAATTTAGTTCCCCTGCCTTCCTCGCTCTCGACGTCAATCCTTCCATTGTGGCTCTGTATTATTTTATAGCTTACAGACAAGCCCAATCCCGTGCCTTTTTCCTGTTTGGTCGTAAAGAACGGTTCAAATATCCTTTGTAATATCTCTTTCGGAATGCCCTTGCCTGTATCATGGATCTCAATATGAACATTGTCATTGGCCATCATAGCAGTGGTGACCCCGAGACTGCCACCGCCCTGCATGGCAAAGATAGCATTATTTATAACATTAAGAAAAACCTGCTTGAGCTGATTTGCATCTCCTTCTATCAGGGGGATGTCCCCGTAGAATTTGGATAGTTTTATATTTGAATCCTTAAGCGGGACAGCGGCAAGTGCGAGCACCTCGGACATTATGTCATTTATTTGTATCTCCTTAATCTCAAGCGGCCTTTTCCTCGAAAACTCGAGGAGTTGATGGACAATGTCTCTTGCCCTCAACGACTCTTTCTCTATCACTTCGATGTCCCTCATTATATTGTTAATGTCAGTTTCTTCCTTTATGAGTTCTGAATAGCCCAGTATGCTGGTAAGCGGATTGTTTATCTCATGGGCAATATTTGAGGCAAGCTCTCCTATTGCTGCAAGTTTTGCTGCCTGCACAAGCTGTTCCTGCGCTTCCTTGAGTTCAGCCATCTGCTTTCTTAAGTTTTCATAGAGCTTTGCATTTTCAAGGGCAACAGAAACATTATTGGCAAGTATTCCGAGTATTCTTGAGTCTTCTTCAGAAAAGTCTCCTGATTTTTTATTTGCCGCCCTGATAGCGCCAAGAAGTTCGCCTTTTTGCCTGATCCAGATAAGCATTAAGTTTTTTACATTCAGGTTTTTGTCTATTTCACCAAAGGGCAATGCAGAAGTATTGTCATTCAGCGTTAATGGTCTTCGGTTGCTTGAGCGATAGATATCAATAAAGTTTTCTTTGGATATTCTTATGTTCGCTATCTGTTCCTGGTTAAGTCCGAATGCAGGAAATCTATGGATAAAGAGATCCTTATCCTTATCAAGGAGTATAACTCCGCACTGTTCAATCTCAACGAGTTCGGCTATTCCATATGAAACCTCTTTGTAAATATCCTCAATATTTGTTATGGCATGAAACGACAGGGTAATCCTGTACAGCCCGGATAGCCTGACAAGATGCTGAATAAACTGTTTGTTGTTATCATTAAGGGTAATGCTCATATCGTTGAATGACTCCAGCAATTCTTTAAACTCATCCTTCCCTGCATAAGAGGTTGTATACCCGAGTTCGCCGGTTTTTATCTTTCTGGTTGCCTTAAGAAGCTCGGAGACCGGCTCGGTTACCTCCCTTGTCAACGAGGCAGCAATAGCGAGCGCTATAAAGAAACATAAGAGCAGGGTTACTATAAGAATTATCCTTGAGCTTGAAACGTCTTTTATGGCGGCTATGGTTTTATCGTTAAGTCTCTGATTGGCAATAATTGCCATCTCCTGCGTCTTTGCGAGTATCATATTCCCTATATTTGCCGCAACAATCTGAAGCCTCTCAACCCTTTCTCTTCCTGCCGGTGTAGTGATAAAGGTGCTTAGCGCCTCTTTGTACTGCTCTGTCAGGTCTTGAATTATTTTGATTTTTGAAGTGATTTCCGGGCTATGGTGGCATCCGCTGCATTTTTGTACAGCATTATCAAGCGTTGCTACATTCTCTACAATAACATCCAGCTCTTTGCCGAATGAAGTTCCCAGCGTGTAAAGATGCGACTGAACGGTCTGGACATTTATAACAAGGTCCTGCCTGAGTATCTCTACCTGGTGCAGGGTTATCAATGTATCCAGCCTGGTGGTTACCCTGAGTATGTAGAACATCGTCATTACGGCGCCCATAGTAAAAAGCAGGAATAAAAAGAATAAAGAAAGGATTATATTTTTATTAATCTTGTCCCATTATATTCTTTTA
>JACRGY010000085.1 GCA_016212165.1 Nitrospirota bacterium
ATCTCTTTTCCATGAGCAGCTTGCGGACTATATGGTCTTTTACCTCACCAAGAGAATTCACAAGTCTCTTGGTAAGATGACTCCAATTGACTACCTTATCCGGAAAGGGGGTATGTCGCATTTGTATGGAACTTATACAATGGCTTGACAGAGCTTATAGTAGATGGTATATTTACATTGTAAATATGACTGATATCCGGTTCGACTGGGATAAACAAAAGGCTGTAGCTAATAAAAAGAAACACGGCGTCTCTTTTGAAGAGGCATCCACTGTTTTTTATGACGATGACGCTCTGGAGTTTCATGACACCGAGCATTCGGAAGATGAAGATAGATTTATTATGCTGGGCCTAAGTTTTAAAGCGCGGGTTTTGGTAGTTTGTCACTGTGTCAGAGCATCGGGGCCAGTCATTAGAATTATTTCAGCAAGAAGGGCGACTAAGCATGAAGCTGAAAGATATTGGGAGGCGAAACCATGAAAGCAGAATACGATTTTTCTAAAATGAAGGCACGGCGTAATCCTTACGCTTCACGGTTAAAGAAAACTGTTACGATCCGCCTGGGTGCGGATATTGTTGATTATTTTAAATCCATGGCAAACCAGATGGGAGTTCCTTATCAGAATCTGATTAACCTCTATTTGCGTGATTGCGTGCAGGCTCACCGTAAAATAGAGTGGGTGTCCCGTTAAGCAGGCATAAATAGGCGCTGGGGATGGAGGGGGTTGTCTGACTATCGGCAAAATAAAACCGCTCAAATGCTATTCCTTGCCTTTATAAATACATGTTTAGTCTTTTGCATTGATTTTTGAATTGGCATTAACTAAAATTAAGCTATGAGTGAAATTAAGATCAAAATAGAAGGCATGAGCTGCATGCACTGTGTCGGAAGGGTGAAACAGGCGCTTAGCGCACTTGCAGGCGTTTCAGAGGCAAATGTTGATGTTGGAAGCGCTTTTGTTAAATTCGACGAGACAAAACTCAGCAGGCAGGATATTGAAACTGCCATTAAAAAAGCAGGATATAAGACAGCAGCCCCTTAGATTTTGGTTAGGGTAACAGAAAGACTATGTCCTGTAGTCTGCATTAACCCTGACATATTCCTCTGACAGGTCGCATGTCAGGACCTTTGCAGAGGCCTTGCCGCTGTTAAGGTTTATGAGAATTTTAATTTCCTTATTGTTTTTAAGATATTTGTTTGCCTCAGTGTCTTTTCCTGTTCCTATGCCTCTTTCAGTTACCCTGATACTGCCAAGCTGAATAGCGGCTTTATTTTCAAAAAAATCTATTCCTGAATATCCGAGTGCAGCCATAATACGCCCCCAGTTTGCATCATTTCCGTAGATGGCTGTTTTTACCAGGCTTGAATTTGCAACTGCAAAAGCAGCCTTTTCAGCTGCTTTCTCGCTGGCTGCGCCTTTAACCTCTATCTCGATTAATTTTGTAGCTCCCTCCCCATCCTTAACAACCAGCATTGCTAACTCGCAGGTAATCTCATCCAGGGCCTTCTTGAAGGTTTTATAGGAGGCTGAACTTTCTTTCAGTTCATGGTTGCCAAGCATTCCATTCGCCATTATCAATGTTGTATCGTTTGTGGACATGTCCCCGTCTATTGTTATCCTGTTGAATGATTTTTTAACGGAATCCTTAATTGCCCTGTTAAGTGCCGCTTTATTGACTGCTATATCTGTGATTATAAAGCAGAGCATTGTTGCCATATTCGGGCATATCATGCCGGCTCCTTTGCATATCCCGGCCATTATGCCTGTTTTATTTTTAATCTTTACTTTTTTCTTTACAATCTTTGGAAATGTATCAGTTGTCATTATCGCAGCCGCAACCTTATCAAGGTTTGATTTGCCTAAATTTGCCGGGAGATTGGCAACCACGGGCCTTATCCTTTCCATAGGCATGGGCGTTCCGATAACTCCTGTTGAGCAGACATAAACAAGGGAAGGCTTAATTTTCAGATTTCTGGCAACAAGCAAGGCTGTCTCACCGGCGTCTTCCATCCCTTTTTTGCCTGTGCACGCATTAGCATTTCCGCTGTTAATGATGATTGCCTGTCCTTTGCCGGAGCTGATTTTTTCAATGTCCAGCCTTACCGGCGCAGCCTTTACCCTGTTTGAGGTAAAAGCGCCTGCCATGTTTGCCTCGACTGCGGAATATATCAGGGCAATGTCTTTTCTCCCCGGTTTTTTAATTGCAGCCTCTGCAACTGAAAAAAGAAAGCCTTTAGGGATGCCTGCATTGGATTTGTTTTTCATCATAGAATGTATTTTATACTTTTATTCTATTGATTTTGCAAGACATTTATTTAAAAATAATATAAAATTTTTAGGATAAGATGCGGTTTAACATTAAAGATAGGCTCAATATGGCTTTTACTGTATTCTGGCAGTCCATAAAGTCATTTGCAAAGAACAATAATTCATCTGTTGCGGCATCTCTTGCCTATTATTCTCTTTTTGCATTAGTCCCTTTGCTTCTTTTGCTGTTTTTTACTCTGAGCTTTTTTATAACCTCGTCAAGGGCGGTTATGAACAGGCTTACCCTGCTCATATCCCAGTTTATCCCCTACTACAGCGATACGATACTGAAAGAGGTTTATGCGCTGGCAAGGCATAAGGGCATATGGGGACTGCTAAGCATGTTAGCGCTTTTATGGGCGTCTATGCCGCTGATGGGAACTTTACGGACTGCTTTTTTTGATATCTTCAAGGTAGAAGAGAGGCCGTCTTTTTTGAAAACCAAGCTTTTGGATATGAGCATAATACTTCTGACATTATCCCTGCTTGTTGGCGTCAGTTTTTCCAATGTTACATTTAAAAAATTCCTTATCCTTCAGGGCAGCGCCGTTCTTTATGACATTACATCATATTGCCTTACTGCTGTAATAATGTTCCTGTTCTATCTTGTTTTTGCGCCTGCAAGGGTTTCGTTGTTTTATATACTTGCGGGTTCTGTTGTTACGACTTTCTTGTGGAGCATAATCCGGCCTGTGTTCGGCCTTTTCCTTTCCTACAATCCGCAGTACGGCCTTACCTTTGGCTCATTAAAAGCCCTTTTTATAATTATTATATGGATTTATTACTCTTTCATTGTGCTCCTTTTCGGCGCAGAGGTGATTGCCAACCTGAGGAGGAAGGATGTCCTTATACTTCGGGGGCTGTTTTATGAAGTGCGCACTGACAGGGCTTCGAGAAAACTCAAGAACAGATTCGGGAAAAATTACAATACCGGAGAATTTATATTCAAGGAAGAAGAAAAGGGCAACGATATGTTTTATATTATGTCTGGCAGTGTAAGGCTTGCTAAAAAAGGGCAGGTGCTGGGGATTATGCAAAAGGGCGAATACTTCGGGGAGATGGCATTATTAATCGGGACCCCGAGGACCACAAGCGCACAGGCAGAAGAGGACAACACAGTTGTTATTGCCATAACACCGGAGAATTTTGAGACGCTCCTGAGGGAAGAACCGAGAGTGGCTGTATTGTTTTTAAAAGAATTTGCCCACAGGCTGAAAAAGGCAGATGAAAACTTGTAGTAATTATAAATGATTATTTCCTGAAAAAACTTGACATTACTTGATTCTTCTGGTATTTCTTTAACTATAACAAAATACCTGTAACCCTTGGATTTTTTATGAAAAAGGAATGAATTAAATTTTGTCATCATGACAGATTGGAGATATTTTAAGTGGAAAAATGTAGCGTAAAATTCAAGAGTGCTTTTTGGGGCGTATCCCTTCTGGTCAGTTTGGCAATGCCTTTTATTTCAGAGGCAAATGTAAAGTGTATTGATGCAGAGGGCGAGGCTGTCATAGTGAACAATGATGTTCCGTCTTCTAAAACTGAGGCCATAGCAAGGGCGAAATGGTCTGCAATTGAGCAGAGTGTCGGGGTCGAGGTCAAGGCCCAGACCGTAGTACAGAACTTTGCCGTTGTTGATGATGCGATAAGCAAAAACATCAGGGGCCTTGTGACAGGATATAAACTTATCCTTGAAGATAACCGGAAAGATACGTTCTGGGTCAGGATAAACGCATGTATTGAACCAACAAAGGCCCAGGATGCCCTGATGTCGCTGGCCTTAAATAATTCACTGGCAGTCTTTATTCCTGCAAGAAAACCCAAGGTCATAAGTGAATATACCGGCAGTCATGGCACTTCCCTGCAGACAACTGATGAATATGACGAGACAAACGTACTGTCAGAAAAATTAATAGGAAAACTTATAGAACAGGGCTATCAGGTTGTTGATGTGGCTCCAACTCATGCGATGGATGCCGCTGATATCGAAAAAGCAGTGAAGTCAGGAAATTACATGACGGTAAGGTCTTTGATGTATAAGTTTCTTTCAAATGTCCTGTTAATCGGAAAGATTGACTACACCATCTCTACTAAAAAAGGAGAGGATGTCGGTTACGGCATTTCCATGCCGTTTCATAATGTCACTGTCAGGCTTACTTACAGGCTTATTACAAGAGATAAGTCAGGCAAGAATATTATTCTTCAGGCAGGCGCAGAAGAGGCAAAGGGACTGGCAATGAGCGTGGAGGACGCAACAGAGAAGGGTTTGCAGGCGCTCCAGGAAAAGATCACCCCGATTGTGCTGGAAGCCCTGTCAAAACACATTAAAGGCGCTTCAAAGAAAATATCATTTACAGCAAAGGACGTATCAGACATAAGCGCAAACTTCCAGATAAAGGAGATATTGCAGAACACTGCGTGGGTCACCTCAGTCGAGGAAAAGAAACTCGGGGAATTTCTGGTTGGTTATCCTGAAAATATAGTTTATCTTATAAACAGCCTTGTCCAGAAAGGATTCAGGCTCACGAACTTTACTAATTACTCTGTGACTATGGAATACAGGTAATTCATAAACTTAAAGTCCTGGTTTAATTAAAGGGGGATTGCATGAGAAAAGTATTTATAAGTTTTCTGGTTGTTGCCGCTATATTAGTTGGCGCTTTTACATCCGAGGCAGCAAAGAAAAAAGTAGCGGTCCTGGATTTTGAGTACGGGACCATAAGGGACCGGTGGTGGCCCGGAGACTGGGATATAGGCAAAGGCATATCAGATATGATGGTAACGCAGCTTGTTAAGGACGGCACTTTTTCAGTAATAGAGAGAAAACAGCTGGAAAAAGTACTCAGCGAGCAAAGACTCGGGGCCAGCGGCCTGGTTGACGCTTCAACTGCAGCCCAGATTGGTAAAATTCTCGGTGTTAAATATGTGATTCTGGGAAGCATTACCCAGTTCGGCATTGACACTAAAAACATTGATACCGGCGGCTTCGGCAGGATGCTGGGCCTTGGGGCAGACGTGGGCGTATCAACTGCTGTTGCCACTGTATATATTGATGCAAGAATGATTGACACTACAACTGCCGAGATAGTTGCTGTAGCAGAGGGCAAGGCTTCGGAAAGCAAAAGCAACGTGAAAGTCTCCGCAAGTGATCGTCATCGGGGATATGGCCATGTGGCAATAGGCGGTTCGGGATTTGACGAGACCATACTCGGTCAGGCCACGCGCAAATGTGTGGGAGACGTAGTAAAGCAGCTTTCGGGGAAAACAACCGGCACAGGAGGAAGCGCCGGAGGAGCAATAAAAACAAAGGTGGCGGATACTGATGCCGGGTCCAAGACAGTTTATATAGCCGCGGGCAGCGGTGAAGGCATAACAGTCGGCCAGACCTTATATGTTGTTAAGGTGAAGAAAGAGATAAAGGATCCTGAAACAGGAGAGGTTATAAAAAGGGTGGTAGAGGCAGCAGCAGAACTGAAGGTGACCGAGGTTGACAATAAATCCGCAACTGCTACAATTGTAAAGGGGAATATAAGTGATATAAAGATAGGGGACAATGTAAGTTCTACC
The DNA here is from genome assembly GCA_016212165.1 of Nitrospirota bacterium. Lineage (GTDB taxonomy): Bacteria > Nitrospirota > Thermodesulfovibrionia > Thermodesulfovibrionales > UBA1546 > SCSY01. The sequence goes on from JACRGY010000085.1 coordinate 5,879, forward strand.
CCGTCACTTTAAAGAAATGAAACAACAAAGGAGGCATATATGAAAAATTGTATCAGGTTTTTGTTTGTAGTTTTTATTTTTATGTTTGTTGCTGCCTGCGCAACACAGCAGGCAAAGTGTACCTCTCCAGAAGATAATCCGCAGCACCATTATTTAATGGGCATGGAGGCTCTGGAGAAAGGCAGCCTGGATGTTGCAAAAGAGAAATTTGAGAGGGCCTTGTTTTGCGATGCGAAGTTCGCCATTGCTTACAGCGGGCTTGCAATTACTACGGCTGGAAAGGCAAAGACACTTACGGATGCGGCTTTCAGAAGTGTAGAAGCCGGAAGGGCCTTTGACCACCTGAAGAAGGCTGATAAATTGTCCGAGAGCGAGGAACAGAAGTTTGATTATTATGTTGCTGTTATAAGAGTCAATACGCTGCTGCAGCCCAAGGACTGGCTTGAAAACGCAGAGAACGCATTTGGTGAGGCAAGAAAACTCAAGGTGGATGAAAAGAAGCTGATTTACTATCAGGGGACAGAGGCTGCCAATTATTTTCTGGGCCTTGCATATCTGGATGCCAGGGAATTTCAAAAGGCAAGGGACAAGTTTGCTGATGTGCTGAACATGAAGGGAGAAGGAAAATGGAATGAAAAGGCTGACAGGGCATGGAAACGCGTAGACAAGATAGTTCGCGCCATGGCTGGTTTAACAGTAGGTGATGTCGGCAAACAGATAGCAGTCAAAAATTCTGTTACAAGGGCTGACCTTGCAGCGCTGCTTGTTGATGAACTTAAGCTGGATAAGCTTTTTGCAGGCCGCCTGGCTGGCCAGTCACAGGCAGACAAGATGAAGGCTGAGTTCACGCCTGCGGATATGCTTAATCATCAATTTAGGGAAGAAGTGCTTACAATCATGAAATGGAAGGTAAGGGGGCTTGAACCAAAATATGATGAGACTACAAAGGCATATCTCTTTAAACCATCAGAGACTGTGCTGAGGGGTGAGATGGCATTGATTATTGAAGATGTGCTCATAAAAATAACAGGCGATGAAAAGATAGCAACTGCATTTTTTGGACATGAACAATCTCCATTTCCTGATGTAAGGAAGACCTCTCCGTTTTATAATGCGGTTATGAATGTGACGACAAAAGGCATAATGGAAGGAGAGATTTCCGGAGATTTCAGGGTGGATTCTGTTGTTGACGGCGCAGAGGCCATTCTTGCGATCAGGGTATTAAGACAGAAAATGAATATATATTAATTATAAAAAAAGGGTAAAAAGGTCAAATAGTTTCAATACCTTTTAACCTTTTTGCACTGCTTAAACTTTTGAAACTTATTAAAAAGGAGGTAATGTTATGAAAAAAGTATTTGTGTTAGTTGTATTGCTGAGTTTTTTTGCAGCAGCAGCTGCGATTGGTGAGGACCAGCCTGCAGCGACGCAGCCTTCGATGGCAGCGCCGGCTTCTGATTCCCAGGTTGATGAGAAATTTAAAAAGGCAAACGAATACCTGAGCCAGCAGCACCTTGCTGTTACGCAGTCTTCCTCGGATGCCTTTGTAAACGGCTATATCCTTGTTGCTGCTGAAGGGCTTCCAAAAGCTGATGCAATCAGCCCGGGCCAAAAGAGGCTGACTGCAGAGAGGGCTGCCGAGGTATTGGCCTACAGGAAGCTGGCTGAATTTTTGGACGGGGTAGCTGTTGCCGGAGACTCGCTGGTAAAGGATGCCGCACTTCAGTATGACCTTGTCAGGGTAGCTGTGGCCGGTTTTGTGAAAGGCGCAAGGGTAGTCCATAAGGAATACAGCAAGGAAGATGAAATAGCCCTTGTTATAATGAAGATAGGCATGACAGGCCCGGGCAGTTTTGCGGATGCCCTTTATGCAAAGATATTGAAACCCGATGTAAAAAAAGAATTAATAGAGCCTGCGCAGCCAACACCTCAGTACAAGCATAAACCTGTGCCGCTCGATGAAAAATATGACGGCCTTGTTATTGATGCCACAGAGCAGAGTTTCAGGCCTGCCCTGATAAACAGGATATTTACACAAAAGGGCGAAGTGCTCTATGACCCGTCAAAGATAAGCCAGAAAGTCCTTGTTGAACAGGGCTGCGGGGAATATACAAACAGCGTTGATAAGGCAAAGGCAGCCCTTGATCAGAGAGGCGCAAAGAATCCATTGATTATAAAAGCCTCTGGTTCTGTAAACCCTTCAGACCTTCAGATCTCGGATGATGATGCAGTAAAAATATTTTCTGCAAATCAAAAGGCTGGCTTTCTTGCAGCTGCAAAAGTAGCTTTTGTGCTGAAATAGATTTATCAATGAGTGACGGGCAACCCATGAATTGCCCGTCACTCATCCTTAAAAATATCATTCAGGGGGGATAGGGTGCGCACTGTCAGGTTATTTTTGTTAAGCTTTGTTGTTCTTGCTGCATCCTGCGCACCGCCTGCTGTAAAAACAACCATGCTTGTACCTGCCAGGCATCACGAGGCGTCAAGGCTGAGAGAAGTTGCAGTCCTGCCCTTTGACGGCAAGGGCGGGCAGGAGTTTGCTGCAGAGATAGAAGGGACCATTGCAAGCATAAACATAGGAGACAAACAGTATTTTAATCTCGTTGACAGGGTAAGGCTTGAAAAGCTTATAAGCGAGATGAAACTTTCACAGAGTGCGCTTGTTGATTCAAATACTGCTGCCAGGGTCGGCAGGCTTGTTGGCGCCAAAGGTATTTATACCGGCATTATAACCGCATCAGACGTCAGCGATTCGGCTTACCGTGAGGAGCGTACGCGCTGCGCTCAGACAGTCACAAAACATGACAAAAAAGGAAGGGCATACGAAGAGTGCGCGAAGTATGAAAAATATGCGGTTCCCTGCACAAAAAGGACTGCGGCCTTTGCCTTCACTCCAAAGCTGGTTGAAGTAGAAACAGGGATGGTTGTCTATTCCAATAATATAGGGAAAAGCGTTGAGAGGTCAGTTTGTTCTGACAGCCAAAAACCGCTTCCCGGTGAGCGAGAGCTTACAGAACAGGCAAAGCAGTACGGAAAAGAGATTTTTAGGACGGATATAGCGCCTTATTATGTGACAGTAGAAATTGAGCTTATGGATTCAGACGACGGCATTATCTCTGACACGGCTAAAGCGAAATTAGCCCAGGGGATAGATTTTGCAAAAAACAGCAGGCTTGACAGGGCCTGTGAGCTTTGGGGAGAAGCAAGAATTCTTGCGCCAGATGCGTTATCTGTTCTTTATAATCTGGGTATATGTTCTGAGGTTACAGGGGAGCTTGAACAGGCACTGGAGTTATACAGGAAGGCGGACAGGATGCTTATGAAGCCTGATGATAAGGTAAATGCAGCGCTTGCAAGGGTTCAAAAGCGGATACAGGAGCAGAAAAAGCTAAAAGAACAGATTTTAAATTAGAATGAAATATCCCATGAAAAATTGCAACAAGCCGGAAATAACAACCCTTGTTTTATTTACATTCATATCCATAATTATTATGTTATCGCCGCTACCGTGTTTGGCCAAGACCCTTATCCTTGACGGAGGGTTGGAGAGCAGGATAAAAACAACCCAGCGCATCAATTTCGATGTCCAACAGGATGTAAGGTCGCTGACCTTCAGGTTTGCAGTCCCGACCACATTTTCCAACAAGATAACATCTCAGGACTTAAGCGGATTGGATATCAGATTTTCTCCGGAGCCTGCATCTGTAGTAGATGATATGGACAAATTCGGCAACAGATTTAAAAAGGTAAAATGGGAGAACCTGAAACAGAATATCAGCGTCACAATATCGTATAACACTGTAATAAAAGCCGAGCTGCTTGCAATGGAAAGTGTATCATCATTCCCTCTCAGGGATATTCAAAAGGATGACGCGGTGTTTCTTAAGCCGACATCCATGGTTCAAAGCGACAGCGGAGATATCGTGTCCCTTTCACGAAAGCTCACAGAGGATGCAAAGACAGAAAATGATGCTGTGAATGCAATATTAAATTGGGTTTCTGACAATGTAAAATATACCTACAACCCTCCGCAGTATGATGCATTGTATACACTTAAAACAGGAAAGGGGAATTGCCAGAACTTTGCGCATCTATCGATGGCCTTGCTCAGGGCAGCAGGCATCCCGGCCAGGATAGTCGGCGGTATCAGCCTTAAGCGGCAGTGGAAGGTTCCTGTTGAAAACGGATATCTTGTGCAGGACATGGGGCAGGGCGGGCATGCATGGATGGAGATATTATTTTCTGACCTGGGCTGGCTTTCTTACGACCCACAGCAGTCCAGGCAGTTTACATCAACCAGGCATATCAAACAGACACATGGGCTGGATTCAAAAGATATTAATGACTCGTGGTCAGCATCACCGTATCTGCCAAGGTATAGCGAAGATATAGAGGCGGTTTTTAATAATGATGACGTCAACATAAAACTGAGGGCCTCAAAGGACGCGCCGGTATCATATATAATGAGCAATAATCTTACGGCAAAGGCTGCTGCTCCTGAAAAAATATTGCCTCCATCAGTAAAGCCGGCGCCACCGGCTCCTAAACCCGCGCCAGTGATAACCCCTCCTCTCAGGCCGGCGCCTCCGCCAAAGAAAGGTACTGTTGAATTCGGTAATACGGAATTTCCGACTCTTGTTGATGTATACCAGATTATCGGCAATGCGGCTACCAGGGTATTTGATAAGGAGACCGCCGAACATGTGACATCCCGTTATGTATACGCTCAGGCATTCACCATTGAAAGTGCAATGACCTTGCAGGGCATCTCGCTTGCCATGCACAAATTCGGCGGTGACGGTACGCTATATATTGATGTCGTGAAAGATGAGAATGGCAAGCCGGGCTTATCAGGAGAGAGGTCCTTGCTTGTTTCATTGGGCAGTATAAAGTTCCGTCCAGGTTACTACTGGATAGATTTTGTATTTGCGAAAGAAAAAGAACCATTGCCTGTTCTTGGCCCGGGAAAATATTGGATAATAATGAGGCATTCAGGAGAGGCGATAGTTAACTGGTTTTATATCCCTGGCAATCCATACGGTGACAGCGATGATACAAGGTCAACGCTGAAGGGGTACAAATGGGAAGACCTGTTAAATTATGATTTTGTATTCAAGGTCAGGGGCAGGGTGCGATGAAGATATTCAGGGGCTGTTTTGTCCTGATATTTATATTATTTTTATCTTCCATCCCTGCCCTGGCAGACGACAAAAGCCTTGAAAGACAACCCGCTTTGCCACAAGAACATGTCAGGAAATTAAAGAGGATAGCCTCATTTATTGCAGCTGAGCTGCAAAGAAGGCCTGTAAAAAGCGTGACTGTGGAGGATTTTACAGATTTTTACAAAAGGCCCTCGGCAACAGGAACAAGGATGGCCAGAGAATTTTCAAGGCAGCTTGCAGCGCTAGGCGATAAAAATTTCAGGGTACTTCCCGATGGAGGAGATGTCATCGTCACAGGGGTTGTTGTGCCATTCAGGGGGGGCGGGAAACTAAAGCTTGACATAAAGGTTGTCTCAGCAGATGGCTCTAAAATAATCACATCTTATTCGGGAATCGTTCTTAAAAAGATAAAAACAGTAAAAAAATAAAACTGCCTGTTGCACTTTTATATTGAGTGAACTTTAAGGCGCTTTTAAGCTATAATGGTGGATTAAAAATGGCTAAACTCCAATTAAGGACCATTCTGTTAAAACGCGTTATATTCTGCGCTGTTTTAATGTCGTGTATTTTTATTCCCTCCGGCCTTTTATATGCAAGCAAGGCTGAATATGTTGAGGCTGAAGGTTATGCGGTAATTTCAGGCGACAGAAAAGATATTGCAAGGGAGAGCGCACTGAATAATGCATTCCGCAGGGCTGTGGAGCAGGCTATTGGCGTGCTGGTTGAATCGGAAACAATGGTCAGGAATTTTGAACTGCTGAATGACAGGGTTTATTCCAAGAGCGCCGGTTATGTTAAGAAATATTCAATTACAGGAGAGAAAATCGAAGGCGATACATTCAGAATCAGGATAAATGCAATGGTCTCAAAGGTACGGCTGGAAAAGGATCTGGACGAGATAGGGCTTTTGATAAAAAAGGCCGGCAAACCAAGGCTTATGCTTTTAATTTCGGAGCAGAATATAGCTGCAGATAAGCCAAGCTATTGGTGGGGGTCCGGCAGTAGTGTAAGCATGGGAGTAGCTGAGAACACTCTTATGGAAAAATTCATGGGAAAAGGATTTAATTTTGTGGATAGGCAGGTTGTGCTTGCCGGAATGAAAGAGGAAATAAAGGCCCCTGTTTCTTCGGCATCTGCCTTAAGCAATGAGACAGCCCTGAAGCTTGCGTCAATGGGAGAGGCCGAGGTCGTGATAATAGGGCAGGCAGTAGCAAAGGCAGGCCCCATGCTTATGAATACGTCCATCCGTTCCTGCCAGGCAACTGTTTCTGTGCGTGTGCTGAATGCAGACAGCGGTGAACCTCTTGCAACCTCTTCTGCCAGCGCTACAGTCGCCCATGTGGATCCTATCACTGGCGGTTCCGAGGCTCTGAAAAAGGCATCTGCTGAGATATCAGATAAGCTGATATCTCAAATCCTTGCAAAATGGAAGAAAAGAGTAAGCGGAGCTCATGCAATAAAGCTTTCCGTGTCAGGCGTAAAATTTGACAGTATGAAAGCCTTCAGGGAATTCCTTAAGGATAAGATTGAAAATGTAGAAGAGATTTATGACCGCAGTTATAAAGACGGGATTGCCAGGATGGATGTAGAAATAAGCGGCAGCACCAAAGAGATGGCCGAGGAATTAAGCGGCAAAAAGTTTAATAATGGATTGCTGGAAGTAATGTCATTTACCAGCAACGTGATTGAATTAAAACTAAAACCGAGATACTAATGAGAACGAAAGTAAAGCGACATTTCCGCCTTATTCGGTCATTCCGGCTTGTCCGGAATCTTTCTTTGTTTTCAGAAGGATTCCTGACGCGCTCCGCTTGCAGGAATGACAGATTATGAGGCTTTACTTATGACCTCCTTAGTAAATAGGTAAATAAATGAATAAATTTGCGGGGAGGCTTATTATGAAAAGAGGGTTGGTTTTATTTTTTGTTTCTGCACTTTTTATATACGGATGCGCATCAAGCGGCAAGCAGACATTTGAACAAGGGCAGGAG
>JACRGY010000086.1 GCA_016212165.1 Nitrospirota bacterium
AGGATTTACAGAACTCTTTGCAAGGCGCCTGGATTCTGTATGCAATATTAACGTCAAAGAAGCCGCTGATGGAGATATCGTGAGGCCGGGGCTGGCATTGATTGCCCGCGGCAATAAACACCTTAAGGTTAAAAGGACACATTACGGGGTGGTTTCGGTTCTCAGTCAGGCTATTGAAGTGTCAGGGCACAGGCCCTCTGCTACTGTACTGTTTGATTCTGTTGCAGAGGGGTATGGGGACAGCGCCATAGGCATAATAATGACAGGAATGGGAGACGACGGAGTAGAAGGGTTGGGAAGAATAAAAGAAAAGGGGGGATTGACCATTGCACAGGATGAGGAAACATCAGTGATATACGGAATGCCAAAGGTTGCTGTTGAGAAAGGGTATGTTGATATGGTTTTGAGGCTTGATGAGATAATCCCTAAACTTATGAGTATGGCAGAGCTTGCAGAAAGCCGAGATTCAACGGTAAAAGATGTCGCTGAGCTTTGTCATTAGGAGAACACAATGGCAAGATTTATGATAGTTGACGATTCTATTTTCCAGAGAAAGACTCTTGGGAAAATGATTGTGCAGATGGGATGGGAAGTGGTTGCCGAGGCCTCAAACGGCAGAGAAGCTCTTGAGCGGTATCCCAATTCAAAGCCCGATCTTGTGCTCATGGACCTGGTGATGCCTGAAATGGAAGGCATAGAAGCTGTTGAGAAGATACTGGAACTCGATAAATCGGCAAAGATAGTTGTAGTAAGTTCCATGGGATACGATGAAATAGTAAACAAGGCTATGTCTCTGGGAGCAAGGCAGTTTATATCAAAACCCGTAAATCTTGGCCATGCGGCTAATGTAATCAAAACAGTTTTAGAGGAGGGAATATGAAGAAGATTCTTGTTGTAGAAGATTCATCAACAATGAGACTTTTTATAAAAATGTTTTTAAGGAGCCTTCACGATGTCAGCATTACCGAGGCTACGGACGGGCTTGACGGGCTCGAAAAACTTGGCAAGGAGAGTTTTGACCTTGTTATAACAGATGTAAACATGCCCCGGCTTGACGGGCTCCAGCTGATAGAAAAGATAAGAGGCAAGATGGGCCTGAAGATGCCGATAATAATTCTTACGACTCGCGGCGAAAAGGAGAATGTCGATAGAGGTATTTTACTTGGGGCAAATAACTATGTAACAAAACCTATCGTAGGCCCGACACTTACAAATCTTGTTATGGATTATATATAGGCGGATAGCCTGATTGGGAATTCAAGACTTGTTCAATAATAAAAATATATCCCCTTCAATGAGGTTGTCATATATGTTTGTGGATGTTGAAATAACAGACGCTTGAGAAAGCAGTTCTGCCGGGTCAAAATAAAGCAGATTTGTATCTTTTGTTTTGGAATGAGTGCTGAGGCAGTTAAATAAAAGAGTCTTGTTTGCATGGTGAAATAGTTTTCTTAAGGATTCTGCTGCTGCTTTCTTTACTCCCTGAAGATTCAGGTTAAAAACCCCGCATGATATTATGTAATCATAAGTTCCGGATATATTGTCAGTGTCTATATCGAGCGTAAGAAATTCAGTGTCAGGAAAATTACGGGAAGCCATCTCTATGAGCGTTTGATTTATATCTATGCCTGTGTATTCTGCATTAATTCCTTTTTCCTTAAGAAAGCCGTAAAGGTCGCCTTTACCGCAGCCGAAATCGAGAATGCTATGTCCTTCCAGAGGAAGAAGTTTAAGGATGCATTCATATCTCTGCCTCTGCCCTGCGGCAGACCATCCGACAGCAGCAGGGGCATTGCCGAAAAACATCAGTTTTTTGGAAAAGAAATCTACTATGTATTCTTTTGCAAGCTCATCCATCTTAAAATGTCAGCCCCTGTCTTTCAAGCAACATCTGCCCTAAGAAAGAGCCGGGCTTTATTTCCGAGTTAGGGATACGCTCTGCCTTATCGAGTTCATAGTGCTTTACGCACGATGCGCAGATATAGAATCTTACATTAAAGTCTTCGATGAGGGTCTTCATAAGAGCTGCGATCGGAGAAAACTCATCCTTCAGCTGCCATGTCAGGGTCTCTGCAAATCCTTTCTTGGCAAGCAACGCGCCTTTGTCCATCAGAAAGAAATCAAGCTCAACATCAAATGCCTTCATATTGGCTGCAAGCTGCATTGCGCCTGCAACCTTGTCAGGATTGTCATACGAATGGGTGATGATAAAAACAAATTTCTTGTTCTGCATAAAAACCTCCATTTTTTAAAAGATATAAGGAAGGGAAATATTATATTCCCCTTTCTTCATCATATTGTTTTATATGATACACATCTGTATAAATCTTTGCCTTTCGCATTCCCTAATATCTCTGCCCTGTACCTGCATCCCCCTCTGCATTCTTCTATATGCTCGCAGCTGCATTCAAGTTTATCGAGCCTTACTGGTTTTATTTTTCCCCAGCATTTTCTTAATCCGTTTTTAATTGTACCAACTGCTCTGTCAGAATAGAAAGTACATTTCGAAATCTTTCCACTTGCTGATACAGACATAAGATGCAATCCGCATCCAAAACCTTTTTCCCCTGAATGAATCCCTCCTCCATATCCATAGACAAGATATTTTCCTGCCTGTTTGGGAGCGAGTTGAAAGTCAGTATTTTCCCTGAGCCTGCCTGTTACGCACGGCACGTCAACTGTCCAGTCCTTTATCCCGATTTTTTTAAATAAGTTTTCCATCTTATTAAAATCCCTGAGATTTTTTTGATGGACCATTGTAGAGACAGACACCTCAAAACCAGAATCCATCGCAAAGTTAATTGACCGCATTGCTCTCCTGAAAGTTCCCTTGCCTCTCAACGAGTCGTGCGCCTTTTCCATGCCGTCTATACTTACCTGAATCTCATTTATATTAAGATTTCCGAGCATCTTTTTGTTAAGCAATAATCCGTTCGTAAAAAGAATCTTTCTTAAAAAAAAATCAGGAAGTATTGAATTTATCTCTTTAAACCTGCCGTGGAGCAATGGCTCGCCGCCTGTTATGAGCACTCTTAATCCCTGCATAGCTTCGAATTCTTTCAATACCTTGGTTATCAGGCTCAACGAAAGCTCTTTGCCTGGTTTATCCTTAATGTAACAATGCCTGCATCTGAGATTGCACCTGTTGGTAATCTGAAGTTCAAGGTATCTCAGGGAAGGGACAGGAGATTTTTTTATGGGAGGGCGTTTAAGGCCTGATTTTTCCCGGCTCAATATGCCCTCTTTAGCGCAGTAGCCTATGGATTTTTTATCATTGCTGCGGCATCCTTTTCCCGCTGAACAGCTCCTAAGAAACTCAAACGCCTCATCATCAAGCTCATAGAGTTCATCTTTCTTTATGTGATAGACAGACGGGTTCTCAAGCCATTTAAGGACAGATTCTTTTGCGAGGAAATATTCCACAACTTTATTATACTACATGCCCATTTTCTGATATGATTAGTGTGTGGACAAAAGTAATTTGAATAAAAAACTCTGCGAAGAATTCTGTTCATACTACAAACCATCAAAAGACAAAGAGCTTGCCTGCAAAGGGTTTACTGTAATAGAAAAGCTGATAAAAAATGGCAGGGAAATCTCTTTTAATAAATCTGAGAGGAAACTTAGTGCTTCAACCGGGGAAAAACTTATCGGAAGTATGTGTGTGGCATGCTCTTTTCGTGAAGATGGTTGCGACTTTGCAGCAGGAAAAAAAGATGCAGCACCGTGCGGAGGCTTTATCTTGCTGGGGCATCTGCTGGATGGAAAAATTATTACTATTGACGACATAGTAAATATCCACTAAGATTGAAATAAAAGGATTGCTATCAGCTTAGAGCTAAAAAAATATGGACTATACGATAAAAATAGGCGGTGAGGCAGGGCAGGGCATCCAGACCATTGGTGATACACTGGCAAGGGTATTTTCGAGGTCAGGGTATCATGTGTTTACACATCAGGATTATGAATCCCGTATAAGGGGAGGCCATAATTTTTTCCAGATAAGATTTTCAGATAAACCTGTTATGTCGTCCAGAATTAAGATTGATATTCTTGTTGCCCTCGATAAGGAGAGCATCACATTGCATGAAAAAGAACTCTCGGACAATGGCCGGATAATCTATGACTCTTCTGCATTAAAACAGAAACATGAGAACCAGCAGTTCCTTGATATCCCGTTTGTTAATCTGGCAGCGGAGCATGGCGGCAGCAAAATAATGGCAAATACGGTTGCAACAGGCGCTGTGCTCGGGATGCTCGGGATGGAACCCGGCATACTGCTTGGGATTATAAAAGATACATTTGGGAAAAAAGGCGAAGACATCATAAAGGCAAATGTGAATGCTGCTGTGGCAGGACATGATTTTAGCGTTAAGCAGTGCATCACGTGTTCATTTTCCGCTGCTCCTTTGGCAAAACCCCGGATGCTGATAGCAGGAATTGACTCCATCGGCCTTGGCGCTGTTGTATCAGGTTGCAAGCTCTATTCAGCATATCCGATGACTCCCTCGACAGGAATAATGAACTATATTGCAGGCAAGGGAGAAGAATACGGGATTATTGTTGAGCAGGCAGAAGACGAGATTGCTGCAATTAACATGGCGCTGGGAGCCTCTTTTGCAGGCGTGCGCGCGATGACGGGAACTGCAGGCGGTGGTTTTGCATTAATGGTGGAAGGGCTTTCCCTGTCAGGAATGACAGAGACTCCGATAGTGATTGCACTTGGACAGAGGCCTGCGCCTGCAACCGGATTTCCGACAAGGACAGAGCAGGCTGACCTTAATTTCGCGCTTTATACCTCACACGGAGAATTTCCCCGTGTTATATTTACGCCTGGCACGCCTGAGCAGGCTTTTTATCTTACGAATAAGGCATTTGACCTTGCTGAAAAATATCAGATACCCGTGATTATTATGTTTGATACATATCTTTCAGACTCTGAGTGGACATTTGAAGGCTTTGATGTTTCTAAGCTAAAAAATACAGAACACAGGCTCAGGGGAGAGGCAATGGAGAAACTCTCTGAATATAAAAGGCACGCGCTTACTGAAAGCGGCGTGTCACCTCTTGCGATTCCAGGAGAATCAAGGCATCTTGTTGTTACAGACAGCGATGAGCATGATGAAGAGGGACATATAGTTGAAGATGCAGAGACAAGGATAAAGATGGTGAATAAGAGGTTGTTTAAAAAATTGCCATTGATAAGGCAGGAGATAGGACCGCCTGTTCTCCATGGAGGCAGCAAACCGGATATAGTGGTTGCGGGGTGGGGTTCCAATTATGGAGTTATAAGAGAGTGTGTAGATACGCTTTCTAAGAACGTGAAAATTGCCATGCTGCATTTCAGTGAAATATATCCGTTTCCGTCAATAGACAAATTCGATTATATGAAGATATTAAATAATGCGAAACTGACCATCTGCATAGAAAATAATGCTACTGGCCAGTTTGCAAGGCTTATGAGGGCTGAGACAGGATTTGAGTTCAAGGCGAGCATAAACAGGTTTGATGGAAGGCCATTTTTATTGGAAGAATTATTAGAGGAGATAGATGCCAACATTAGACGACTATAAGGGAAAGACTCCGGCGTGGTGTCCGGGATGCGGTAACTTCGGTATCCTCAAGACGTTCAAGGATGCTGTTGTCGAACTCGGGATAGAGCCTCATCAGCTTACAGTAGTATCCGGAATCGGGCAGGCAGGGAAGTTTCCGCATTATATAAAGTGCAATACCTTTAATGGCCTTCATGGAAGAACATTGCCGGTTGCAACAGGTATAAGGCTTGCGAATCATGATATGCTTGTTATAGCTGTTGCAGGAGACGGCGACTGTTACGGAGAAGGCGGAAACCACCTGAATCACGCGATAAGAAGAAATATAAATGTAAAGTTGTTTGTCCATGACAATCAGATATACGGCCTTACAAAGGGGCAGGCGTCTCCAACGAGCATGGAAGGCATGAAGACAAAGAACCAACCGTTCGGGGTTTTTTCAGAACAACTGAATCCAATGGCGCTGGCAGTTGCCCTTGACTGCAGTTTTGTTGCAAGGGGTTTTGCCGGTGATATGGAACATTTAAAAGGCTTAATGAAAAAGGCAATCAATCATAAAGGATTTTCATTGGTTGATATCTTACAGCCCTGCATTACATTCAACAAAATCAATACATATGAATGGTACAGGCAAAGGGTATATCATATAGAGACTGAATACAATCCTGAGGACAGGGTTAGTGCATTTCAAAGGTCTCTTGAATGGGGAGACAGAATTCCCTTAGGCATTATTTACAGAAACAACCGTCAGATGCTTGAGGAAAGGATACCGGTAATTATGGATAAGCCGCTTGTTAAACAGCTGCCTGACTTATCAAAACTCGAAACAACCCTCAAGGAGTTTTATTAAACATGCTGGACAAAGAACTCATAGCCAACCTCAGGCTTGTTCACGGCTCCTACAATGCCATTATGATGTTTCTATTTATTTATCAGGGCTGGCTTGGGTTAAGGATAAGAAGAGGGAGAAAGGCAGGCAATCCACAATTCGCAGCAATAAAAAGGCACAGGAAGTCAGGGCCTGTTTTTGCAGTAATGGGAGTTGCAGGTTTTTTTGCCGGAGCAATTCTGATTTATCTTGATTATGGAAGATTATTAAAGTATCCCCCGCATTTCATTACAGGGCTGGCTGTAGTTTTTTCAATAACTACTGCTTTTTTGATTTCAAGAAAAATAAAAGGCACTGACTCAGCGTGGAGAACCCCTCATTTCAGGCGCGGCCTTTTAGTCCTCTGCCTGTACCTGATTCAGGTATTTTTAGGAATAGGAATCCTTTTTTAAAATAGCTGTTCTGTTAAAAAACCGCCTGAATACTATACTCCATCTTTATTGGACATCACTATTAGTATTGCAACTTTTTTGATAGAATATCTTACATGGGAAATAAAAGTGAAATAATCACAGAAGATGTTAAGGAAGCATTGCAGGACGCGTTCAGGCAGCTCAGGGATGCTGTTGTCATTGAGGTTTATACCAAAGAAGGCATAAATGATATGTTCAATGACTTCACTGTAGGCCTGATAAAGACAATGTCAGAGCTCACTGATAAAATCAAGGCAACCTATTATAAAATCGGAGATGAGCAGTCTAAGAAACGCAACGTTTTCAGGTCTCCAACCCTTCTCATAGCCCCTGACAAATATAACATTCGCTACACAGGCGCGCCTGCCGGAGAGGAAGGCCGTTCCATAGTAATGTCCATAATAATGGTATCTACCGGCCAGGGCATTCTCACAGGCGATTCTAAAAAAAGGCTGCAAGGGCTTAAAGAAAAACGGGAGATAAAAGTATTCGTAAGCCCGACATGTCCTTACTGCCCCCAGCAGGTGCTGGATGCTGTTTCAGTCGCATTGGAAAAGAAAGACCTTATCTCAGTAGAGGTCATAGAGATATATGAAAACAAAGACCTTGCGGAGAAATATGCTGCCATGTCTGTGCCAAAGACATTTGTTGGTGAGACATTGATAGCGCCCGGCCTTAAGCCTGAAGAGGTCTTTGTAGCATCAGTAATAGAAGGGAAGCCCGTGGAGTATGTAATGCCTGTTGGAAGAGAGGAACTGAGAGAATATGATGTTGTAATACTTGGAGGAGGATCCGCAGGCCTGACAGCTGCCATGTATGCTGAAAGAAGCGGATTGAAGAGCATTGTTTTTGAGAAAGCTAATATTGGAGGGCAGATTGCAATAACACCCGTAGTTGAAAACTATCCTGGGTTTGCTGCCATAGCAGGCAAGACACTCGTTGATCTGATGGCAAAGCAGGCGATGGAATATGCGCTTGTTCTTCAGGGTGTTGGGGTTGATGATATAAAGAAGCTGAATGGCGGCTTTGAGATAACAACGCTCAGAGGAACTTATAAGGCAAAGGCAATAATCATAGCCACAGGCGCCGGCAGCAAAAAGCTTAACGCAGCTGGAGAAGAAAAGCTTGCTGGCAGGGGTGTAAGTTATTGCGCTACGTGCGACGGTTATCTTTTCAAGGATGGGAAAAATGTGATAGTTGTCGGAGGCGGCAACAGCGCTTTAACAGATGCATTATATCTTGACAGTCTTGGAGCCCATGTCACAATTGTTCACAGAAAGGATGCATTCAGGGCTGAAGAAAGGCTCCAGCAGGCTGTGTTTCAGAGGAATATTCCTGTTTTGTGGAACAGCGCCATAAAAGAAATCAGCGGAGGTATGGTTGTTGAAAAGATAAAAATCGAAGATATTAAAACAGGCCAAACAAAGGACATTAAGGCTGATGCTGCTTTTATAGCCATAGGTTATGAACCGTACAACGATATAGCAAAAAGACTCGGCCTTGCGCTTGATGAAGAAGGTTATATAAAGGTTGACGGCAAGATGAGGACATCTATGCCCCTGGTCTATGCTGCCGGTGATATAACAGGCGGGGTGAAGCAGATTGTGACCGCAGTCTCACAAGGCGCAGCCGCAGCCCTCACTGCTTTTGAAGACATAGCAAATCCGTACTGGAAGAAGTGAGTAAATACGGAATTTTTAAAATGCTGGATAGTAAATCACAAATGTACATTATTCTGGCTGTAATAAATAAGCAATGAAACTTGAAAGCTGCGCTGCATTTATTAGCTTAATAGTTATCCTTATCTCTTCATTTGCAGCAGCTGAAAACAGCAGTTTGATTACTGCTATAGACATCTCTGGAAATACAAAGACAAAAAACAGTGTAATACTCAGGATTATAGAGGTAAAGGCCGGCGATGTTTATACCGAAGGCCTAGAAAGGAATGTTGAGCGGCTTCTCCTGAATTCGAGGATGTTCTATAACATTAAGGTTGAAGCTGAAAGGGCAGGAGAAGGGGCAAGGCTGAAGATAAGGCTGAAGGATAAGTGGTCTGTCATACCATTTCCGTTTGCCTCATTCAGGGAAAATGAATCGAGATATGGCATATCATTGACGGAATCAAACCTGCTCGGTTACCACAAAAGAATATCCGCAACTATTTTCCGGGAAAAGAATAAATTCAGTGAGATGCTGTTTTATCATGACAAGAATGTTCTGGGTTCAAAATTCAGGTTATTTATTTCCTTAAAAAACATAAAGACACTTGTAGATGAGAGGGACAAAAAACAGAAGATAAACAGTTATTACGAATCCTCCAGAGGCATAGATACTGGCCTTGGCTATAATTTCTACAGAAACATGACACTTTCAATAATTCATAAATATAACAAACTCGCTTACAGCGATTCCGATGATACCGTAAGACGCCCGGAAAATGCAAAAGAAGGCATGCTCGGCTTGTCTCTTGATGTGGATGAAGCGGATTATAAGGAGGATTTTGTTAAGGGTTTCACAGGCAGACTGCTCTACGAAAAGGATTTTGAATCATTGGGCTCTGACCTTAGCAGAAAAATATTCAGCTGGAGGTTCAGTTATTATCTTAATCCTGTTTTACGGCATAATCTGGTTTTTATGAATTCAGGCATGTTTGGAGACAACCTTACATATGGCCATCGCTTTAGAATCGAGCAGCTGAGGGGTTACGAAAGAGGAAGATTTCAGGCTGACCGTGCAGTAGTTTCTGCTATAGAGTATATTGTGCCGGTTCATTCATTTAAGGAAGCAAGGCTTTCTTTTGTTACCTTTGCAGACAATGCAATTTTTAGAAATGAATATCAAAGTTTCAGTGTCTCTGACAGCAAATCAGACGCCGGAGTGTCAGTGAGGATTTATGTAAGGCGGGTATTGATCCCTGTCTTTCAGGTTTATCTGGCATATGGATTCAGCAATCAAAAAGTTATGCCCGGTATTTCTATCGGCATGGCATTTTAAGAGAGTATTTCTGCCTGACAACTGTTCCCTGAATACTATTCACTATTTTGCATCGCCTTCAGCACCCTCTCTTTTGCAATCTCCTCTGCAACCTGCCGGGGAAGGCGGTTTTCTTTTTTTGCCTTTTCGAGAATCAGTTTTGTGTTGGTTTTAATTCTCTGAGATATTGCTTCAAAAGCCTCTTTTTCAGTCTTTTTTGCATACTCCATTGCAGCCATGATAACTCCGCCTGCATTAGCTATAAAATCAGGCACCGCAATTATGCCTCTTTTGTGAAGGATTTCTTCTGCTTCTTTAGTTGCAGGGATGTTTGCGCCCTGAAGCACCATCTTTGCCTTTATTCCCCGGACATTGTCTTTGTGGATTACATCAGGCGTTGCAGCAGGGATGAGTATCTCGCAATCAACAGAGAATATCTCTTCGGGCTTCCTGATGTTCCCTTTTTTATGATTTATAACACTGCCTGTTGAGTCCTTTGTATCTATTAGCGCTTTAACATCTAATCCATTAGGATTATGGATTGTTCCTTTTGTATCGCTTGCAGCAACTATTATTGCACCTTTGCCTGAAAGGAATTTGGCTGCTGCCTTGCCTACACTTCCGAATCCCTGTATCGCAACTCTTGAACCGTTAAGCTCGATGCTGGCAAAAGGGCATGAAATTTCAGCGCATTCAGCAACCCCGAAACCTGTAGCGCCAAGCTTGTCGAGAGGCAGTCCTCCCATTTTTTCGGGTAAGCCGACAGCCCTTTTTATCTCTTCAAAAACCCACCCCATTGCCTGCTCGTCACTGCCCATATCAGGCCCAGGAATATATTCAAGTAAATCTTTAATTTGTATGGCAAAGCCTCTGAAATATAGTTCTTTTTTTGGGTCATTATGGTCTGCAATTATTCCGGCTTTCCCACCTCCGTGAGGAAGGCCGGCAATAGAGTTTTTCAGGGTCATTGTCCTTGCAAGTCTTGCCACTTCCTCTGTTGTAACAGAAGGTGAAACGCGCACCCCTCCTATTGAAGGACCAAGGGCAGTGTTATCTATAACGACTATTGCCTTAAGCCCTATCTTCGGTGAATAAAGGTGTATGATTTTTTGAGGTCCAAGCTCATCGAATTGTATGTCATTAATTTTCATTCAAACGCTCCTGCCTTAAATAGTATAAAAATATTGTATAGGAGATAATGTGTGAAGTAAAGGTATTGTATAAGTTCCATACAAATGCGACATACCCCCTTTCCGGATAAGGTAGTCAATTGGAGTCATCTTACCAAGAGACTTGTGAATTCTCTTGGTGAGGTAAAAGACCATATAGTCCGCAAGCTGCTCATGGAAAAGAGAT
>JACRGY010000082.1 GCA_016212165.1 Nitrospirota bacterium
GCAACATCAAAGAGCTTCTCACCAGGCATTACACGCATTCCCTGCAAAGCCATCTTCTGCACAACATATCCGCTTACAGGGCTAAATATGGTCAGAGTTCTAATGGGCTTGCCTGTATCTTCAATCTTCTTAATCTGTTCCTCTGTTATATCCCATAGTCTTAACCTCTGTTTTGTAGCCTCAATTATTGCCTCAGCATCCTTTGAAAGCATCACTTCAATTGCTGATTGCTGATTGCTGATTGCTGATTGCTGATTGCTGATTGCTGATTGCTGATTGCTGATTGCTGATTGCTTCCACTTCAGCACGTTTAAAAATTCCTGCTGTGTGGCAACAAGCTCAGGGCTGTATATATCCGCAAGAGGTTCGTCTTTCTTAACATACCTGCCTGTGTAGTCAACATGGAGTTTCTCAATCCAGCCTTCAATCTTGGTGTTGACAGTCGCAAGCCCTCTCTCATCGTATTCAATACGGCCTACTGTCCTGATAATTTTCTGCAGCGGTTTCACAGATGCTACAACTGTTTTTATGCCTATCAACTGCTGCTTATCTAAAGGTATCTCAACTGCCGGAATCTCTGCTGACTGCTTTTTCTGCTGCGTTTCAACCTGAGCCTGCGGCTCTTTATTCTTCGCTGTGTGTCCCTGATGTGCAGGAGCAGTTTCCGACTTTGCGGTCGCCGAAGGTTTTAATTTCTGTATGCCTGCCCTCAAAAAATAAAATATTCCGCCTGCAATTAAAATTAATCCGATAATGATAAACAAATTTTTTCTTTTCATCTAACAACCCCTATTATTTTTTGTCATATTTTATTTTTTGCTGTCATTCCGCACTTGATGCGGAATCCAGAGTTTTTGTCTTGCCTGGATTCCCGCTTTCGCGGGAATGACGACTTAAAAGATTGACTGCCGTTATCGCCTCAAGCCGTGCAACTGCCTTTTCCCTTTCTATGAACTGCCCCCAGTATAAAAGCTCATAGTCAATGAGTGATTTCAGCCTTGTTATGACAGTTATAGCCTCAACTTTCCCTGTTATATATCCGGAAATTGCGAGTTCAAAATCCTGATATGCCTTGGGTATAAGTCCATTCCTGTATAGCTCCGTTAATTTCTCTGCCGCCTTAATCATAGAGTAGTTTTCTCTTATATTGGAAGACAGCATTAACTTAACTGCTTCAAGTTCATGCTTTGCTTCTGAAAGGGCGGATTCCGCCTCAAGCACAGCCATCCGCTGTTTTGTTTTATAAAAAATAGGTATATTGATTGTGGTTGTGAGGCTCCACATGTCAGGAAAATCTGAACTCCTCGCAAAATAGCCTGCATTTATGGTGAAATCAGGATAGTATTCTCTTTCAGCCATCTGCCTCTTCGTCTCTGCAGATGCAACCATACGATCCTTTGTTTTTATCTCAGGGGAATTCTGGTATGCCATTTTAATCAATTCATCCATACTGTATTTATATACGGTAGATGCAGGCTCAACCGGTCTGCCGAGGGGTGAATTAACATCTCTGCCTACAGTTGTATTAAGTATCGCCTCTATGGATTGTATCTTCTGCTTAAGCATTTCCTCTTTCTCAAGAAGCATGTATTTTTCTGTTTGAGCCATCAGCACCTCTTGCTGTGGTGTCATGCCTGCGGAATATCGTGCAATAGCTGCATTTTCTATCCTTAAGAAAAGTGCAGTCCTCTCTTTAATCAGGTCAATACCTTTGTATGCGAGGAATAGTTCATAGTAGAGTTCTTTTACCCTTGCTATAGTTCTTAACCTTATAGCATCGTAAGATGACTTAAGTGCCTCTGCATCCCTTTCAGCCATCTCGCCTTTTAATGAGAGTTTCCCCGGGAAAGGAAACATCTGAGAGGCAGAGAACATCCATTGCGAATCGGGCGCCATCTCGTTACCAAAGGTATAAAGGTTCCTTGTTCCTTCGTTTTGATAACCTACCATAAGCATTTGGTCAGGAAGGGTTTTTGCCTGAGGGATTCTGAATATTCCTCCTCTCCATTTTGTCTCTGCCATCAAGACCTCGTGGTTGTTTCCCAGTGCTTCATCAATTAAAATATTAAGCCTCAAATCTTCGGCAGAA
>JACRGY010000013.1 GCA_016212165.1 Nitrospirota bacterium
GCCTTTGCCGTTTCATAGTTCGTCTCTGACGTATCCATGTCGTTTTTGGAAACGAGGTTATCGGAAAAGAGTTTTCTGTTTCTTTCCAGTTTTCTCTCTGCATCGATGAGATTCGCCTCCGTCCTCTCTGCTTCCGCTTTAGTTGAAAGTAGATTCGCACGCGCCTGTTCTACCTCTGCCTCGAATCTTGCAGGGTCTATCTGAGCTATCAATTGTCCCTTTTTGACAGGCGAATTAAAGTCTG
Organism: Nitrospirota bacterium; assembly: GCA_016212165.1. Classification (GTDB taxonomy): domain Bacteria; phylum Nitrospirota; class Thermodesulfovibrionia; order Thermodesulfovibrionales; family UBA1546; genus SCSY01. The sequence continues at coordinate 245 of JACRGY010000013.1, forward strand.
CATAAATATTTTTCACGGTTCCCGATACTTGTGTTCCCACAAGCACTGTGGTCACCGGATTCACTGTGCCCGAGGCAGTAACCGCTGTCTGTATATCGCCCCTCATGACTTTTTCAGTCCGGAATTTTGGTTCATCTCCTTTATTTTTAAGCAGGAGGAATGCAGCGATACCTGCAATTGCAGCGATTACTATGCTAATCAGTATTCTTTTCACTATTTGTCCTGTTTAATTTCCGGCTTTCTTTTTCACAAACTTCCCCTGCAAAGCGTCAAACACGTCATAGGCTACCGGTACGACCACAAGGGTCAAAAGCAGTGATGTCAGGAGTCCGCCGATAGTGGCAATTGCCATAGGAGCGCGCGTCTCTGCGCCTTCGCCAATGCCTAATGCTATTGGCATCATGCCAAAGACAATCGCAAATGTTGTCATAAGGATAGGCCTTAATCTGACAGGCCCTGCCTCAAGTAATGCCTCTCTTCTTCCCATGCCCCTGCTTCTTAAGGTGTTTGTATAGTCAACAAGCAGTATTGCATTTTTCTTAACAAGCCCCATGAGGAGAATAAGTCCTATATAGCTGAATATATTAAGGGTCTTGCCAGTTAATAACAGGGCGCCGAATGCGCCGATAAATGAAAAAGGCATTGCCAGAAGGACGGTCACGGGATGGATAAAGCTTTCAAACTGGGAAGCAAGAACCATATAGGCTAAAATAACGCCGAGCATAATAGCGAATAATAGATATTGAAATGATTCTCCCATTACATCAGCCATCCCCTTGTAAATGCCTGAGTAACCCGGAGGAAGAATTTTTCCTGCTATTGAATCAAGCTCTGCCTTTGCCTCTCCAAGCGGCTTTTTCTCAAGATTTGCAAATACTGTTACAGCCCTCTGCCTGTCAACTCTGTTGATAACGCTGGGGCCTCCGCCTTCCTGAATCCTTATGATATTTGAGATTTCCACAAGCCTTCCATCCTTGGCCCTTACATAAAGCCTTTCTATGTCTTCAGGTTTTGCCCTGTCTTCAGAGACAAGCCTTGCCCTGACATCATATCTCCTTCCTTTTGCCTCATCTTTAAATTTAGTAACATCTACTTCGCCGCCGATAAGAAAATTTGCTGCCTCAGCCACTGTTGCAATATCTACGCCTAAATCAGCTGCCTTATCCCTGTCTATATAAACCCTGACCTCGGGTTTTCCAACTTCCAGAGAAGTATCCACGTCAACTATTCCTGGAAGCCTTGAAAATTCAGAGACAATCTGTTTTGCGTAGGATTCAACTGCTGCTAAATCGCTTCCTCTTACTGAATATTGTATCGGGACGCTCCTTATGCCGCCTCCGATTAATGATACATCCTCTGCAGTTCCTTCAAGTCCTACAATGTTTTTGAATTTCTTCCTCACTTCTATCATTATCTCCTGCTGTGCTCTGTTCCTTTCAGACTTGGGTTTAATGCCTATAAACATTAGTCCCCTGTTAATCTGTCCTGTCATAAGCCCCTGTGCATAGAAGCATGACTTGACCTCCGGCGTATTCCTTATGATTTCTTCTGCCTTTGAGAATAATTTATCCACTTCTGCAACCGAGTAATCAATCGGCGCCTTCAGTCTCACCATAAACCTTGACTGGTCTTCAGACGGAGCCAGCTCCTTGCCCAGAAACTTTGTAATATAAAGACTTAAAACAAAAACAACGGCTGCGGTAATTAATACAAGAGCCCTGTGATTAAGAGAGATTTTCAATAAATCTCTGTAAAGGTCTTCTACTTTCTTGTAGCCTTTGTCAACTAGATATGATAATTGTGAGCTGTTTGTATTCACTGACCCTTGATGTTTTAAGTATCTTGACGCCATCATCGGCGTAAGCGTAAAAGATATAAATAAAGACACCAGCACTGCAAAAACAATTGTAAGCGCAAACTGGAGGAAAAACATTCCTATTATCCCCTTCATAAAAGCCACTGGAAGGAATATCGCAACTATTGCAAGGGTGGTTGCCATAACCGCAAGACCGATTTCAGAAGTGGCAAATGATGCAGCCTCCCGCTGAGACATACCTTTTTCCATATGTCGGTGGATATTTTCAAGAACAATTATTGCATCATCTATGAGAATGCCGATTGAAAGCGAAAGCCCCAGCATGGTCATATTGTTAAATGTGAATCCAAAGGCATTCATGAGGGTAAACGTTGCTATGACCGATGTCGGCAATGCAACAGCGCTTATCAGCGTTGTCCTTATATCCTTGAGAAAGACGAATACTATCAGAATAGCCAGCAGTCCGCCGTAAATCATATGCGTCCGCACTTCCTTGATGGAACGTTCAATAAAAACTGACTGGTCAAATGATATATCAAGCTGCATCCCCGGGGGCAGGGTATTTTTTATATTTATAA
>JACRGY010000087.1 GCA_016212165.1 Nitrospirota bacterium
ACTCTGGGTCTGCTCTATCAGTCTGAGTATATCTCCCATTCCGAGAATCCTCGATGCGACCCTTTCAGGATGGAACGGCTCAAGCATATCTATTTTTTCGCCAACCCCGATAAACTTAATCGGTTTTTGTGTGATAGACCTTATGGAGATGGCAGCTCCGCCTCTTGCATCGCCGTCCATCTTTGTAATTATTATTCCGTCAATCCCTATCTGCTCATTGAAATTCTTTGCTATATTTACTGCATCCTGGCCGGTCATTGCATCAGCAACAAATATAACCTCTTTCGGGGAAACAGCGTCTTTCACATTCTTAAGTTCTGCCATAAGGCCTTCATCAATGTGGAGCCTGCCTGCGGTATCAAGTATTAATATGTCCCTTGCGTCAAGCCTTGCTTTTTTTATGGATTCTCCGCAGAGGGCTACAGGGTCCTTTGTGTCTTTTGAATAGAAGACAGGAACGTCTATCTGAGAACCGAGGGTAATAAGCTGCTCTATTGCTGCCGGCCGTTGAAGGTCGGCTGCAACAAGCATGGGCCTTCTGCCCTCTTTTCTGAAAAACCTGGCAAGCTTTGCAGAGGTTGTAGTCTTTCCGGACCCATGAAGGCCCACCATCATAATTACAGTCGGTGGGTTTGGAGCAAGTTGTATCCTGCTGCTTGCACCCCCGAGAAGCGCACAGAGTTCATCATTTACTATCTTAATAACCTGCTGCCCCGGAGTAAGGCTTTCAAGGACTTCCTTGCCAACGGCTTTTTCTTTGACCTTCTGTATAAAATCCTTTACAACCTTGAAGTTGACATCCGCCTCAAGAAGCGCAAGACGGACCTCTTTCAGGGCTGCTTCGACATCTTCTTCTTTAAGCAGTCCCCTGCCGCGAAGTTTTTTAAATATTGATTCGAGTTTTTCGGTAAGCGATTCAAACATAAAACTAAAGCAAGCTCTCTATCTCAGTTGTGAGTTCCTGCATAATGTCCTGCGTGTTGCCCATGTGTATACTTACTACCCGGCCCTCTTTATTAATTATAAAATTCACGGGAATGCTGCTTACGCCGTAATGCCTCATTGTCTCCTGGTCAGCCAGAAGCACAGGATATGTTATTCCATGTTCCTTTATAAAAGACTTTATGGCTGCCTCCCCCTCGTCTCTTGATACAAGGGCAAGTATTATAAATCCCTTATCCTTGTATTTTTTATGAATCTTCTCAAGTATTGGCGCTAATTCCCTGCACGGGGGGCACCATGTAGCCCAAAATTCGACCATAACTACCTTGCCTTTGTAATCAGCAAGGCTGATTGTATTGCCGTTTATTCCTTTTAACGTAAAATCAGGCGCTGTGTCTCCTATAGAGGGTGGCTTTATCTCTACTTCCCCTTCCTTCTTTTGGCATGAAGAGGCAAAGATTAAAAGAGATGAGATTACGATAATTGCAAAAGTCTTTTTCATTTTATTTTATCCCCTCCACAGATGGCTCATCACTTTTTTAGCGGGGATTCAGGCGCTGAGCAAAGAATCTATCTTGGATTTAAGCTGATTCTTGGGTACGGCACCAACAACCTGATCTACTCTCTGGCCACCCTTGAAAAACATGATTGTAGGAATGCCCATTATCTTATATTTACTTGCAATATCGGGGTTTTCATCGGTGTTCAGCTTTGCCACTTTTATTTTCCCTGCATATTCCTTTGCAAGCTCTTCAACTGTGGGCGCAATCATCCTGCACGGCCCGCACCACACAGCCCAAAAATCAATCATAACCAACCCCTTGTCCTGAAGAACCTCTTTATCCCACGTAGAAGTCGTGACCTCGACTATACCCTCTGCCATTATGAACCTCCTCTGAATTTGTTAAGTATTATAAATTATATTTCTAATCCTGAGCTTTGTCAATGTTAGAACAATAAATGTCAAGCCAAAATAGAAATGTCCTGTTTCTACCAAAATAGAAATGTCCGGTTTTTATGCCGCCGCCTCGATTGGGTTTTCTCGGTGGTTATTGTGCCCCATAAACCCTCTTATATTGAACTTCTTCCATGGATGCTCT
>JACRGY010000084.1 GCA_016212165.1 Nitrospirota bacterium
CAGGCAGGAGATATGGGTTCAGTGTTTCTGTTAAGGAGTAAGCGGGAATATATGCCTGGCATGTATTTTACCTGCATACTTTATTATACGGCTCAATAAGCTGAGCCAATAATCAACCCCTTTATTTATATTTCCCCTCAGAAACATAATTTCCACTATAAACGCCTGCCCGGCCTTTCTAACTAAGCGAAAGGGAACAAAAGTTTCACCTTTCACAGGTAAAATAAACCCGCCCTGCCGTGCAAATGAATAATCAGATCCGCCCTTAAAATAGGTGGGTGTCTTGAAGGGAACTTCAGGCTTTCCCGAATGATTCGGGACATGCACACCGTCCTCCTTACTCAGACTCCCTAAAGATCTAATTTGCCGGATCAACTTGTTCATCTGTCACCAACAGGGCAGGTAACCCTATCGCCCTTTATGGTTATTTTATAACAAAAGCAGCGCATTTAAGCAAGAAAAAATCTTTATCAAGGGCACTTTTAGCTTGTATTAAAAATCTTTTTTGAATAGACTATTACGATAAGTAAAAAGAACTATGACAGGAACAATCTTAGCAGGCGGAGAGAACCGGAGGATCCCATTGCTGAAGGGACACATTGAGATCAAGGGGGAAAAAATAATTAATTCCAGTGTCAATCTGATGAGAAACTTATTCGGAAGGGTAGTTATAAGCACAAATACACCGGAACTTTATTTTTACTGCGGGGTGCCGATGATAGGAGACATTGTCAATCAAAGAGGGCCGCTCACCGGCATCTTTTCTGTGCTGTCAAACATAAAGGATGACGCAATATTCGTGGCCGCCTGTGATATGCCGTTCCTAAATGGCCAGCTTATGGAGTATATGCTTGATAAGTACAGAGGTAAGAATAGAGAAAACCCCGAACCCCTGACCTCAGGTTCTGAGATGACAGGATGGGACGCTGTGATACCTGTATTTGAAGGAAAGCCGCAGCCATTGTTCGGGATCTATTCAAAAAATATCCTCGGCATCATTGAAAAAAGACTTAATAAAGGACTGAAGAGATTAAAAGATTTATTGACAGAGATTAACGTCTTATATATAAAAGAGGAAGAGGTAAGGCAGATAGACCCTGAAGGCAGGTCATTTCTGAATATCAATACAATGGAAGACTATAAAAAGATAGTGAACAGTGAATAGTGTCAGTGAACATACACTGAAAACTGACACTGTCACTAAAGAAGGAGGTAAGATATGTTTGGTTTAGGCATGCAGGAGCTGATAGTTATACTGGTAATCGTAATTGTCCTTTTTGGAGCAAAGAGGCTGCCGGAACTCGCAGGCGGTATTGGAAAAGCTATAAAGAACTTCAAGAAATCCATGTCAGAGCCTGACGAGATAGACGTAACACCAAAAAAACCAACTGAAGAAGACAAAGAAAAGAAAGAAAAAACAGGACAGGAAAAATGATGAGTTAGAAGTTAGGAGTTTGGAGTAATTTTTTAAATCCTAATTCTGAACTCCTAACTCAAAACTCCGAACTGCCTATGGACAGAGGACCAATAGCAGAGATAGACCTCAACGCTATCGCACATAATCTTAGAACAGCAAAAAAGATAACAGGAACCGGAACAGTCATAGCTGTTGTAAAGGCAGACGGCTATGGCCACGGCGCTGTTGAAGTTTCCCGCCGGCTTGTCAAAGAAGGGGCTTCTTATCTTGCAGTGGCATACACATCAGAAGCTATTGCCATGAGACGTGCAGGCATTAAAGCGCCGATAATTGTACTTTTTGATAAAAATAATATAGAAGACTATCTTAAATACAGCCTGATACCTGTGGTCCATGATGTTAAGACAGCGCAAAGATTCTCCAAAGAAGCAAAGGCAAGAAAACATAGTGTTAATCTGCACATAAAAGTGGATACAGGCATGGGAAGGCTCGGTTTTAATATGGAAGACATAGAAAAAGAGATGAGCGCAATAGGTAAAATGAATTTTATATCGGTCAAAGGGCTTATGAGCCATTTTTCCGATGCCGCCCTTTATGACAGGTCATATGCCTTAATGCAGGTTGACAGATTTAACAAAGCAAGGAATATCCTTAATAAAAAGGGCATCAAACAGATTCTTTGCCATATGGCTAACAGCGCCGCTGTCATGACCCTTCCTGAATCGTACTTTGATGCCGTCAGGCCCGGACTGATGCTGTATGGCTATTCGCCGATACAGTCGTCAGCTATCAGCCGTCAGCTATCAGCTAATTTAAAACCTGCCATGACTGTTAAAACAACGATTCTCTCTATAAGAAGATTTAAAAAGGGGACGCCTGTAAGCTATGGGAGGACCTTTATTACAGCAAGGGAAAGCCTTATAGCGGTACTGCCGGTTGGTTATGCTGATGGATATCCGAGAGTCCTGTCAAATAACGCGGATGTTATTATCAGAGGGAAACGCGCCCCTGTGGCCGGCAGGATATGCATGGACACTACGATGGCGGATGTTACAGAAATCGGTGATGTCTCTGAAGGAGATGAGGTTATTCTGCTTGGCAGACAGAAAAATACTGCCGTTACAGCATTTGAACTTGCAGAAAGGGCAGTAACAATTCCATATGAAATTCTGACCTCTCTGGGTAATAAATCACGACGGGTATACATTAATGGCTAATATTCTGCTTAAACCTGTTGAATTGTTAGGGCGTTCAGTCACGATGTTCTGGCACACTTTCGTGTTATTTACTGCAGAACTCGGGAGTATCATGCTCCTTTTGTGTTCTGCAATAAAACAGCTTGTGTTACCGCCATTTGAAATTAGAAACACATTCAAACAGATAGTGGAGATTGGCATTAAATCCCTGCCTGTTGTGCTTATAACAGCGGTATTTACAGGCATGGTCCTTGCGCTTCAGAGCTACACAGGATTTAAGAGA
>JACRGY010000009.1 GCA_016212165.1 Nitrospirota bacterium
CGCTTAAGCTCCCGCTGCCTGACCATGATAATGTCCTTTCCTGCCATTCTGCCTCCTTATAAAAAAGAAGCAGTTTAGCATTATCAATTTAGGACATTTCTATTTTGGCCATTTAGGACATTATCATTTTGGTGTTACAGTTGCTTTCTTGCTAATTTACAACTGTGATATTGGTTGCAAATGTAGTTTTCTGGGGACAAAACTACAGGAATTACTATGTCCGCTTTTTAATGTAGCAAAATTGTAGCAGAAAGTATCCGATTTTACATAATCTACGGAAAATATTGGAAAGTATAGAAGGTCAATTTATCTTTTTAATTCAATCCCTTAACTAAATATCCAGACCAGAAGCCCACTTACAAAATTCGTCTTTTTCGGTTCCTAAGTCCTGCGCGTCTGCCAGTTCCGCCACTCTCGCATAGATTAATTTTAGTTTATTTGTGGATTCCTTGTCCAACATTCAGGAATTTAACAGTCAAACTTTTACCCCGTTAGAAAACCCCGACTGATGTCCTAACGGGGTTTACAGGGCAGTGCAGCGGTAACTATGATTTAGTTCTTTTGCTTCCTGATAAAAAGCTTACTATAATTTTTACAATCATTTTAAGTAAAGCAAATGTGATATAGGGGTTTTCTTTAAAAAGATATTATCAATTCGGCCAAAACAATACTTGCAGTACCAATTATAAGAGTCCATTTTTTATTAATACAGCTATTTAAAAATAAAAGGCATAACTTTTATAGGAGTGACAAAATGGCATAATTACAAAAATCGGTGTCCAGAAATAGCAAATTTGTAACAGAAAATATCACCTTGAAAAGGCTTTTCAGCTTTCGAGTTTTCTTGAAATATCGGCAACAGGCATGAATATAAACTTCTTGCCTTCTTTCCTCATAGCAAGCAGTCCCATGTCTTTGAGCGCAAGCAAATCTGTGCGTGCAGTCTGGTAAGTGACGCCGTGAACGTTAGAATGCGCCTCGATTGTATATATCTCCTGATGTTTTTCGAGCGCGCTCGCAAGCAGGGCGCGCTGCCTCAGATTTAAAGCTGGGTATTTCGCGGCAAAGCGGTATGCATTTTTCTTTTCTTTCTGTTTTCTTTTTATGTATTCATTCAGTATTTCCAGTGCCTTATGTATTGCCTTGAGGTTATACACAATGAAATACGTGGCGTCATTGTCATCCATTTCAGAATATAGAAACGACCTGTAGTACTGGGTGCGTGCGTTCAGGATTGCGGTAGACACCGAAAGGTATTCGAATAGCCAATAATTATGCTTAAGCATGTACCAATAAAAAAGAGCTCTCGCAGTGCGCCCATTGCCGTCCATAAAGGGATGCACATATGCAACCCAGAAATGAATAAGGATTCCTTTTATGATTGGATTGACGAACTCGTCCTCCCCGTCGCTGGTTACGTAGTTGCACAGATTCGCCATCAACGCAGGAACATCAGTGGCACTGGGTGGTATATGGAGAACCTGTCCATCACTATCAAAAACTTGTATCTCTTCATCATCAGGTGCCCTGAACCTGCCGGCCCATGATGGATTTTCAAGGGTATTCTCAGTCATGGAGGCGTGGATTTTATTTATCAGATCTATGGTCAGGGGTTCTGACAGGTGCTTCTTAATCATTTGCAGTGACTGATAATTATTGTATACCATCTGTTCAGAGCGATCCTTAGGTTTTCTGCCTGTTCTGAGCATTTCTTTTGCGACAACTCTTGTGGTGACAGCGCCTTCGATCTCGCTTGATGATATGGCCTCATCAACCAATGATCTTATCATATATCTCCGCTTCTCCTCTGTATGCACCGAGGGATAATCTAACAGTATAGACCCTCCAGCCTGCTGGTCTATATAATGAATCTCCTTAAGGACACAATCCGGCAGCCAGTAGCTAAATGGATGTCCCTTCGAATCAGCAAGCGGGATATATTTTGTCTGAAATCGTCGCGATGTCTTTAGCATGGCCCACGCTGATTCAGGTGTAACTCCCTCGGGCATTGACTGATACTTGAAATCATCCCAGTACAGGTAGTCGCTATTTGTCTTCCTGACCAAGTCCATTGTTTTGATTATTAAAGCGGGGTTAAAGGGTTCTTTTAGTATTGTTTTCCAATCAGGTGCTTTTTCCGGTATTTTCAAGCAGTTACCTCCAAATACTAATTTGACATTAATTAGTATAAAATTAGTAATTGCACTAAACCAACCATAAATACTAATTAATTTTATATTGTTATTTAGGATTTGTCAACAACTACTAATTTTAGAGTAATTAGTAGGAAATTAGTAGCAGCTAAAATGTAATCAGTATCTATCAGGAGAGTTTTATATATCCTTTGTCTTGAGACCCAGATTAGTAACAATGGAAACAATCTTATCCCCGTTGATTTCAGAAGGGTCATATTCTATGGTTATAATTCCCGTGGCATAGTCGGCCTTTGCTTTTAAAATTCCGATTGTATTATTCAGAATAGTTTCTATGTCAGTGACACAGCCTGTACAGGAAAATTCTTTTACCTGGAGATTAATCTGTTTTGCTGTCTGTTCCATATATACTCAAAACCATTTCCGCAGTAGTCTTTTTATATTTGCCTGTAAAATTCAGCAAGCCTTTGCACTAACTTTTCCACATCTTAGTGTAACACACGAAGGCTTAAAGCTCGAACAGCGCATGTTTTACCCTCTAAGACTTAAGCGCCTTCAAAAACCTTTTCATATCGAATTCAGCAGCGATTAATTCCGTTGCTCGGGCTATCTTCCCTTCGCCTCTTAGCCTTGTTTTGCCCATTATTGTCTCAATCCTGCTAATTGTAGTAAACGTATCATCTGTCACTGATATTATAGGAATGCCTTTTGACTGGGCCTTGCCGAGGACAACATCGTTTGTATAAAGTCCACCCGTAAGGATTATACATCTTGTTGATGTTTCCATCGCAGCAAGCTGTATGTCAGAGCGGTGTGCTCCTGTGATTACTGCCTTATTTGGAATTCTTCTGAAATAGCTAAGCGCACTGTCAACATCCATTGCGCCTATTGAAAAATTTTCTACAAATTCATCAAGCTTGTCCTCACAGCATAAAACTTTACCGTTCAACACATCATTCAACTGCCTTATTGTAAAGGATTCAAGGACGCTGTCTTTTTGAAAGACACCGAATATCTTAATCCCTTTTTTCTCAAGGAATGGCCTTACAGTATCTTTAACGTGATTGAGCGAATTTACAGGAACCTTGTTTATAACGCCGCCTATAAACCTTTTACCTAAAATATGCGCTGCACCAAAAATAGAATCTGCAGAAGTATCGCCAGCCCATGATTCCACGATCAAGGCTTGCGCTTTCATATCTTCTATAAGGCTTAGGCTATCGCTATTCAGTATTGCACCATCAAAAAGGTCAGCAGCACCCCCGATAATAACAAAGTCTTTGCTTTTCAAAGATTTAAATGCAGCCATTATCTGTTTTCTGGTATCTTTGACTTTCCCCTGAAATATAAGATTTTGGGTTTCATAGCTAAGAACAAAAGGGGAAATAACATTCAATGGGTCAGGCAGAGATAAGGCCTCTTTTATAAAGACTGCGTCGGCATCAAACATATCGCTGCCTTTTTTTTGAGGCGTTTTGCCGATGGGTTTTATGTAACCAACTTTATGCCCCTGCCTGATAAGCTTCATCGCAAGTCCAAGCGCAATAAAGGTCTTTCCGGAATAACTTCTGGTGGATGCTATAAATATTGGAATCATGTTTTCCTCCTTTATTCTCATTCTTTCCTCTCAAAAATTATCCTTGCATCAAGGGCCACGGCCCCTTTCTCCATAACCACCAATGGATTTATATCAAGTTCGCGAACCATTGGAAAATCCGTTACAAAACCAGACAGCCTTAATATTCCATCAATTATGAAATCAATATCCACCGGCTTCTCGCCCCTTGCGCCTTTTAAAAGAGCATTGGTTTTTATCTCGCTTACCATTGCTGATGCCTCTCTCGGGGATACAGGCGCTATCCTGAAGGATACATCCTTTAAAACCTCAACATATATACCGCCAAGCCCGAACATAATCATGTGCCCGAAGGTCCTGTCAAATGTTACGCCGAGAATTACTTCTTTGCCTGATTTAACCATCTCATATATCATTACTCCGTTTATGAATGCATCAGGCATAAGTCTTTTTGCATTTGATGTAATCTCGATGAATGCATCCTCTGCCTCTTTTTTAGAGTTTATCCTGATTTTAACTCCACCCACATCTGTTTTGTGGAGTATATCAGGCGATGAAATCTTCATTACAACAGGAAAACCTATACTTAAGGCCATATCAGAGGACTCCTTTGATGTCCTTGCCAACGCCCGCCTGGGAAATATAAATCCGTATTCTGAAAGCAAGGCCATTGCGTCATCTTCACCAACCTGAAATCTGCCTGCCTGTAAAAGATCATTTATCCTGGTTTTTATAATATCTCTATTCGATGAATAGGAGCGTATCTTTTCTTCCTCAAGATTTCTCCATGAATTATAACCACTGAGTTTTTTGAATGCATTTACTGCTGTTTCAGGATAAGAAAAATTAGGGATGAAATTGGCTTTTAGTTTTTCTACCGAGCCCCTGACCCTCATTTCTCCCATAAAGGATGTTATTATCGGCCTGTCTGTGTTCTTTGATGTGCTGATAATTATATCTGCAGTATTTTCGACATCCACCATTGCCTGAGGTGTGAGTATTACAATAAGGCCGTCAATATTAGGGTCATGTATTGCCTTATCCAATACTACAGCATATCTCTCTGATGTTGCATCACCAATTATATCCACCGGATTATAAAGCGATGCATTCGGAGGCAGGAGTTTTACAATGGACTCTATTGTATCCTTTGACATCTGCGGCAATTTCAGCCCCAGTTTTTCAGCTGTGTCTGCCGCAATTATCCCGGGCCCGCCTGCATTTGTAATAATAAGCAGTCTGTCTCCATGGGGAAGTTTTTTCCCTGAAAAGGCAAGCGCAGTGTCGAAAAGGTCCTGAATGCCCTGTGCTCTCATAACGCCTGTTTGTTTAAACGCTGCATTAAATGCGTTTTCCGAGCCTGCCAATGCCCCTGTATGCGAAGATGCCGCGCGCGCACCTGCCTCTGTGCCGCCTGATTTTAAAAGAATTACAGGTTTTGTTTTTGTGGCCTTGCTGGCAATCTCTAAAAATCTTCTGCCATCAACAACATCTTCTATGTATCCGAGTATGATATCTGTTTCAGGGTCATTGATGAAATACTCGATGAAGTCTATCTCATTTAAATCGGTCTTATTGCCAAGGCTTATGAATTTTGAAAACCCTATTTTATTTCCGATTGCCCAGTCCAGTATTGCAATTCCAAGGGCGCCTGACTGAGAAAAAAAAGCGAGCCTTCCTTTAGGCAGCATCCCTGCTGCAAATGTGGCATTCATATTATTTGATGTGTTAATGATGCCAAGGCAATTCGGGCCAAGTATTCTGATATTACGTTCTCTGCTGATTTTCCCAAGCTCTTGTTCAAGCCTTACACCTTCCGGGCCTGCTTCTTTAAATCCTGCACTTAAAATAACAACTGACCCGGCGCCGGCATCAGCGCTTTTGACTATGGTTTCAGGAACAAATTTGGCAGGGACCGCAATTACTGCAAGAGCAATCTTCTCTCCGATGTCAGACAGTTTTGGAAAAGACTTAAGCCCGAGTATTTCTTCGCCTGATGGATTTACCGGATATATTTGGCCTTTGTAGCCAAACCGTATCAGGTTATTCAGCACAGCATAGCCGACCTTTTTAGGGTCCCTGGAGGCTCCGATTACGGCAATCGAATCAGGGTTAAAAAGGGAATTAAGCATAAGAGAAGTTTACCCCGTTAGAATGCCCTGTTGCAAGTAGTGGGGTGAAGATATTCCGTGCGAGCCCCATAAAAGGCCATAGGTCATCTAACGGGGGTTACTTCTAAACAACTTTGGAATCAAGTCGGTACGATTCGCAACCGAGGGGCGAGGCTGGTTTTCAGTCAACTGCCGGCATAATGGGTAAGCAATCTAATGCATGGACTGCATTGCCGCCTATTTTTTTTGCCTCGTATAAAGCAGAATCAGCGCGCTTCACAATGGTGTCTATATTATCCGATGCTGCATTAAAACATGTAACCCCGAGGCTCAGTGACATTTTTATATTATGATTCTCTGTTATTGCGATCTCAGTCTTTTTTACAGATAAACGAATCCTTTCTGCAAAATTCTTTGCACCGTCGAAAGGTGTTTCAGGCAGTATTACCATAAATTCATCTCCTCCGTAACGGCCTGTTATATCTGTCCCCCTGAGCGAATCGCGTATGGCCTGAGAGACAACCTGCAGTACAGCATCTCCTGCCACATGGCCATAAGTATCATTTATTTCCTTAAAATAATCCATATCGCACAGTATCAGGGAGAGTTCAGCAGCGTATCGCTTTGCCCTGTCAACTTCATATTCGAGGCTTTCAATAAGCGCCCGCCTGTTCAGCAGTCCTGTAAGGCTGTCAGTCTTTGACAGGAATTCCAGTTTTTCTATCAACCGGGTCCTTTCTTCCTCAGATTTTTTACGGCCGGTAATGTCTCTGGTATACTCGACAACATGTGATACAGTTCCGGTTTCGTCAACGATTGGATAAGTATAGATTTCCACCCATATTTTTAATCCGTTAGGAAAAACCAGGAGCTTATCCTTTGCGCAGGGATCTCCTGATTTAAAAGTCTTTTCTACCACACAGGCATCGCAGACAGTGTCCCTGTTTTGTAATATTTTATAGCACTTTTTACCAACCAAGTCTTTAGCAAGTTTATTTCTCATTTGTGCATACGCATCATTAGCCTTTATTATTTTGTAATCACGGTCAACAATGCTGAAGGGGTCACGAATACTGCCGAATATCGTACTGAAAAATCTTTCAGACTTGTACAATTCCTCTTCTACGCGCTTGCGGTCAATAATTTCCCGGCGAAGATGTTCATTGGCAGCTCTCAGTTCCGCGGTGCGTTCTTCTACCAGCTCCTTCAGCTGTTCCCTGTGTTTACTTAATTCTTTTTCTGTCTGTTTGTGTTTAGCTTTCATAAATCACTCAGCACCCTGTGTTAACCACAATAAGCATTGGTTAGAAATAACCAACAGCATGGCTTATTCCGTATGTTTCTTCAGGCGCTGTCCCTTCTTCGGCGGCTGCTTTCAGCACAGGGGTTGTTGCCCTGGCTGATCTTGCTATTACAGTAAAACTTCCTTCACGGGATACAATGCCTATATCAACAATAAAATCCCTGTCAGGCCCCACACCTATATAACTGTCTCCTACTCTTTCATGAACCAGGATATCAAAGGCAATATTTGCATTTCTGCCGTCAAAATATATTCCTGTTACGTCATAGACCCTCAGAACAAGCTTGCCCTTAAGTTTGGCAAGCGTGCTTCCTCTGACTTCCCAATATGCAAACAGTTTCCATGGGTCAACAGTCATAAGGGTAATCCTGTTTTCTCCGTATTCTGCCGGCAGCCCTATTTTCGATACATCTTTATATATATTTTCAGGCTTTGTTTCTATTGCCCAAAGAGTTCTGGCCGGTAATTTTACCACTTTCTTTCCCGGCATGGCAATTTTCTTTGGCTCTTTTTCTCCGGCTGTTTCTATCCCGGAGGCCTTTGTTATTTTTTTTCGTGGAGTTATTTTTTTTGCTTTTTCTTTAATCTTTTTGACAGGTTTTTTTACAGCGGTTTTTTTAGCTGTCTTTTTTACTTCTTTTTTTGCTTTTGCCTGTTTCTTTGGTTTTTTTATTTCCTTTATTGGTTTTTTCTTTGTTTTTACCTTTGTCTTTGCCAAGGGTTTCTTCGCAGTTTTTTTCCTGGCCGGCTTAGCTGTTTTTTTACTTTTAAGTTCTTTTTTCATGTGCTTGCTCCTTTCAAACTAAATTGTAGCAGATTTTTTTAAAATCACCTATTTTTTACTCAGTGCGCCTCTGCCCAATTCCTGCCATATCCTATATCAACCTTCAAGGGAACTTCAAGCCTTATTACGCCCTCCATCTCTGTTTTAAGGATGTCTCTGGCCATTTCCAACTCTGCCTCAGGCGCCTCAAGCAAGAGCTCGTCATGGACCTGGAGCAACATCTTTGTATTAAGGCAGTCCTGTTTTAACCTTCTCCATATATTTATCATTGCTGTTTTTATTATGTCTGCGGCTGTGCCCTGTATCGGCGAATTTACAGCCAGCCTTTCACCCTGTGACCTTATATTTGAGTTCTGGCTTATTAGTTCCGGAACGGGCCTGCGCCTGCCTGATAATGTCATTGCATAGCCATCTCGTTTTACATCGCTCAAAACTGTTTCTATATATTTCCTGACACCCGGATGCCTGTCAAAATATTTTTCTATATATTTTTTGGCCTCATCCCATGATACAGAAAGAGTCTCTGAAAGCCCGAATGGCGATATGCCGTAGATAACGCCGAAGTTCACTGTTTTCGCAGTCCTCCTCATTTCAGGAGTTACCCTGTCTGTTGGCACGCCAAATATCTCTGAAGCTGTCCTTGTATGCACATCAATCCCTTTGGTGAACGCCTCAACCAGCGCCTCATCTTTGCTCAGATGGGCCAGTATCCTGAGTTCGACCTGTGAATAATCAGCAGAAAGCAGGAGATTGCCTTTTTCCGGTATAAACGTCTCCCTTATCCTCTTGCCCCATTCTCCCTTTATAGGTATATTCTGAAGATTAGGGTCGCTGCTGCTCAGCCTCCCTGTTGCTGTTGCAGTCTGGTTAAAGGATGTATGAACGCGCCCTGTCTTTGGATTTACAAGTCCCGGCAGTACATCCACATAGGTTGTCTTAAGCTTGGTAAGGCTTCTCCAGTTGAGTATCTCACGCGGAAGTTCATGGGTTGCTGCGAGTTCCTCAAGCACACCGACATCAGTTGAGAATCCTGTCTTTGTTTTTCTGCCTGGCTTAAGCCCGAGGCTGTGGAACAGGACATTTGAAAGCTGTTTGGGCGAGTTTATATTGAATTCCTCTCCGGAAAGGAAATATATCCTTCTCTGAAGAGAATCAAGTTCTCTTGCCAGTTCCTTTGAGATGTCATTAAGCTTGTCTGCATCTATTTTTACGCCTGCCTCTTCCATATCTGAAAGAATATTTATCAGAGGCATCTCAATATCAAAATATATGCCCTCAAGGCAGTTTTCTTTCAATTTATTAAATAAGACCTCTTTTAACTCCAGGGCAAGAACTGCATCTCCTGCCGCATAAGCAGTTGCATCTTCAACAGGCACATCAGCAAATGAATTTCTTTTATTCAAAACCTCTGCAAAGGTTTTTTTCCTGCATGACAGGTACTCAAACCCAACTTCCTCAAGGCTGTGGTTGGGTTTATTCGGGTTTATAAGGTATGCGGCAAGCATCGTGTCATACAGCATGCCTTTTGTATTAATGCCTTCCTGCCTGAGCATCATCGTGTCATATTTAAGGTTGTGGCCTATCTTTGCTATCTCATGGTTCTCAAAAAAAGGAGCGAATACATTAAATGCACCTGTTTTATTAATTTGCTCCGGGGCTTCAGGATATGAATGGCAAAGCGGGATATAATATCCTGATTCCTTATTAAGGCTCACTGAAAATCCCACAATACTGTCAGCCAGTGGATTTTTTCCTGTTGCCTCTATGTCAAAGGCAAACTCTTCCTTAATGGATGATGCTATATCTTTAAGTTTGTCAACAGAAAGCACAGCCTCAGAATTTCTCTCTGCAGATACCACTGACGGTATCTGTTTCATCAGGCTGGTGAATTCGAATTCCTTATACAAGGACAAAAGGTTAAGCCAATCAGGCTCTTTTAATCCAAACTCTTTTATATCAATATCAATTGGCACTGCAATATCTATTGTTGCAAGCTTCTGGCTTAATAAAGCAATGTCTTTATTTTCGGATACCATGGCCCTCAGCCTTTCTTTTTTTATTTTTTCAGGGTGCTGAAGGAGGTCATCGAGGCTCCCAAAGGTTGAAAGAAGTTCTCTGGCAGTTTTTTCCCCTATGCCTTTTATGCCGGGGATGTTATCAACCGCATCTCCTGTAAGCGCCATGAACTCTGTAACCCTTTCAGGGCCTACGCCGAATTTCTCTTTAACGTATTCCTCATCCAGAACCCGGTCCTTTACCGGGTCATATATTTTTATCTTGTCATCAACAAGCTGAAGCATGTCCTTGTCAGCAGTGACTATGAATACATTCATGCCTTTTTCCGATGCATTTTTTGCAATTGTGCCTATGAGGTCATCTGCCTCATATCCGGGGACTTCGAATATCTTTATATTAAAGGCATCAATCATCTGCCTTATGCGAGGCAGCTGCTGAACAAGGTCATTAGGGGTCTCGGGCCTCTGCGCCTTATATTCCTTAAATATCTTGTGCCTCTCAGTCATGGCAGGCGAATCAAAGGAGACAACCACTCCATCAGGCTTTTTCCCTCTTATTATCTTAAGAAGCGTATTTGTAAATCCATAAATTGCGCCTGTTGGAAACCCCTTTGAATTCGTCAGCCCCTTTATTGCATAAAATGCGCGGTATACATAGGAATTGCCGTCAATGAGGTAAAGGTTCATGAGGGAATTATAGCCCTTAAATTGACTAAGTTTCCATATTATTTTATAGTAAATAACTACCGTAATTTACCCAAGGAGGACATTTTGCTTAAAACAGTAGAAGATATCAGCTCAACAAAGAAGCGGCTTAAGATAGAGATACCAACGGAAGATATAGAAAAAAAGATAAAGGACACCCTGGAGAAAGTAAGGCAGAAGGCAAAGATTCCCGGTTTCAGGCCAGGGAAAACCCCGATGAATATAATCGAAAAACATTTCGGGAAAAGCGCTGAGGCTGAGGCCATTGAAAAAATAATCCCTGAATTTTATGAAAAGGCATTGAAGGAAGCCGGCATCGTGCCTGTTACACAGCCTGCCCTGGACGGCGGGATTAATTTTCAGAGGAACAGCCCGTTGTCTCTGGCTTTAACAGTTGAGATACTGCCTAAGATAGAAAATCTTGATTATAAAAATATAGCTGTAAAAGACGTTCAAGTGACTGTTACAGATTCAGACATAGAGGCCTCATTAAAAAGGCTTCAGGAAGGCAAGGCAACGTATGAGCTTGCCGACAAGGAGACAGAGGAAGAAGACCTGATAACAGTGGACTATGAAATCAAGCATGACGACCAGGCCATGTCTGCAAAAGACCAGGTATTAAAGATCGGGGTAGAAGGCCTTCCAAAAGAGATATCAGAGAGCCTGAAAGGCAAAAAAGCCGGGGACGTTGTTGAGGTCGAAACACAGTTTCCTGAAGACTTTCATGTGAAAGCGCTTGCAGGCAAGAAAGCAGCTGTAAAAAATATAATCAAAGCCGTTAAAAAGAAAAATCTTCCTGCAATGGATGACGAACTCGCAAAGGACATGGGATTTGAAAA
Source organism: Nitrospirota bacterium (assembly GCA_016212165.1). GTDB lineage: Bacteria > Nitrospirota > Thermodesulfovibrionia > Thermodesulfovibrionales > UBA1546 > SCSY01. The sequence continues at coordinate 11,487 of JACRGY010000009.1, forward strand.
TATGGAGAGCCTGAGGACAGGCATTAAAGAAGAGATAGAAAACGCAAAGAAAAATCAGGTTATGAAAGTCCAGAGAGACGAGATACTCAAAAAACTGGTTAATGCCCATGATTTTGATGTGCCTGAGGCAATGCTCGAAAAAGAGCTCTCAGCAATGCTTGCCGAGATTAAGGCATCCAAAAAAGCAGGCGATAAAAATGATGACGCTTTGCGGGCTGAGTTAAAGCCTGAGGCAATAAAAACCGCAAAGGCGCTGGTGCTTCTTTCCACAATCGGAGAAAAAGAAGGGATAACAGTAACAGACGATGAGGTCAAGGCAAAGGTAATTGATATATCGCAGAGACTTTCCATGCCGCCGGAATCCCTGATGAAAATATACATTCAGAAGGACGGTTCCCTTGACGGGCTGAGGAATTCCATATATGGACAAAAAGTCCTGGACCTTTTGCTTTCCAGGGCTACTACAGAGAAAGGAGAATAATCTTGAGCATTATACCTTTTGTTATAGAACAGACAGGCAGGACAGAGCGGGCTTATGATATATATTCAAGGCTCCTCAAGGACAGAATAATATTTCTGGGCACAGCTATTGACGATAACGTTGCAAATACAGTCATAGCGCAGATGCTGTTTTTGCAGTCAGATGACCCTGATAAAGACATACATATATATGTAAATTCGCCTGGCGGAATAGTATCTTCCGGCCTTGCGATATACGATACCATGCAGTATGTAAAGCCGGATATCGCTACCTACTGCATAGGCCAGGCAGCCAGCATGGGCGCCTTGCTGCTTTCTGCAGGGACAAAAGGCAAGAGGTTTGCGCTCCCTCATTCAAGGATAATGCTTCATCAGCCGATGGGTGGATTTCACGGGCAGGCAACAGATGTAGAAATACATGCAAGGGAAATTCTCAAGATGAAGGAAACCCTGAACGGAATACTGGCGGCCCATACAGCACAGCCGCTTGAGAAGATACAGGCAGACACTGACAGGGATTTCTTCATGTCCGGTGATGAGGCAAAGCAATACGGTATTGTGGATGAGGTAATACACAGCCTTAAAAATAAGTGAGAACGCTATCAGCTGTCAGCTATGAGCTAACAGCTGCAGTTGTTGGAGGATTATGTCGAAAAAAGATGAAAATGCTTTAAAATGCTCGTTCTGCGGCAAGGGACAGGATGAGGTAAAAAAACTTATTGCAGGCCCTGCTGTTTATATATGCAATGAGTGTGTAGAACTCTGCAATGAGATAATGGCTGATGAGCTTTACCCGGCGGATGAAGGGCATGCGCTTCCCAAACTTCCGACCCCGAAAGAGATACACCAGTTCCTTGAGGATTATGTTATAAGCCAGGAAAGGGCAAAGAAGATATTGTCCGTGGCAGTGCATAATCATTACAAGAGAATCTACAGCCCTGCAAAAACAGATGTTGAATTGCAGAAGAGCAATATACTTTTAATTGGGCCTACAGGCACTGGCAAGACACTTTTTGCGCAGACACTGGCAAGGTTTCTTGATGTGCCATTCACAATTGCAGATGCAACAACCCTTACAGAAGCAGGATATGTCGGGGAGGATGTGGAGAATATAATACTCAAGCTTCTTCAGGCGTCAAACTATGATATCGAGAGGGCGCAGAGAGGAATAGTTTATATTGATGAGATAGACAAGATAAGCAGAAAATCTGAAAATCCTTCCATAACAAGGGATGTATCAGGAGAAGGCGTGCAGCAGGCCCTGCTTAAAATAATAGAGGGCACAATTGCAAATATTCCCCCGCAGGGCGGGAGGAAACATCCGCAGCAGGAATTTATTCAGGTGAACACAAGCAATATGCTATTCATCTGCGGAGGAGCATTCATAGGCCTTGATGATGTAGTTAAGCAAAGGGTCGGTAAAAAAACCGTTGGCTTTGGCGCAAAGGTTATAGGCAGCAAAGAGCAAAAACTCGGAGATGTCCTGAGCCTTATAGAACCCGAAGACCTCATAAAATACGGCATGATACCTGAATTTGTAGGCAGGCTTCCTGTTGTTGCAATACTCGATGAGCTTGATGAAACAGCGCTTGTCAAAATACTCACGGAGCCGAAGAACGCGCTGATAAAGCAGTTCCAGAAACTCCTTTCGTTTGACAGCGTGAGGCTGCGGTTTACAGACAGCGCTCTTAAGGCAATCGCAAAAAAGGCAACACACAGAAAAACCGGTGCGCGCGGCCTGAGGGCTATCCTCGAGGAAATAATGCTGGATGTGATGTATGAGATACCGTCACAGAAGGGCATAAAAGAATGTATTATTAACGAGGATACGATAACCAAAAAGGAAAAACCTATTCTCGTCTACGAAAAACAGGCGGAATCAGCATAAAGAAAGCGGAAGGCTTCCGTACTCCGGCACCTTTGACTTTTCGCAGCGTCAGCGCAGAGTCGCCGTGGCGGCTGCCTATGCTACGATAAGCCGTGAAGCTTAAGCTCATCGGAAAATTTATCTTCTATTTCTTCGGCACATTCCTGCACGAACTTTCGCATTATACCGCTGCTTTTTTTATGGGAAAACCCGAGGGCTTTTCACTTATGCCCAAGATTGAAGGCGGGAGCTTTATTTTCGGAAGCGTCAGCTACAGGGTCAGATACAAAGTCTTGTCATCTTTCATAGCCTCTGCGCCTTTGTTGTGGTGGGTGGTTCTGGTACTGATGCTGCTTTATTTTAAACTTGTACAGATGAGCGGGTGGGTTCCTCATTTTAATTATTCCCTGATATGGCAGAGGTTTAAATCCTTTTCTCTCTCAGACGCTATTTTCGTATGGCTTTTCATTCAGCTCCTGTGGGCAGGAAGGCTCTCGTCAAAAGACATCAAAAATTTCTTCAGCGGGATTTTCTCTGTCTCAGGCTTTGTCCTCATCTCAGCAATAGCTCTCGTCCTCTACGCATTTCAATATTTAGCCGGGAAGTTCGGAGGGTAGGAAGTAAGGCTTCCAGCCTAACTTGCTTCTGTGCTTTAAATTTCTCTTGACAGTAAACGTTCGTTCACCTATAATAAGGCCATGACAAAGGACTTAAGAGAAAACAGGCTAAAGGCCAGAATCAGGGACATAGCGGATTTCTATCACCATAAAGGCAGGATGCCGAGTTTTTCCGAGATTGGCAATATGGCGGGAATAAAGTCCAAGAATGCAGTATATAAACTGGTCAATAAACTTGAAAAACTCAAGGTTCTGGAAAGGGACGAAAGAGGCAGGCTTATACCCGGCTCCATAGCATCTTCAGTAAAAATACTCGGCACTGTTGAAGCCGGGTTTCCGGGCGCTGCCGAAGAAGAGCTTTCAGATACCCTTTCCCTTGATGATCTCCTTGTGAAAAACCCTCAGGCTACTTTTATGTTAAAGGTATCAGGCTACTCAATGTCAGAGGCAGGCATACTTCCCGGAGACATGGTTATTGTTGACAAGAAACAGGCCCCCAAAAGCGGGGATATTGTTATTGCAGAGGTTGACAGCGAATGGACAATAAAATATCTGGATAAAAAAGGGGATGACGTAACCCTTATTCCTGCAAACCCTGAATTTAAACCGATAAAGCCCAAAAAAGAACTGAAGATTGCAGGTGTTGTAACAGCCGTAATAAGGAAATACAGGTAATACGGAATCATTCTTAAGGAAAGGAGGAGATACTCATGGAAATAGCAGCATCATCTTTAATGGTTGAGTTTGCCATGTATGCAGTTTTTTATGGCATTGGCATATCCATAGCCTATTTTATTGGCATGCAGTGCAGCTGAGGCATACCGCTGCGAAAGTGAGATAGCCCAGAGTATAAAAGGCTGAAGCCGGTTGCCTTGTCGCAAGCCGCGGCGCCGTTGATATTGACCATGAAATTATTGACTTAGTAGCCATAATATTTTAAACTGTATATACAATACAAATCAGGAGGTTATATGCAGACTGCAACAAAAAAGGTTGCTAAACATTTCAGGCTTAATGAAGTTTTAATTAAAGGCGCCCAGAAAATACTCGGTGCAAAGACAGCTACGGAAACAATAGAGTCTGCCCTGTCTGATGTAATCTACCGGGAAAAAATGAGAAAGTTGATTGAGCAGACAAAAGGGAAGTTTAAATTCGAGGGGCTTGATTGAGGCAGAAGGCTGTCCTTGACACCTCTTTCCTTGTAGAGCACTTCAGAAAAAATACAGTTTACGACACCTTTATTAACCTTAACAGGCTTTATCATATAACCTTCAGTTCTGTGGTCCTGATGGAACTTCTTTCAGGCGCATATGATGCTAAGGAGCAGAAACTCATTGAGCAAATAAAGAATAATTTCACTGTTATATCAATAACCGAAAGGCAATGGTATGTTGCCGGCAATATAATGCTGAAATTAAGAAAAGGCAAAAAAATTGACCCCTTAAGAATCAAAAGCCTTCTTGCTGATATCCTCATCGCCATATCCGCAAGAGACATCGGCGCAGTTTTGATTACAAGGAATGAAAAAGATTTTATGTTGATTCAGGAAGCTTTGGATTTTAAGTATCTGGCTGTTTAAGCCGGCGCCTTTTTTGCATTAACGCCGTTTTTCTAACTTCCCTGTATTGCCGATAAGTATTGCGCAAAACTTGTCGGGTTTTAAAACCTTGAACATTCCCTTGAAATTAGCTCAATTTCATTACAGAAGGCGTCTATCGAATGGATGTTGAAAGGTATCTTTGACTTTAATTTGCAGTTTTTTACATGCTGTCAGGTTTGGCTTTTAAAATAATTAAAAACATCAGAAGTCTTCCAGACCCTTATGCCTTTAAGATTTTCGAAATGCTTATCATTCGACCAGATACCGTCATTCTTTAAAGAAAGTGCCAGCGCTACAAATGGGACATCGAAGGGATCAATAATGCCAATAATTTTTTCAGCCTTTTTAAGATTAGGTTTTATCTCAGTGGCTGGGATGATGCTTATATTTTCCATGAGCATGGACATGATGACATCAATTTCTTCCCGTGTTAACCCGCTCCGACTTGAAATAGAATCTTTATGTGCCTCTAATTCATCAAGTGCATACTCAGGCAGCAAAAATTCCATGAATGGGAAAAGCAATATCTCCCTTGTTACGGACTTTTTAAGAAGGGCGGAGATGAGAACGCCGGTGTCTATGACTAATCTCATCAGGCTTTCTGATATCTTTTTAATAAGACTTCTTTAATCTCGCGGTCTAAAGCCTCAACATCCTTGTCTGTGAGTTTGCTCTTGGAGGTTATGGAATCCAGAAGTTTTATCTTCTTTGCATAGTTCCATAGAGTGTCGCTGATGATTTTATTCCAATCAACTTCTGTATGCTTTTTAATAAGGGCGTTTACATCAGTTGGAATTTCAAATGTAACCTTAGGCATCTTTTCCTCCTTTAGGTTTCTTAAGGAAATTATAACACAGTTGCAGAATCATTTTAGGAACATATTTACTGTTTTAATTCTGTCACTTTGCAATCCTAATCTTCCGCGCTTTCTTTAGTCTGGAAGTCGGCAAGTTAGCGAGTGCTTGCCTGCTTCCTAAGCTCCGTAGTCCCATAGTACCGCAGTCCACAGTTTCGAATCTTTTCAGAACTACAGCCCTTCTGCTCTACTGCTCCGCTGCACTACTTTTGTGAAATACAAAAACATGTTCATGCATTATCAGGAGAAAATTGTATTCCTTTGATTTTTTGACCCAGAAGCCGGTGGTTTTGTCCGCACTCAGGCGGATTCGCTCGCCCCGGCGACTCGCCGAGGAGACCGAGGAGAGCAGCTATGCTGAACTTTGATGATTATTTCGGGAAATTAAATCCAGAAGATATTATTTTTGATTTCCTCTTTTGAATGTGTAAAAAGAAATTTTGTAAGACGTCTGATTGTTTCACCAATGGGGATTTGCTTCGACAGTAATATTCCGAAATGACTTTTACCACTTTTAATGCATCCTTTATGAAGTCTGTCGAAGTCGCCTGCGTTGAACGTAAAAATAGCCCTTTGTTCAGAAACTGTGTATTCTAACTGTTGAAAATCTGAGAGGCTTTGTTTTTGCACTTCGTGTGCACTCACAACATCGTAGCCTTTTAATCTCAACGCGGCAGCAATCTTTTTGTGGACGTCCTCGTCGAGATAGAGCTTTATCATCTATCTATTCGAGTTCTTTGTCTATCTCTGCTTTATTGTCGAAATAATAACTGAGGGCGTCAAAAAGCTGGGCTGGTGTCAGAGAAGGATACCCCTCGAGGATTTCCTCAATGCTCATGCCGGAGCGGTAGTGGTTCACAATCGAGGCGACAGGTATGCGAGTGTCTTTTATAACAGCCTTGCCTTCATATCTGGCAGGGTCTTTTTCAATATGCAGATGTGCTGTCTGCGTTGCCGACATAATCTTTATCTCCTTAGGAAGATAATATCAAAATCACTGTTAAATATGCAATTGTTTTAGTTCCAAAGTTTCACGGTCCCGTAGTTTCTGCCTTTAGACTACGGCCCTTCTGCTCTACTGCTCCGCTGCACTACTTTTGTGAAATACAAAAACATGTTCGTGCATTATCAGGAGAAAATTGTACTCCTTTGATTTTTTGACCCAGAAACCGGTAGCTTTACAGTTGTGCTGGACTTTAATGATGTCCTCTTTTAATACGAATCCCGTTCTCAGAAATCTTTCCATGACGCTAAATGCCAACGGGATGTAGAATTTATTTCTTCTCGTATCGCCGATAAGTATTGCGCAGTATTTATCGGGTTTTAGAACCCTGAAACATTCTCTCGCGACAAGCTCAATCTCATCACAAAAATCTTTAACTGAGTGAATATTGGATAAGTCATCTTTAATCTTCCCTTCCGAGTATTTGATAATGTCAACGTATGGCGGATGGGTGAGAATCAGATCAATTGAATTATCTGAAATATCTTCGAGTCTTCTTGCATCTCCGATAAAGCATTCCTGTTGCTGAGAATAAAGATAATCAAAATTCAATCTCTCTTTGGTTATTTTGAGTGCCTCTGGATTTATGTCAATGCCGATTCCTTTTCTTCCTGTCAGTTTGCACTCAATCAGTGTTGTTCCACCGCCTACCATCGGGTCAAGAACAGTATCGCCTTCATTCGAATATCTTAGAAGAAGGTTTCTGACAACCTGCGGTGACCAGTTACCCCGGTAGTCGGATCTGTGGGTTGCCCAGTTGCCCCTCTTCGGAAAAGACCAAACTGTGCTGCATTCAAGCTCAAACTCCTCAGGTTGCAGCCTCTTTAAACCCAAAACCGCCTTCTTACATTGTCTCAAAGATGATCTTTGATCGAATAACAGGAAGAAGTAAAGAGACTATTTGTAATAATCAAAAATCGTCTTTTCTGATCGATCGTTGATCGAATCAGATCAAAAAGTCAACAGACTATGAGTAACAATTGAAAATGTGGTAGAATAGCGACATTCTGGGATAGCGAGGGGAAGATGAATCTATGCTTCGATAGAGAAAAGGCGCAAAGATATAAAAGCCTATCTCAGATTGCGCGTGTTCTTACCGAAGATTGGGCTGCAAAAAATCTTTTTTGTGTTGCCTGCAACCGCAACAGCTTACAGGCTGCGCGTGATAATACAAAGGTTATCGACTTTGTCTGCGACAATTGCTCGGAGACATATCAGTTAAAAAGCCGCAACCAACCATTAGGCAATAAAGTTACTGATGCTGCCTATGAACCGATGATTGACTCTATTAAGAAGAATAAAGCGCCCAATCTTTATCTCTTGCATTACAATCCCACTAATTATTGCACTGAAAACTTATTGATTGTTCCGAAATTCTTTTTAACTTTATCCTGTATCGAGCAGCGCAAACCGCTTTCCGATAACGCCAGACGCGCTGGATGGGTTGGATGCAATATTGTCTTAAAAGAAATTCCTGCTGACGGCAAGATTCCAGTTATCAAAGAAAGAAAAGCCGTTACTCCGGCAAACGTCAGACAAAACTTCGACAGATTTCGTTTTCTTGCTGGGAAAAGTTTTGAGACAAGGGGATGGACAGCGGATGTATTGAAGGTAATAAGAGACCTCGGTAAAAAAGAATTTACTTTGGACGAAGCGTATTCCTTTGATGAGCAACTGCAAAGGTTGCATCCTGATAATAGGCATGTCCGCCCCAAAATTCGTCAGCAGTTGCAGATACTGAGAGATAAGGGGATTCTGGAATTTAAGGGACAGGGGCAATATAGTTTTATTTGAAAATGGAGGAGGCACTGATGGCTACGGTATTGGGTGAAAGTGGAAGATATGTAACTGAGCAGTCTACAAAAAAGTTTCTGATGCTCTTCTTGCTCTTATATTTGTTTGGAATAGTTGTTGGCTTCTTATCTGGCTACTTAATCGGCGCAAAACAAAACTACTTATCTTTAATTTTTGTTCTTATAGCACCATTTATGTTTAAGCTTTTTAAGGGAAAAATAAAGACCATTGAAAGCGAAAGGCTGAGTTTTCGCAAGGGTGCAGTCGGAGAGGCTCTTACTGGTTATATTCTTAATGGGTTACCCAATAGCTATTATGTTGTAAATGACCTGAAAGCTGAATTTGGTAATATAGATCATGTTGTTATAGGTCCGACTGGTGTTTATCTTTTAGATACAAAAAATTGGGCAGGTACAATTACTGCCGATAATAACGGAGAACTTCTACGTAATGGCAAGCCAACAGATAAACCTGAAGTAAAAAATTTTACACGAAGGGTTATGAGCACTAAAGAAAGAATTAGAACCCTTTGTGGTCTTGACCCATACTTTCAGGGTATCTTTGTATTTCCTTCCGCATATGTTGATTCTAAATCGAAAAAAGTAGGATATGTTGATTGTGTAATAGGTGAAAAACTTCACGACTATATAGTTGGAAAGCCGAATAAATTGAGCAAAAAAGATATAGAATCAATCTCAAAAGCATTTTCTCAGTTAGCCCGTATGGACACCGGATTCGAAGATAAAAAATAATTTAATCCTCCCCCCTCCGCCCCAACAAGAAAGCGCGATAGTCCAATAGCATAAAGAAAGGGTCCGAGGTTTCAAGGGGTCAAGTTAAAGCAACAGAGCATAAGAGCAAAAGTCAAAAGTTCGATAGCGAGGAAGTTACGAAGGCGGATAGAGGATTCTAAAGTTTAAAGGGAAAGGGAGGCAATGGGCGGTTTAACGCTCGCCTATCTCTTTTGCCAATTGTTCAACAAGGTCGACCGTTGCATAAAAACCGGCTGTTTGCAGTTTTTCTATTTCATCTGAGAAGCTTTTTATATGACCTTTTTTCTTTGCCCATGCAAGCAAACCCAAGGTGCCGATGACATTCAGGCCATATCTGTGCGCAAAACGGCGGGCATCCTGATCATCCAGAATCACCCAATCTGCTTTTTGTTCAAGAGCAAGACAGATTACTTCTGCTTCTCCGCCATCAAGTTCTTTAGTAAGAACATTCAGCAGATTTTTATTTTTCACTGACATTATTTTGAGCCAGTCATTTGTGGCATTATCAACCGCTTCTGAAATATCATCCCGCTTAAACATAATTTCAGTTATTACCCTTTTAGGCGCAAGTATTTGTCTGCTAAATTTTTTAAGAATGGGTAATCGGTTAATTTTTGACAGGAAGACGAGAGGGCCGGTATTGATTACAATTTTCATTTAAGAGTTCTGACAGCTCTTATTTCTTTTTCAACCTCTTCCGATTGTACATTTATTGCTGGCATTTTATATTTCCCAAGTTTTCTAAGGAAAGAAACCCTATCCATCCCAGCCAGTTTCGCAGCCTTTCCTGAAGACATTTTCCCCAGTTCATAAAGTTTTGCAGCAGCAAGGAATCTTACTTCCGCGGAAAACTCGGAATCTGACAATTTTAATGTTTGTGGAAGACCTTCCGGATATGGTATCGTTACCGTTTTCATATTTTTATTTTATAGCAAAGCGCCATCTTTAACAACTGATTTTTCAATCCCCCCTCCGCCCCAACAAGAAAGTGCGATAGTCCATAGTGCCATAGCAGAAAACTGGGGAACTGAGGTACTACGGAACTATGGGACTGAGGAACTAAGACAAGTGCAGAAGTTCCATAGAGCGGAAGCGCGGAGCGCGCAAGCGGGAAAGATATGGTAGAGGCTATATTTTCAGAATTTTAAGGAGCCGTGCTGTGGTGTATACCTCAATCCCTGAGTTTTTGAAATCGCTGTCATTGCTCCATACAGGAACGCGAAGTTTTAGCGCCAGGGCAAGGAGTTCTATGTCGTCCTCATCCCTGCCTGAAAGCGTCTTTGATGCCTCCTTGAGAAAACCTTCATAGAAATGCTGTGAATATATTTTAAGAGGGAGAAGCTTTAGTTGCGATTCGATGAGTTCTTCGCTGAGTGAATATTGCCCTGCAATAACGCTGAGATATTGTCCGACTTCGTCAATATTAAATTGCGTGGTTACAATTTCAATATCTTCTTTTAGAAATACCCTTAGCGCTGCTTTGCCGGTAGCAGCAGAAAGAATTACATTAGCGTCTGCGGCGAGTCTTTTTAAAGGTATTGAAGCCTGCAATTAGTTTTTCCTCTGTTATTCCTTTTTTTGCCAGTGAACGGCCTATCGCCTCGCCAAAGCGGACAAGCAATTCTTTCCTGAGTTCGATGGGGAAGCTTTCAGGATGTTCTATCGGCAGATAAAGACCTGTAACCTTTCCATGTCTTGTCACAAGAATAGGTTCTTCATCCCTGAAATAAGCTGTTGCCTTGTCCCTGAATTCTCTTACTGTTGCTACTTTCATTGTTTCCTCCTGTTGCAGTAATTATAGCGCCCCGAGTTAGATTGTGTCAACAATTGTGACCACATTCCCCTCCGTCCCCACAACGGCAGTTCCATAGTTCCATAGAGCAATAGTTCCATAGCCAGAAAACTGGGGAACTGAGGTACTACGGAACTACGGGACTGAGGAACTAAGACAAGTGCGGAAGTTATAGAAAAAATAGATATTTTGATATAGAATAGTTAAGAAAGAAGGACATGAAAATGAGAGCTATTGAGATATTAAAGGCACACGGGAATACCGTTATGGAAAGGTATCATGTTAAACGTATTGGCGTCTTCGGTTCTTTTGCGAGAGGGGAGGAAAGAGAAGGCAGTGATGTTGATGTGCTTATCGAACTGGAAGAGGAATACGAGACTTTCGACAATTATATGGACCTCAAATTTTATCTTCAAGATTTGTTCGGAAGAAAAGTGGATTTAGTGACTGTTGACGCCCTCAGGCCGCAACTAAGGGATGATATTTTGCGTGAAGTAAAATATGCGTAGAAGTTATCTGCTTTATCTTGAGGATATTCTTGAATCTGCCGGTAACATCCAGAGTTATGCCGGAAGTTTTTCTTTTGATGAGCTTATAAAGGATAAAATGAGGATTGATGCCATTGTAAGAAATTTTGAGATCATCGGAGAGGCGGCAGGTAAAATTCCGCAGGAGATAAAGGATAAGTATCCGATAGTTGAATGGCGGAAGATCGCCGATTTCAGAAATGTCCTTGCTCACGAATATTTTGGAATTAAATATAAAATTATGTGGGATATAATCAAAAATAAAATCCCTGATTTAAAAGTTGCCATACAATCAATACTCGAAAAAGAAAAATAATTTAATCCCCCCTCCGCCCCAACAAGAAAGCGCGATAGTCCATAGTGCCATAGAGCCATAGCAGAAAGAAAGGGTTCGAGGTTTCGAGGGGTCAAGTTAAACAACAGAGCAATAGTGCCATAGCAGAAAACTGGGGAACTGAGGTACTACGGAACTATGGGACTGAGGAACTAAGGCAAGCGCGGAAGTGCGGAAGTAAAGAACAATAGTCAGAAGTACAAAAGTTAATAATGGTATAATATTCCATATGAAATGGTTAATGGTTCTGATTTTATTCCCAACCCTGGTATTTGCAGGCGAGACCTGCCCGCAGGTCGGCGGGCAATGCAGGGAAGCCTGTGCGCCGGATGAAGCAGCAGAGAAGGGTTCATTCCTTGATTGCACCGAGAAGCAGCAGTGCTGCATACCAAGGGAAGCTTCAAAGATTTTATCCATTGTGGTTCTTATAGACCAATTTGCTTTTTCGCCTGATGTGATAAGGATAAAGGCAGGGACAGAGGTAGTATGGAAAAACAAAGACTCCTCCGGCCACACTGTATCTGCTGAAGACGGCAGTTTCAATTCCGGCACAATCACTCAGGGCGGAGAATTTACGATGAAGTTTACCAGGCCCGGGACATATACTTATACCTGCGATATGCACTCTTTCATGTCAGGCAGGGTAGTGGTTGAGTAATGTCCTCAGCAGTCCATCTTGTTTTTCCTTTGGCCAATCAATATAATCTATATCTTTGTATTGAAATTATTCAGGGGAGATTTTAATATTGAGAGAGATTTTGGTGTTAGCTTTATGACATGCATTTTATGAAACTCAACTTTACAAGAAATAACGGGCCGATGGACGACTCAATTGACAGGATGATTGAGCTCGCTGGCGGTATCAATAATACTGAAATCATCCGTGAGATGATTCTGACTGCACTCAAGGCAGGCCAGGAGAATTATGAAAAGGCCGACCTGAAGCTCATGAACTCCACATTGAAGGAGATGCGGTTTACCTCGAAGATATTCGGGCCTTACCGCAACAAGAGAAAGGTTACTGTTTTCGGTTCTGCAAGGACCCAACCCGGCGAACCGGTTTATAAGATGGCCCAGCTTTTTGGGCAGAAGCTTGTTGAAGCCGGCTACATGGTCATCACAGGCGGCGGCGGCGGCATAATGCAGGCTGTTAATGAAGGCGCAGGCCCTGAGCATTCCTTCGGAGTTAATATCCAACTGCCCTTTGAACAGCACCCGAATCCAACGGTGGAGGGGAATCCCCGCCTTATTACCTATAAATATTTTTTCAACCGCAAGGTCGCATTTCTCAAAGAGGCAAGCGCAGTTGCTCTTTTCCCGGGAGGATTCGGCACTCTTGATGAGGCGATGGAAACCCTCACGCTCATTCAGACAGGAAAGCACAATCCCCTGCCCCTGGTGCTTTTGGATGAACCGGGGGGGACTTACTGGGCCCGCTGGATAAAATTTTTCCATGAGGAACTGCTGGCAGAGGGGTATATCAATGCTTCTGACTTTTATGTTTTTGAACGGGTTGATTCAGTAGGCTCTGCAGTAGAAAGAATCAACCGTTTCTATAAGCGTTACCACAGCCTGCGCTTTGTAGACAAAAAACTTGTAATCAGGCTCTCATCTTCAATCAGCGAGCAGGCTGTCCATGAACTCAATGAAGGGTTCTGCGATATACTTCTGCCGCAGGGACGTATATGCCTGTCGTGTCCTTTTCCTGCCGAGGAAGATGAGCCGGAACTTGCCGGTTTCCCGAGGCTTGTCATTGATTTCAACCGTAAAGACTTCGGGATACTCCGCAAACTTATAGACGCCATCAATGAATACTGACGCAGGGAAATTTAAATAAATTCAAAAAAGTTTTTTATTTATGTATTTTGTGTTATAGTTATAAAAAATAAGAGAGGAGGAATTTGAAAATGGCAAAATGTGCAGCAAAAACAAAAGCAGGCAAGAAATGCAAAAATACCGCAACCGGAAAATCGAAATTCTGCGCCTCACACAAGAAATAATAACCTTTGCATAAATAACAAGGGCCCTGTAAGCGAGCAAGCTGCTTTTGGCTTGATATCCTAGAGGATATTTGCTGCCAGAGAGGCGAGCTCGCTTCTTTCGCTTTTTGTCAGTGTAATATGCCCGAAGATGTTCTGTCCCTTCATGCGCTCAACCACATAACTCAGGCCATTGCTGCTTGCATCGAGATAGGGGCTGTCTATCTGATAAGGGTCACCCGCAAGAATTACTTTAGTTCCCTCGCCGGCCCAGCTGATAATAGTTTTTACTTCATGAGGTGTAAGGTTCTGGGCCTCATCAACTATCATATATTGTTTTGGGATGGACCGGCCCCGTATATAAGTAAGCGCCTCTATCTCTATGGTCCTGCCGCCCCTGGACTGCATTAAGTGGTCAACCTTTCCCTCGACATCTTCCCCGTTCGGGCCTGTGAGGAGGCGGAGGTTGTCATAGATGGGCTGCATCCAGTTTCTCAGCTTGTCTTCCTTGTCTCCGGGGAGATAACCGATGTCCCTTCCAAACGGGATGATGGGCCGCGAAACCAGGAGTTTTGTATAGGCCCGTTCCTCTATGACTTTTTTGATTCCTGTTGCAAGGGCAAGCAGGGTTTTGCCGGTGCCTGCCGCACCCATAAGGGTAACCAGCCTGATCTCGTCGCATAAAAGCAGCTCCATGGCAAAAAGCTGTTCCATATTACGGGCCTTGATGCCCTTGGGCTGCACCTTCTGATGAAAGAGAGGGACTATTTGTCTTGTAGCGGTCAGATATTTGCCGATTGCAGTGTGCTTTGGATTTGTCTCATTTTCCATGATAACAAACTCATTGGGATAGAGCTCCATGTTGTCGGGCAGGGACATAGAACCCGCTGCATAGAAATTATCTATGGCTCCGGCTGAAACAGAAAGGCTGCGCCTGCCTGTATATATCTCATCAAAATTCACATTCTGCTTTTCATAGTCCATAACAGCAAGGCCGATGGCGTCTGCCTTTATCCTGGCGTTAATGTCTTTTGAAACAAAGATTACCTTTTTATCTCCATTCCTGCTCAGGAAATAGGCGGCGCGCAGAATCAGGTTGTCCATGACATTTGTCGCAAGCCCTTCCAGTTTTTCATTCGACGTATTCTGTACCAGCACCTGCAATCTTCCGCCGTTTTCGAGTGTAACGCCGTCTCCAAGCGAGCCGTTTGTGCGAAGTTCATCCAGGGCCCTGATGATCTGCCTGGCATTGCGCCCCTTTTCATCAGCGTCCCTCTTGAAGCGGTCCAGTTCCTCGATGACCTCAATAGGCAGAATCACATCATTGTCTTCAAAATCAAAAAGGCTGGTTGAGTTGTGCAGGAGCACGTTGGTGTCAAGAACAAACTGTTTTTTCATGCCTTGTCCCCCATTATGGAATCATAAATATATTTGGAAGGATAACAGGAAAATCAAAATAATTACAATATGCCGGCCATAAAAAGAAATGAAGAGAATCTTGCTTTTCCTTCATCCTATACATATAATTTATCATGCTCTCAAAAATCCTCAGCGCGAGTGTAATAGGCATTGATGCGCATCCTGTTGATGTTGAAGTTGACATTGCAGCCAGAGGGCTCCCTCATTTTTCTATGGTCGGGCTTCCTGATGCAGCTGTTAAGGAAAGCCGTGACAGGGTAAGGGCTGCGCTCAAAAATATCGGTTTCAACTTTCCCCTCAAACAGATAACAGTGAACCTTGCCCCGGCTGACCTGAAAAAAGAAGGCTCGTCATTTGATCTTCCGGTTGCAATCGGGATAATAGCGGCAGAAGGAGTTGTTGAGACGGGTTCTGTTCAGGGTTATCTTTTCAC
>JACRGY010000088.1 GCA_016212165.1 Nitrospirota bacterium
AGAGCATCCATGGAAGAAGTTCAATATAAGAGGGTTTATGGGGCACAATAACCACCGAGAAAACCCAATCGAGGCGGCGGCATAAAAACCGGACATTTCTATTTTGGTAGAAACAGGACATTTCTATTTTGGCTTGACAGGGCAGGCTTATACAATAAGATTGTTTTAAAGATTTTACAAATATTGCCGATGCTATATAAAACCAGAGAGGCTCATTACATTATATGACAGAGACATTGGACAGCAGATACAAACGGCTCAGGGACTACAGGTTCCCTGAGGTCCTTATGGCTATCAGTAATTTCGGCAAGACAGGAACTGTTTATCTTAAAAACTGGCCTGCTGAAAAGCGTATTTATATAAAAGACGGAAAGATTATCTTTGCAACTTCTAACAGAGAGGAGGAATGTCTCGGCGTTCATCTCCTGAAAAATGGAAAGCTCAAGGTCATCCAGTATTACGAGTCCATACGGCTGCTTGAAAAAACAGGCAAGCGTCATGGCTCTATCCTTGTTGAGCTTGGTTATCTTACACAGAAGGAGATAGAGAGCGCTGTAAAAAGTCAGATAGAAGATATTGTGCTCAGCATTTTTAAATGGGAAGACGGGCACTTCTTTTTTGAGGAAGCGCCTTTCAGGATAGACGAACCTGTAAAACTTGACAGCGATACCGTTACTCTCATATATAAAGGAATAAAAAAAATGGACAGTTTCCCTCAGATAAGAAATGCATTGCCGCTTACTACTGTCCTTGCGCTGTCTCCTGATTCAAACAAACTTTTAAAGAAATTCAGGTTTGATGAAACAGAGGGCAAGATTATAGGCTTGATAGACGGTAAAAACCGGGTGCTGGATATACTTACAAGGCTTCAGGGAAATGAGTTGGAGACGCTAAAGGTCTTATATGCCCTGAACAGCGTGGAATCAGTGCTTCCCGTTGACTATAGCAAAACCAGTAAAGAGGTTATGTTGAATGCTATCAGCGAAGCGAGCAGTCCTGATGCATTATATAAAAGAGGCACTGAACTATTCATGAGCGGTAAGTATAATGAATCTGCAAATATATTCAGAGAGGCTGTAAATCTCAGCCCTGATAAGGCATCGTATCATTTTTATCTTGCAATGTCTCTTGTAAACACTTCGATGTTTAAGGAGGCGGAAGACGTATTAATAAAGGCGATCGAGATAGAACCCTTTAATGATGATTACTACACGGAGCTTGGCATAGTATATACAAAAAGGGGGCTTGTTGAGAAAGCATGCAGGACCTTTGATTTTGCTTTAAGAATAAATCCGCATAATGAAAGAGCCCGTGATGCGTTGTCCGGGGTAAGAAAATAAAAAATTTTATAGATTCATAAAAATTAAAAATTTAAAAACCGCCTTAAATCTGTTTACCTCATCCTTATTTTGTGATAGAATAACCTTCCCTCCAGTTTGCTGGTCATGGGTAAAAGAGTTCCAATTCACTTTAAAGGAGGTCTTAAAAGGATGCTCATAATAGGGGAAAAATTAAGCATCATTGCCAAAAGGGTAAGAGAGGCAATGATGAAAAAAGATAAGGCTCCTATACAGGAGATTGCAACCCGGCAGTGGAAAGAAGGCTCCGGGATAATTGACGCCAACATCGGCCCTGCAGAAGACGGCGGAGAGGATTTGATGCAGTGGATGGTCACAACAATTCAGGAAGTTGTTCCTCTGCCAATATGCCTTGATACAACGAATGCGAATGCAATAGAGGCAGGTTTAAAAGTCCATAATAATCAGTGGGGCAGGGCATTAATTAATTCAACATCCAATGACCCCGAGAGATTTCCAATCCTCGAACTCGGAGCAAAATATAATGCACAGGTTATAGGGCTCACAGTGGGGAAGGGCGGCCTTCCTGCCGACGCAGAGGAGCGTACCGGAATAGCAGCAGAGATAATGGCGAGGGCAATGGAATATGGCGTTCCTCTCGAAGATATTTATCTCGACCCTCTGGTTCTTCAGATTGCAACCTCGCAGGACCATGCAAGGCATGTTATTAAGGCAGTAAAGATGTTCCAGGAAATCAATGACCCGCCGATGAAGACCGTGGTTGGGCTGAGCAATATATCCAATGGATGTCCCAAGGCTCTGAGGCCGATTCTGAACAAACACTACTTTGTAATGCTGATGAATGCCGGATTGACTGCCGCTATTGCGGATGCTCATGAGATGGCGGAGGCCGTGCAGGAGAAGAAGATGATTGATGATGTTCTTGCGGGGAAGAAAATTGATGACGCAAAAAAAATGGCAGAGATAACAAAAACGATTGATGTCATTATGGGTAAAACCCTTTATGCTCATTCGTATCTGGAAATGTAAGAATAAGTCATATAAGACGTATATGACTTATATTTGTTTTTTTTAGGAGGTTCTAAAATGGCTTTTGTTGCTCCCAAGGAAACTTATTCAGGTAAGGTTTATCAGGTAAACGCAGGCACAGGCGCAAATGCACTCAGCTTTGGCGGTGAAAATGTTCTTCCCTTTAACTCATTCGAGGGCACAGTCCCGAACAAACCTTTGATAGCGTATGAGATACAGGATATACCTCCGGCAGACTGGCCTGAAAATGTTCAGAAACCATACAGCAGTGTGTCAGGAGACCCTGTCACATGGGCAAAATTCTGCCAGGACACCTTAAAGGCAAAGGCGATAGCCCTCAGGCTTATCGGTACGCATCCTGACAGGGAAAACCGCTCTCCCGAAGATGCCGCAAAGACAGTAAAGGATGTGCTTTCAGCGATAAATGTGCCTTTAATAATTCTTGGCAGCAATAATGCTGAAAAGGATGCCCCTGTCCTTATAGCTGCCGCAGAGGCTTCAAAAGACAAGAATTGCATAATAGGAAAGGCGCAGGAGGCCAATTACAAGACAATCGCTGCTGCTGCGATGGCGAACAACCACAAATTGATAGCCATGTCAGAGCTTGACATAAACCTTTCAAAACAGCTTAACATCCTCATAACACAGATGGGTTTTGATAAGGAAAGGCTTATAACAGACCCTATGTGCTCTGCATTGGGTTACGGACTTGAATATACGTATTCGGTTATGGAAAGGATAAGGCTCGCTGCGCTGACACAGAATGACCTTACTATGCAGCCGCCGATGCTTGCCGATGTCGGCATGTATGTATGGAAGATAAAGGAGACTCAGGCCCCTGAATCAGAGGTGCCTCTCTGGGGCAACGCAGAGGAAAGAGGCATTGCATGGGAAGCAGCAACAGCAACAGCATTGCTCATGTCAGGAGCCGAACTTCTTATAATGAGACACCCAAAGGCTGTTGAGGCAGTGGAAAAAGTAATTGAGGAACTTGTTTAGATAAAAAAAGTTGTCAATTGTTAGACTGAAAATTAACAATTAAAAACTGAAAATTTAATTCGGAGGAAGAGATGGCTTTATCAGGCGTTGAGATATTCAAATTATTACCAAAGACAAACTGCAAGAAATGCGGACATCCTACCTGCCTGGCCTTTGCAATGAAGCTTGCACAGAGGCAGGCGACATTGGATTTATGCCCTGATGTTTCAGAAGATGCAAAGAAAATACTGGGAGAGGCATCAGCGCCTCCGGTCAGGCCAATTACCTTCGGTACAGGCGATAAGGCTGTTAAGATGGGCGAAGAGACAGTGCTTTTCAGGCATGACAAAAAGTTTGTGAACCCATGCGTCCTGGCAGTTGAGATAAAAGATACACTTTCAGAATCCGATATTACAAAGAAAATAGAAGAGGTGCTCTCGTCAGAACTTGACAGGGTGGGGCAGAAGCTCAGGGTTGACGCGATAGCACTTACAAATGCTTCGGGCGACAAAGGTAAATTTGAGGCAGCGGCAAAACTCATCTCTTCAAAGGCCCCGGACGTGCCTGTAATACTTTCAACAGCAGATACTGCATCTGCAGAGGCAGCAGTAAAGATTTTTACAGGTAAAAGGCCCATTATATTTGGCGCCAATTCAGGAAATGCCGAGGCCATGGCAAATATTGCAAAGGCTGAAAAGGCTATCCTCGGCGTAACAGCAGGCGGGCTTGACGAACTTTCGACATTAACCGAAAAGATAAAAGCGCTTGGCGTTGAAGATATGGTCATAGATTCCGGCGCAAAAAAGGCAAAGGATATCATAGGGAATAACACCCTTATCAGAAGGGCTGCCGTAAAGAAAAACTTCAAGGCATTGGGTTATCCTGTTATCAATTTTGCGCAAAGAGACGACAGCCTTCACGAGGCGCTTATTGCGGCGGTGGGCATCGCAAAATATGCCTCTATAGTCGTGCTGAGCAGCATAGAGAAGTGGAAAAACCTTGCCATGTTTACTTTACGTCAAAATATATATACAGACCCGCAGGTTCCTATGCAGGTGGAGCAGAAAATATACAAGATCGGAGAGGCAACGCCTGATTCGCCGCTTACGATTACGACAAATTTCTCTCTTACATATTTTATTGTTTCGGGTGAAATAGAAAACAGCAAGGTCCCATGCAGGCTTGCAGTAATGGATTGTGAAGGCTTGTCGGTATTGACCGCATGGGCGGCGGGCAAATTCACGGCGTCAAAGATAGCGGCCTTTATTAAAGAAAGCGGCATCGAGAACGAGGTGAAACACAGGGAGTTGATAATCCCGGGATATGTCGCGATATTAAGCGGGTCTATCGAGGAAAAACTCGAAGGCTGGAAAATAACGGTCGGCCCGAGAGAGGCAAACGGATTGCCGGCTTTTTTAAAAGCAAGAACAGCATAAAAAACAAGTGCAAGTGCAAGTGATTAGTGGCAGTGAAAATTCTTAAAAACTTACACTAAGCCCACTTACACTTACACTATAAATCCAGGAGGTAACAATGTCTAAGTTAATAGCCTCTGCAGTCATAAGGGGCAGCCATAAATTGGTCAAACAGGCCGAGGAGATGCTCGAAAAGGCAATTGCTGAAAAGGGCAAGGACTTCGCTTTCGAATTTCCCGATACTGCTTTTTATCTTCCAATGATATATGCGATGACGGCCTTCCCTGTAAAGACGCTGGCTGACATGAAGGTTGCTCTCAGCATGGCAAAGGAGCTGCTCCATGAAGAGCCTGAAGAGCATTTATGGAAGCCGTACCTTGGCGAAGCGCTTGATTCAGGAATGGCGACGCTTTTTGCGGAAGAGATACTGCTTGCTGTTCGTTACATTAACGGCCTTGAGCCTTGCAAAGACCCTGAGACCGGCTATGTTTATAACGGATTTATAACAGATACCATTCAGAGGAATCTGGGCATCCAGCTCGTTGACGGAACAATGCCGGGATTTGCAGCGGTTATAGGCGCCGCCCCTGATGACGATACAGCAGAAAAGATCATAAGGGAGCTTCAGGAAAAGAACATACTTACATTCCTTTCAGGCAATGTTAACGGCAACAGCGTTACAAAACAGCTTCTGAGAAAAGGTGTGGAATTGGGATGGGATACAAGGATCGTCCCTCTGGGGCCTGACACAGAGCATACGCTCTACGCGCTCGACTGGGCTATAAGGGCGTCCCTGATCTTCGGAGGCAAAAAACCCGGTGATTACAAAGAGCATCTCAAATACCAGAAGGACAGGGTCTTTGCTTTTGCAATAGTCCTCGGCCCGCTGAATGAGATCATATGGACAACTGGAGCTGGAGCCATAAATATGGGATTTCCGGCTATTGCCGATACAGACGTGCCGGTTATACATCCGACGGGAGTATGTATTTATGAAGAAGTTGACAAGGAATTCGACCATGCCAAGATCGTTCAGAAGGCGATAGAGGTCAGGGGGTTAAAAATTACGATAGAAAAGCCTCCGATACCCGTCGCTTACGGACCTGCATTTGAGGGCGAGAGGATCAGGAAAGAGGATATGTTCATCGAGTTCGGAGGACAGAGAACCCCGGCATTTGAATGGGTCAGGATGAAGGAACTTGATGAGATAGAGGACAATAAAGTCGTTATTGTTGGCGAAAATTGGAAAGAGAGATTCGAAAAAGGCGGGCAAATGCCGCTTGGCATTGTTATTGATGTTGCTGGAAGAAAGATGCAGAAGGATTTCGAGTCCATCATAGAAAGAAAGATACACCATAACCTTAATGAGGCCCAGGGGCTGTGGCATATGGGACAGCGTGACCTTAACTGGATAAGGATAAGCAATAATGCAAAAAAAGACGGATTGACCCTGGAGCACATAGGTATAGTTCAGGCCACAATGTCACACCACAGGTTTAAGTCCATCGTGGACAAGGTTCAGGTTACAATATATGTGGATGAAAAAGATGTCCTTGCCATACAGGAAGAGGCCAGAAAGGCATATAAGGAGCGCGACCACAGGCTTGGAAATCTTACTGACGAGGCAGTTGATACATTTTATTCCTGTCTCCTCTGTCAGTCGTTTGCACCGAGCCATGTATGTGTTATAAGCCCTGAAAGGCTTGGCCTTTGCGGGGCTTACAACTGGCTCGATGGAAAGGCTGCCTTTGAGATAGATCCTACAGGCGGAAATCAGCCTATTGCAAAAGGTGATCTTCTGGATGCAAGATTCGGAAGATATGGCGGCATTGATGAGTACCTGAAAAAGGCGTCCGGCGGCGCAGTTGAGACACTGAATCTTTATACAATCATGGAAAATCCCATGACTTCATGCGGCTGTTTTGAGTGTATCGTCGCAATAATTCCCGAGGCTAACGGGATTATGATAGTCCAGAGAGGCCATACAGGTATGACGCCTGCGGGGATGAAGTTTTCAACGCTGGCAGGAAGCGTTGGCGGAGGAACCCAGAACCCGGGATTTATGGGGATAGGAAGAAATTTCATAGTCAGCAAGAAATTCCTTCATGGGGATGGCGGCATAAAGAGAATCGTATGGATGACAAAAAACCTGAAGGAAAGCCTGAAAGAAGAATTCAACAAAAGGGCTGCTGACGAAGGTGTTCCTGACCTTCTTGACAAGATTGCTGATGAAACAATTGCCGAGGACTCAGAGAAATTACTTGAATTCCTGACGAGCGCAGGACACCCCGCGCTTGGAATGGAACCGATGTTATAATAAAAAAGTGTCAGTGTCGGTGAATAGTGACATTGTTAGCAAAATAAAAGACACTAAAAACTGGCACCGACATCAAAAAACTGACACTGAACACAGACACTAATCACTGATGTGGAGGTAACAATGGATAAGGCAGTAAAAAGTGGAAATAAAGAAGCAGAGCAGATAATTGAGTGGGGAAAATCCCAGGGAATAGAGACCTGTTTTGACAGGGCGGAAAAACTCAAGCCCTGTCCAATCGGCGAAACAGGCGCATGCTGCAAGGTGTGCCATATGGGGCCGTGCAGGCTTGTAGGGAAAAACGCCGAAGAGGAAGCACGTGGCGTATGCGGTGCAAGCCTCCCTGTGGTTGCGGCAAGAAATCTTGTCAGGATGATAGCAGCAGGCACGGCCTGTCACGGAGACCACGGCAGGGATATGGCCTTTACTCTGCTTGCAGTTGCCGAAGGAGAGGCAAAGGATTTTCAGATAAAAGATGTAAAAAAACTGTACAGGGTTGCAGGGTATCTTAATATAGAGTTTGAAGGAAGGCCTGTAAATGATGTGGCAAAGGATGTAGCCCTGAAATTAATAGAGGATTTCGGACGCCAGAGGGGCGCTGTTAATTTTATTAAAAGGGCGCCGCAAAAGACCCAGGAAAGATGGAAAAAGTGGGACATTGTTCCGCGAGGCATTGACAGAGAGATCGCAGAGTGTATGGACCGGACTACAATGGGGATGGACGCTGATGCCGACTCCCTGTTGACGCATGGCCTCAGGACTGCGCTTTCAAATGGATGGGGCGGCAGTATGATTTCCACTGAGATAACGGATATACTTTTTGGAACTCCGATGCCTGTAAGGGCAGAGGCGAGTTTCGGGATATTCAAGGAAGACGAGGTCAACCTGGTCATCCACGGCCATGAGCCGTCATTGGCCGAGATGATAGTGGATGTGGTATCAGAGCCTGACCTGTTGGCCTATGCCAAAACAAAGGGCGCAAAGGGAATAAACCTCGGCGGCATGTGCTGTACTGCCAATGAAGTCATGATGAGGCACGGCATCCCCACAGCAGGAGGTTTTACAAATCAGGAACTTGGCATTATGACAGGACTTGTGGATGCAATGGTCGTTGATGTTCAGTGCATAATGCCTGCCATTACCGAGCTTTCCAAAAAATTCCATACCAAAGTCTTAACAACGTCCGACAAAGTAAAAATCCCCGGAGCGCAGCATGTGCCCTTTGATGAACACAGGGCAAAAGACGTAGCGAGGGGGATAGTAAGGATTGCGATTGATAATTTCCCGAACAGGAAAAAAGGGGGGAGCCATATTACGAAAAAGTATCCTGTGATTGCGGGCTTCTCACAGGAATATATAGAGTACATGCAGGGCGGGAAATGGAGGGCGTCGTTCAGGCCGCTCAATGATGCTATTATGGCCGGCAGAGTCAGAGGGGCTGTAGGGCTGGCAGGATGCGATAACCCGAGATTCCCTTCCACGGGCGTACACAAATTTCTGGCGCTGGAATTGATTAAAAATGATGTCCTTGTTTTATCTACCGGCTGCAGTTCAGCGTCATGCGGCACAGCAGGATTCTTAACCCCTGAGATGGCGCTTGAAAATGCAGGCCCCGGACTGAGAGAGGTATGCGAGGCAATTGGCATTCCGCCGATACTCCATCTCGGCTCCTGCGTTGATAACACAAGGATTCTTACCATTGCCACTGCAATGGCAGCAGAAGGCGGGCTTTCTGACGAGATAGGCGGCATGCCTGCTGTTGGCATTGCTCCTGAATGGATAACCGAGAAGGCGATTGCGATAGGATGCTATTTTGCAGCATCAGGCGTTCCTGTAATATTCGGCGGCGAATCGCCTGTAGGGGCAAGCGCAGAGGTTACAAGGATAATGACCGAAGTATGGTTTGAAAGATTTAAAGGCGCTTTACATTTCGAACCGGATCCCGAAAAAATACTTGAAATGGCCCTTGATTATATTGATAAGGCAAGGGAAGCCCTCAAACTTAAAAAATATGAGCCGGGTAAGTTCGGAGCCGAGAGGGTATTAATGGATATGGCTGCAAGGCGTGAGATTGAAAGAGCGGCAAAACCGCACATTGGAATATATTGAGAATAGGTCCAATAAGTCGCATATGACCTATATTTTGGAGGTTGAATGAAAGTAGAAGAACTTAATGTAGACGAAAAAATTGGCAATGTTAAAGATATATTGACAGAGACCCAAAAAAAGAGGGGGGTTCTTATTCATGCATTTCAGAGCATACAAAAAGAACACAATTATCTCCCTGAGGATATATTAAATACACTCTCGAAGAAGCTTGATATACCCCTGTCAGAGGTTTATAGTACAGCTTCATTTTACAAACACTTCTATTTCAAGCCCAGGGGGAAGAATATCGTGTGCGTATGCACCGGTACAGCATGCCATGTCAGAGGTTCGGATAAGGTGCTTGAGAAGATCGAGGAGTCTTTCGGCATAAAAGAAGGTGAGACAACGCCGGATTTATCACTGACCCTCGAGACAGTAGGCTGCGTGGGCTGCTGCGGCCTTGCGCCTGTTATTACTGTAAATGAGGAAGTTGCCGGAGACCTTAGCCCCAAGAAAGTTGATGGGATAATTAAAAGGGTCAAAGGAAGCAAATAATGGAAAAATTAAAAAATATAGAGGCCCTGAAAAATCTTAGTAAACGCATTAAAGAAGAGACCTTTAAGCCTGATACTCCGAGGATAAGGGTCTGCAGCGGTACAGCTTGCACAGCTTCAGGCACACCAAAGGTCGTGAGCGCTATTGAGGAGGAGGCAGGCAAAAAGGGATTAAATCTCGAAATTGTGAAAACAGGTTGTCAGGGTTTTTGTCAGAAGGGGCCTATACTTAAGGTAGAGCCGCAGGAAATCTTTTATCAGAAGGTTAAACCTGAACATGCAAAGTGGATATTAAACTATACAGTTATCGGAGATATGCCTTATCGGCAGGGGCTTTACAGGGAAGATATTCTCAGTGAACCTGTCCCTGAAATGACAGATGTGCCATTTTATAAAAAACAGCTCAGGATTGCTCTCAGAAACAATGGGCTTATTGACCCGCATAATATTTACCAATACATAGCTGTCGGAGGTTATTCAGCCCTGGAAAAAGCGCTGAGTTCGATGACGCCTGACCAGGTCTTAAATGAGATAGACAAGGCTAATCTTAGGGGAAGGGGCGGCGCAGGATTCCCGGCAGGCAAAAAATGGAAGCATACAAAGGGCGCTCCCGGCAAAATTAAATTTGTTATTGCAAACGGAGACGAAGGCGACCCAGGCGCATTTATGGACAGGTCTGTTATGGAAGGAGACCCGCACAGTCTTTTCGAGGGCATGCTCTTGTGTGCCTATGCAATAGGCGCTCAATATGGCCTTATTTATGTTAGACATGAATATCCTCTGGCAGTCAAGAACCTTGGGATAGCAATAAAGCAGGCAGAAGAACTCGGACTGCTTGGCAAGAATATACTTGGCAGCGGCCTTGATTTTACGCTTGACATAAGAGAGGGCGCAGGGGCTTTTGTATGCGGAGAATCTACTGCATTGATAGCCTCTCTGGAAGGTGAGAGAGGATTCCCGAGGCCAAGGCCGCCAAGGCTTTCCGAACCTCGTGGCGGAGCCTGGGGTTATCCAACCAATCTGAATAATATAGAGACTTATGCATGTGTGCCCCAGATTATAGAAAAAGGCGCTGACTGGTTCCTGGGCATTGGCACACCAAATTCACCCGGCACAAAGGTCTTTGCGCTTACGGGGAAAGTTGTTAATACCGGGCTTGTTGAAGTGCCGATGGGTATAACCCTCAGAGAAATAATATACGATATCGGCGGCGGAATTATGGGAGGGAAAAAATTCAAGGCCGTTCAGACAGGCGGGCCTTCAGGCGGTTGTATCCCTGCGGAAAAACTTGACCTGCCCGTAGATTTTGATTCGCTCTCAAAGGTCGGCTCTATGATGGGCTCAGGCGGAATGGTTGTAATGGATGAGGACAACTGCATGGTGGATGTTGCAAAATATTTCCTTTCCTTCTGCCAGTCGGAATCATGCGGAAAATGTCCGCCTTGCAGGACAGGCACGTATCAGATGCTCCGGATACTTGAAAAGATAACATCGGGCAAGGGCGAAGAAGGAGACATAGAAAAACTTGAAAAGATTGGGGTACAGATAAAAAGAAGCGCCCTGTGCGGACTGGGACAGGCCGCGCCTAACCCGGTCCTTACAACGATAAAATATTTCAGGGAAGAATATGAAGAACATATTCATGATAAATACTGCAGGGCAAAGGCATGCAGCGGCCTGGGTGTTTTCAGCATAGACCACGAACAGTGTTTCCTCTGCGGATTATGCAAACAGGCCTGCGCGTTTGACGCTGTAAAAGAGACATCAAGGTCATTCTTTATTGATCAGGACTATTGCACAAAATGCAAGGCATGTTATAACGCATGCCCTATTGGAGCAGTGAAGATAGAGAAACAAAAAAAACAAGCTGTTAGCTGATAGCTGAATACAAATAACTGGAGAAGAAATGAGCGAAGTAAAGGAAAAAAAAGTAGAGGACATAAAAAAAGAGGCAGAGGCAGCAAAAAAATGCCCTGTCAATAAGGCCCTCTATTACATAGAAGAATTTTTAGCCGGCCCTATGTGCGGCAAATGTTTTCCGTGTGAGATGGGCTGTTACGAGACAGAGGTTAGGCTTAAAAATATTATTGAGTGATGCGGTTCTGAAGCCGACCTTCTTGCTATAAAAAAGATTGCATCAGAAATGCTTGAAGCTTCAAGATGTAAAAAAGGCAAAGACACGGCAAAATTCATTCTTGAATGGATGGAACCCGGTGCTTATAAAGAGCATGTAGGGGGAAGATGCCCCGACAGGGAATGCCTTGCATTAATCGAATACAGGGTTATTCCTGATAAATGCAATATGTGCGGACTCTGTCAGGATGCATGCAAGTACAGTGCAGTACAGGGTGAAAAGAAAAAAACCTATCGCAGCGGCTATCTGCCATTTGAGATACGGCAGAAAAGATGTACCAAGTGTGGCGAATGCATAAAGGTATGCCCGACCGGAGCGATTGTGATAGTTGATGTAAAAACAAAAGAGCCGGTGGGAGTGTAAATAGTTTCCTGTTCTGTCATTCCCACGAAAGTGGGAATCCAGACGCAGCTAATGTGAAAGCAGGGGAACTATACAAAGGAACTGGATTCCGCATCAAGTGCGGAATGACAATAAAGCGAGGGAGGATTAAATGGCAAAAATGGTAAAACTGACAATAGATGGCACAATGGTTGAGTCTCCCGAAGGCGCAAACCTCATTGAGGCCGCTGAACTTGCAGGGGTTCATATACCAAATCTCTGTTACCTGAAGGGCATGCCCGGTATTGGCGCCTGCAGGCTGTGTCTTGTAGAGATAGAAGGGGCCAAGGCTCCGATGATAGCCTGCAATACCAGGGTAAAAGAAGGCATGGTCGTAAATACAAAGACTGAAAAGATTCAGGAGACCAGGAGGTTCGTTATTGACCTTATCCTCTCAATGCACCCATTGGACTGCATGACATGCACAAAGGCAGGGGTATGCAATCTTCAGAAATACGCTTATGATTTTGAGCTTAAGGAATCTAATTTCACAAGAAAAAAATTCGGTTATCCGACAGATGAGGCAAATCCCTGTATCAAACGCGACCCTGACTACTGCATCCTCTGCGGAAGATGTGTGCGGGTTTGCAGGCATCAGGGCACAAATGTCCTTGACTTTATGGGAAGGGGTGTCGGAGCAAAGGTAATCACCGCCAATGACAAACCTTTACAGGAATCTTCCTGCACATTCTGCGGAAGCTGTGTTGATGCCTGCCCTGTTAATGCCCTTCTCGAGGCTGACAGGTGGAGAAAAGGAAGGGAATGGGAATACGAAAAAACAAATTCAGTATGCCTTCTCTGCGGGAACGGCTGTGACATAACCGTAAGCACAAAGGACGGCGGTGTTGCAAAGATAAATTCCGGCGCCTTAGAGGGCTCAATTGAGAAATTTATATGCGCTTATGGAAGATTTGGGTTTGACTGCATAGAAGCTGAGACAAGGGTTACAGCTCCGATGAAAAGAGTCGGCAATGAACTTAAAGAAACAACATGGGACGATGCCCTTCATATTGCTGCAGAGAAACTCAAAAAGGCAGGTGCTGATGCAGGTTTTATAAGCACAGCCGGAATCCTTAATGAAGATGCCTTGGTCTTAAAACAGCTTGCCGATGCCGTTAAAACAAAAAATGTTGATACGACTGTCAGCCTTTATGCTGATGCCGATTCGTTGGTAAATGAAAGCGCAGACCCTGAGGCAGCAGACCTGATTATCCTTGCCGGCCTGAATCCAAGCCAGTGGAAAAGGGTGCTGCCGGCGCTCGATGCGCTTGTAAGGAAAAAGGTGAATTCCGGAGCAAAACTGATTGTTATAAATTCAGATGATGCAAATATCTCGTCCGTTGCAACGGTCAATATTAAGGGAGATGAAGCAAAAATACTCTCGGAGATTGCCCAGGCCGCCATATCAAAGGGCACCAAGGCTCCCAAGGAGATGGTCCATGCCCTGGCATCTGTTGACCCTTCGGATGATGCGGTTAAGGCTGCGGAGTTATTCATTGGAGCGGCAAATCCCCTGATTCTGTCTGCGCCTTCTCTTTATGATGCGTCAGCAAATCTGGCAATGATTAAAGGCACGGCTGTAGCGGTTCCCATCGAAAGCAATGCAAAAGGCGTTGTTTTAATGGGGCTTGCCGGCAGTGGGAAATCTTATATGGAAATGGTTAAAGGCGGGATAAAGGTCCTGTATGCCATAGGAGAACTGCCTTTGAATAAAAAACCTCAGGCTGATTTTCTGATTGTGCAGAATTCACACATGACAGAACTTGCAAAGCAGGCGGATTTAGTGCTTCCTTCAGCGGCATTCCTTGAAACATCAGGCACGATGGTGGATTATCTCGGAAGGCTTAAATGCCTCTGCAAGGCAGTTGAACCGGCAGGAGAGGCAATGTCTCACAGAGAGATTTTCAGTGGGGTGGCCAAGGCAGCAGGCAAGGCAGTCAAAGAGCCAAAGGATTCAGACATAAAGAAGGCTTTAAAGGTAAAGGCAAAAGTAACGTTGAAGCCGTTCAAGAAAAAAGAAGGATTTGATGTTAACCCACAGGAGATGATTGAATCGCTCAATTCATCTGTTATAAACGGCTCCAGGCTTTTATGGATTAAAGAGACTGAAAAGGCAGTGCCAGTTTAATAACTAATTCAATCCCAAAAGGGGCAGTGTCTGCCGACACCGCCCCTTTTTTATTTTGTTTCCTTTCATTTGGCACTTGTTCAAGTGCAGAGTATGGTTGTGCGTTTCTTCAAAAAATATAACCACTGGATAAGTCTCTACCGAAACTTTCTGCTACATCTTTGAAGTCTTGCTTAAATAGTTCAGCGTTATTATCTGCATACTCCTCGACAGAACGTCCCTCAAGATATAAAGCCGTGAACGTTATTTCAGGCATAATTACAAATTAGTGGGTCTGTTTTGAAGGATTGCACGTGCAATTCTGTACTTGAGATCAGGTTTCAGACCGCGATGGATTCGCAGGAGTTCTTTCAAATGGGCAAACATTCCATCTAATGAATTCGTGGTATTG
>JACRGY010000090.1 GCA_016212165.1 Nitrospirota bacterium
AGGTTTCGCTGTGGGTCCGCTGCCGATTGCCATGGGGATTACAATGGTCATCCAGCAGAAGATGACGCCGTCGTCAGCCGACCCTGCCCAGCAGAAGATGATGATGCTCATGCCAATCATATTTACATTTATGTTTCTTAATTTTGCGTCAGGGCTTGTTCTTTACTGGCTTGTGAACAACTTACTCTCAATTGCTCAGCAGTTTTATGTGAACAGAAAATTGTCAAAAGAAAAAGCTGAAAAATAAGAACGCAACACTTAAAATTAAGATAAATGTGGCTCCTTCACTTTTCAACTTTTAACTCTTAACTTCGATGTCACAGGACGACACAATAGCCGCCATTTCTACCCCTGCCGGAGAAGGCGGAATCGGCATTGTCAGATTAAGCGGAAAAGACGCAATAAAAATAGCTGACAGGCTGTTTCATTCCTCAAAAGGCAAATCTCTTTCCGATTCATCCTCTCACAAAATAATCTATGGCTTTATAAAAGACCCGTCAACGAATGAGACCGTGGATGAAGTTCTTGTCTCAATAATGCGCGCGCCGAATACCTACACCAGAGAAGATATTGTAGAGATAAACTGCCACGGCGGGATGTCCCCTTTGAGAGATGTGCTTGAGCTTGCAGTTAAAAACGGGGCGCGGCTTGCCGAACCCGGAGAGTTCACAAGAAGGGCCTTCTTAAACGGAAGGCTGGACCTGAGCGAGGCAGAGGCAGTGCTTGACCTCATAAGGGCAAAAACAGATGAGTCGCGAAGAATTGCGCTTGAACAGCTCAGAGGCAGGCTCTCTGAAAAGATCCTGAACTTGAGGGAGCAGCTTATAAAGATATGCGTTTTCATCGAGGCTTACATAGATTTCACTGAAGAGGACATAGAGCTTGCATCGAAGAAGGAGATTATTGAATCAGCAGCGACAATCCTGAAAGAGCTTGAGTCGCTTTTAAAAAGTTACGATGAAGGCCGGTTTTTCAGGGAAGGGCTTGCAGCGGCAATCGTTGGAAAGCCTAATGTTGGAAAGTCTTCGCTCCTTAATGCGCTTCTTCAAAAAGACCGGGCTATTGTCACAGATACGCCCGGCACAACAAGGGATACAATTGAAGAATATCTGAATATCAACGGCCTGCCGCTTCGCATAATTGACACAGCAGGAATAAGAGAATCGCATGACATGGCAGAGAAAGAAGGAGTTAAAAGAAGCATAAAAGCAATGGAAGATGCGGATTTGGTAATAGCGGTAATTGACGGCAGTGAGCCTTTGAAGAATGAAGATATAGATATAATCGAAAAAGCAAAAGATAAAAATACAATAATAGCTATCAATAAGTCTGACCTGCAAGTTCATGAAAACACTGTTTCACGGCTTGCGCCATATGCTTCCAAGATACTAAAGATATCCGCAAAATACGGAGAGGGGCTGGAGGAACTGAAAGAAATTATATTCCAGTCCTCAGTTAAAAACTGGAAGGAGCAGAAAGAGGGGGTTATTATTACGAACCTCAGGCATAAGATTGCAATTCAGGCTGCTTATGATTCTCTGAAGGATGCACTGAAGGCAATTGAAGTTGACAAGCCGCTTGAGATAATTGCAATTGAATTCAGGGATGCGCTTGACAGGCTCGGAGAGATTGTGGGCGCCGTAACAACTGATGATATCCTGAACAGGATATTCAGCGATTTCTGTATCGGAAAGTAACACATTAAAAACTATCAGGGTGCTGCAGCTGGATTGAGGCAAGATTCACGGGTCTGTCAGAATGGGGGCTGAAGACGACACGAAGTGGAGCGGATAGCCACCGCATGGGACAGATAAAAGCTTGGTATATTGCACAATGCCTGCACTTTAAAAAAGATAGTTTAATATTGCCGAAAGACAGATGCAGTGCCCTGCAAAAATTCCCGGCTTAGTGCGCTGCGGACATTTCGGCTTTTTTGATGGAGCTTTGAAGGTATTCTTTGAACTTGGCAGACACCAGCCATTTAATCCCCAATTTCTCAGCCCATTTTATTATCCCCTGATCTGCAGTCACCAGTAACGCATCAAGCTCCCTCGCAAGCAGGATAAGGTCCACATCTTCCTTGCTGTCAATAATGCCTTCCCTCAAAGCCTCTCTGTATTTTCTCCTCATGTCCTTAATAATATCTTCTTCGCCTGCTTTTGAAACGCCTCTCACAGCTTTCTCTGCCACCCTGAGCCCCTTATTAATCCTCTCTCTAATGTCTTCTATCAATTCATAGAGCAGAAATGCAGGGCATGTAAGCTCATGTTTCTTGGGAGGTTTTTGCTGAAGGACCACGAGCAGGTCTCCCGATATTTTTTCAGGTTCTATGAAATTAAGGAGTTCCTCAAATATTGACGGCGGCATATAGAACTCAAGGTGAGGAATCTGCGATGCTAAAAACAGGAAGCTTTCAAGCGCCTCTGTAGGTGTCCTGCCAAAGCTCTCGCGAAC
>JACRGY010000089.1 GCA_016212165.1 Nitrospirota bacterium
AGAGCATCCATGGAAGAAGTTCAATATAAGAGGGTTTATGGGGCACAATAACCACCGAGAAAACCCAATCGAGGCGGCGGCATAAAAACCGGACATTTCTATTTTGGTAGAAACAGGACATTTCTATTTTGGCTTGACAGGAATTTATTTTCCTCTTGACAGCCAGGTAAAATATTGATATATTGAGCTAATTCCATATCCCTAAATAGGAACAAGTTCTTTAAATCAGGATAAGGCTTTATTTTATTGCTGTAAATTCCAATATAATTTACTGGCATAGAATTTGATTAGTATCCTTTAGAATTTGTTTGGAAAACTTCTTTATGAAAGGGGGTGAAAATAATGAGAGTTCTTACAATTATGTTAACACTTCTGATAGCAGTAGCATTTGTTGGTAACGCAATGGCAGTTGGGACAGGAAAGACTGTTGAATTTGCAGGCGCAACTCAAGGCAAGGTTGTATTTGACGGCAAAACACATGCAGAGAAGGGCGCTAAGTGCAATGATTGCCATCCAAAGACATTTGCAATGAAAAAGGGTTCAGCAAAGATAGCAGCTCCTCACAAAGCAGGAGAATTCTGCGGAACATGTCATGACGGCAAAAAGGCATTTGATCAGGCTGGAGACAATTGCGGAAAGTGCCACAAGAAATAATTCAGGACACAAATAAAAAAGCCCCGATATTATCGGGGCTTTTTTTATTCTTTACCCGGAAGCTTTTAGTTCTTTAAACTCTTGTAATCCATGATTTATATTTTTTATTCCTGCCTTTTGCTATATCAAAAAAGACAGACTGCAGCTTCCGTGTAATTTCACCTGGCTTGCCGGCCCCGATTGTTCTTCCATCAACTTCTCTTATCGGAGTAACCTCTGCTGCTGTCCCAGTGAAAAATGCTTCATCGGCTATGTAAAGCTCATCTCGCGTAAACCGTTCCTCTATTACCTCGATACCATTATCGCGTGCAATCTCCATTATACTGTCTCTGGTAATACCCTCAAGTATTGAGGTTAACGGCGTGGTCTTGAGCCTGTTATTTCTGACTATAAACACATTCTCACCGCTTCCCTCTGATACATATCCTTCTGTGTCGAGCAACAGGGCTTCATCATAGCCACACGAGATGGCCTCCCTTTTTGCAAGCTGGGAATTGATATAGTAACCGCATACCTTGCCCCTGCTCATCTGAGAGTTTACGTGGTTTCTTATAAATGAGGATACCTTTACCCTTATGCCTTTTTTCAGGCCTTCTTCCCCGAGATAGGCGCCCCATGGCCATGCGCTGACAGCAACATTTACAGGATTTTCTTTGGGATATAATCCCATAGCTCCATACCCGATATAAACAATAGGCCTTATGTAACATTCCTTAATTTTGTTTATTTTCACAGTCTGAACAATTGCATTCTCAATTTCTTTTTGAGAATAAGGAATCTTAAGCATAAATATATGTGCTGACTTGAACAATCTCTCAACGTGTTCTTTGAGCCTGAATATAGCAGGGCTGTTTCCGGTCTCATAGCACCTTATGCCTTCAAAAACCCCAAGGCCGTAATGAAGAGTATGCGTCATCACATGCACGTTGGCCTTGTCCCAATCTACAAACTTTCCATCCATCCATATTTTTTCTGTCTTCTTTATCATAGGAAATATTTTATACCAACCATGCTGTATAAATCCAGTTACATCCTCTCCGGAGCGCTCAGCCCCAATATCTCAAACCCATCCTTCAGGACAATCCTTATGGCTTCGCATAGTGCAAGCCTTGCCAGAGTAAGATTCATGTCAGCCGTTACCACTTTGTATTTGTGATAGTAAGGATGAAATATACCTGCAAGCTCCTGGAGATAAAATGTAATCCTGTGCGGCTCATGTGCAATGACAGCGCCCTCAAATACCATTGGATAGGCAAGAAGTTTTTTAATTATCCTTAGCTCCTCGTGGGTATTTAATAAACTCAAATCCGTATTTTTAAGTTTATCAATGTCAATCCCCTGCTCTTTAGCATGAGCAAATATGCTGTTTATGCGGGCATTTGCATACTGCACATAAAAAACCGGGTTTTCTGCTGACTGGGCCTTTGCAACCTCAAGGTCAAATTCAAGATGGCTGTCAGGGCGCCTCGTGAGGAATATGAATTTTGTTGTATCTGCGCCGACCTCCTCAACCACTTCTTTCAGCGTTATAAACTCTCCTGCCCTTTTTGACATCTGGACAGGCTTGCCGCCCCTGAGAAGCGATACTATCTGAACAAGCAAAACCCTGAGGCTCTCCTTTGGATAGCCCAGCGCCTGGATAACTGCCTGAATTCTCGGGATATATCCATGATGGTCAGCTCCCCATATATCTATGAGCTCATCAAATTTTTTCTCAATTTTTTTTCTGTGATATGCTATGTCAGGAGCAAAATATGTATATTCGCCGTCTTTTTTGATTATGACCCTATCCTTGTCATCGCCAAAACTTGTTGATGCAAACCAGGTGGCGCCTTCTTTTTCATAGATATATCCGCGCTCCTTCAGATCCTTTATTGCCTGCTGCACTTCATCTTCTTCGTAGAGTCCGCGCTCACTCTGCCACGAGTCGAAGTAAACCCCAAAATCCTCAAGGTCTTTTTTAATAAGGGCAAGCATCTTTTTGTATGAACTATCTATGAATGTTTCTGCAACCTCATTGAATTCCATTTCCAGAAATTGTTCTCCATATGCAATTTTAAGCTCTTTTGCCAGTTCTTCTACGTAGTCACCCCTATAGCCATCCTCAGGGAAAGGATAATCCATTCCGGACAACTGCTTATATTTTGCGAATACAGACATGCCCAGCAGCCTCACCTGTCTGCCTGCATCATTTACATAAAATTCCTTTTCCACTTTATATCCGCCTGCCTTCAGAAGATTGGATAACGCATTCCCAACAGCAGCGCCTCTGCCATGCCCAAGATGTAACGGGCCTGTTGGATTGGCACTTACAAATTCAACCTGAACTCTCCTGCCATTCCCTATATCAGACCTCAAAAATACTAAACCATCTCTCATAAGGGCTTTCATCTCTGAATATAAATATGCCTTTGAAAACGTGAAATTGATAAAACCGGGCCCTGCAATTTCTATTTTCTCAAAGGTATCTTTTTCTGAGATGGAATGTATTATTTCCTCTGCAATCTTTCTCGGCGGTTTTTTAAGAGTTTTTGATAATGACATTGCAACAGGCGTTGCAAGGTCTCCATGAGATTCTTCTTTAGGCAGTTCTATATCTACCCCGGAAAAAGAAATCCCAAGGCTTTTAAATGTCTCCTGTAAGATGCCCTGCAGTCTTTTTTTCATGAAGATTAAGTTTACCCAGTTGTTAAAAAAACATCAATGGCCAGGTTCCCCCCTTATTAAGAAGATCTTTAAAATCACCTGTCCCGTATTTTTTGTCATTCCGTGCTTGACACGGAATCCAGTTCTTTTCAGGGTTTCTGGATTCCCGCTTTAGCGGGAATGACATAAAAAACTCTGTAGCAAGATTACAGGTATAACAAGTTTTAAAAGGAGATAGGACAGAGGGATGGCCGGTTCTGATCTTGTAATGTATGATAATGAGTTCCAGAAGATTGACGAGGAACTCCAGAGACTTCACCAGCAGGCAAATGCAAACGTTGTCTTCCTTGTGGATAAAAACGGCCAGCTTATAGCCTCTGCAGGAGATACCCACAATATTGATACCACATCCCTGGCCTCGCTTACAGCCGGCAACATTGCAGCCACGGGGGGAATTGCAAGGCTTCTTGGAGAAAAGGAATTCACAATTCTCTTTCACGAAGGAGAAAAAGACAACATCCATATATCATTGATTGGACAGAGAGTTATACTTGTTGTGATATTTGACCAGAGGTCTTCACTCGGGCTTGTAAGGCTCAGGGTGAAGAAGACCGCGGAAGTCCTTGCAAGAATATTTGATGAGATAACGAGCAAGGCAGAAAAAGAAAAAGTGGAAGGCGGCAAAGCAGCAGACTCGCCTTTTGCGGAGATAAGCGATGAGGATATTGATAATCTTTTCAAGTAGGTGTAACGAT
>JACRGY010000093.1 GCA_016212165.1 Nitrospirota bacterium
AGAGCATCCATGGAAGAAGTTCAATATAAGAGGGTTTATGGGGCACAATAACCACCGAGAAAACCCAATCGAGGCGGCGGCATAAAAACCGGACATTTCTATTTTGGTAGAAACAGGACATTTCTATTTTGGCTTGACAGAACTGCAAAAAAATATGGCAAGAAAATTGAATTTGTAATATAATGTTACAGAATTACTTTAAAGCAAAGGAGACAACTATGGGTAAAAGAATAAGTTTTACAACTTTTTTATTCAGTCTGATTTTTATTTTCGCCTTTTCTATAGCATACAGCCAGGAAATGGAATATAAAGAATATAAAGTGCTGGAAGGTGATACTCTATGGGATATCTCTACAAAGGAAATACAGGACCCCTTTCTCTGGCCGAAGATATGGAAGGAAAACCCTGAGATAAAAAACCCTGACAGAATAAGTCCTGCTCAGACGATAAAGATTCCCATAAGACTCTTACAAAAGGAACAGCCCTTAGAAGAAGTTACAGCGGAAAAAGCATCTGCAGCGATACCAGAACCGGTAAAGGAAGAGCAAAAGAAAGAAGTGCCGCAAAAAGCAGTTGAGAAAAAGATAGAACCTGTTAAAAAGAACTACCTTGCTGATAAGGACCTGCTGATAGCAAGCGGTTATATTACAGATTATATTACAAAAAAGATAGAGAATGTCGGTAAAATAAGCGGCGCTCCTACAGGAAGGTCTATGTTTGCAGAGAATGACTACCTATATATAAAGACAAACACCCAGGCAAATGCAGGCGATAAATTTCATGTAATACGCCCATCTGCCCTTATAAAGCATCCAAAGACAAAAAACAAGATGGGCTATCTCATTACGGTCCTCGGAACCGTAAAGGTTATTGAAACAGAAAATGGCATGACAAAGGCAATGGTCACAAAAGCCTACGGTGAAATGCGCACAGGGGATCTGCTCGATGCTTTTTACGAAATCGAACCTTTGATGGAAGAAGATGAACATCGGAAACCAGATGTCAGCGGATTTATAGTTGCGGCGCAAAAAATGAAAAGCATCAGCGCTTTCCATGACATACTCTTTATTGACAAGGGCAGCAACGACGGGCTTGAAATAGGGGACATGCTGAAAACCATATCTTTTGACAAGCTTAATAAATCACGGACCACCGGTGTTATTCAGGTTATAAATCTAAAGGGTTCGACTGCATCCGCAATTGTAAGAAAAAGCGAATCCTCAATCAGTGTGGGAGACCAGGTAACGGGTTTAAAGTAGCAGCTCATGGCTGTTAGTGTTTACTGTTAACTACGATGAGCCCTTATGAACTTGCTGTTGGCTATGTAGTCAGTATTTTAAGGGCCTTAAGCCTGCTCGGGTGTTTCAGTTTTCTCAGCGCCTTGGCCTCTATCTGACGCACTCTTTCACGTGTAATAGAGAGATGTCTTCCCACCTCTTCAAGGGTATGGTCTCTTTCAGCCCCGATACCGAATCTCATCCTTATAACCCTTTCTTCCTTGGGGGTGAGGGTTTTCAATACCTGCTGCATCTGCTCTGATATCTCATTTCTCTCTGCATCAGAATACGGAGAGGGGCTATTCTTATCACCGATAAAATCTTCAAGCTCAGTATCTTCATCGCCAACCGGTGTCTGTAATGCTATAGGATCCTGTATGGCGCGAAACACCTCTTCGACCTTTCGTGTCGGCACCTCAAGTTTTTTTGCTATCTCCTCATTTGTAGGCTCCCTGCCCAGTGTCTGCGTCAACTCCCTGGATGCCTTTGTCACCCTGTTATAAAATTCCATCATGTGCACAGGGACTCTTATTGTCTTGGTCTGGTCAATTAAGGCCCTTGTTATGGCCTGCCTTATCCACCATGTGGCATAAGTTGAGAACTTAAAACCCTTTTCATACTTAAATTTATCAACAGCCTTCATAAGGCCGATATTGCCTTCCTGTATAAGGTCAAGGAGAGGCAAACCCCTTCCTACATAATTCTTGGCAATGTTAACAACCAGCCTGAGGTTTCGGGTTATAAGTTCGTTCTTTGCTTCCATGGCAAGCGCCCTTGCCTTTGAAATACGGCCCCAGAGAGATTTAAATTCA
This sequence comes from Nitrospirota bacterium, assembly GCA_016212165.1. Taxonomy (GTDB): domain Bacteria; phylum Nitrospirota; class Thermodesulfovibrionia; order Thermodesulfovibrionales; family UBA1546; genus SCSY01. The sequence continues at coordinate 2,090 of JACRGY010000093.1, forward strand.
TCAACCTTTATCCCGATCTCGGATTCAACTTTTTTATATTCCTGCTGCACTTCCTTTGCAAGCACTTCAAGTTTTTTGGTATTTATCCGCTTCTTCTGCTTTTCGCTGATCGCTTTTTTGAACTCTTTTAAAGAACCATACTTGGGAATCTTCCTGTCTGTCAAAATAACAGCCCTCATCAGCTCATCCAGCCTTGCTATTGTCCTCAGAAGCAGTTCATCGGCCCTCTCCTCTTCAGGGATAGGCTCTTCATCTTCTTCGATCACTGCCTCGCCATTTTTATAAATCGGCAGCGCGGTAACTATACCTTTTATTATTTCCTTGCCTTCTTCAAGCCTCTTTGCAAGTTCTGTCTCTTCATATCTGGTAAGTATGGATATATCACCCATTGAATGGAAATATGCCTGGACAAGGTCTTCTGTCTTTTCATATTCTTCAAGCTCTTCTTCCGGTTCTTCCTCGGCAGAGGCGCCTTCTTCGTGGTCTACAACCTTTACGCCCATATCCTGCAGAAGGTCCATCAGGTCTTCTAATTCATCAGGGGAGAAAAATTCAGAGGGAAGTGCGTCGTTTATCTCGTCATAGGTGAGAACTCCGCGCCTCTTGCCTATATCGAGTATTTCTTCAAATATATCTCTTTCTCTCATTTTGCTCCTTGACAGCTTAAAACAAAAAATTAAGAAATCTCTTCTTAATTTAAATTCTACTCTTTTTTTATTATTTGGCAAGAGGGTCGAGGGAAATAAAACTATTTTTATTTTTTAAACAGTTTTTATCCCTGCCTTTGACAACAGAAGGAAATTAAAAATAAGGGTCAAGCCTCACGGCCTATTAGTACTGGTCAGCTGAATGCATTACTGCACTTACACCTCCAGCCTATCAAAGTGGTAGTCTACCACAGACCTTTAGGTGGATTACTCCACGGGAGACCTAATCTTGGGGTGGGTTTCACACTTAGATGCCTTCAGCGTTTATCCCATCCGGACATAGCTACCCGGCATTGCCATTGGCATGACAACCGGAACACTAGAGGTCCGTCCATCCCGGTCCTCTCGTACTAAGGACAGCTCCCCTCAAGTCTCCTGCGCCCACAACAGATAGGGACCGAACTGTCTCACGACGTTCTGAACCCAACTCTCGTACCGCTTTAATCGGCGAACAGCCGAACCCTTGGGACCTACTTCAGCCCCAGGATGCGATGAGTCGACAT
>JACRGY010000091.1 GCA_016212165.1 Nitrospirota bacterium
AAATAAAGATGAAAGAATAAAAAAAATAGAATCGCTTTATAAGGAATGGTTGTTATTGACAGAAGAGCTCCATCAGGCAAGACTTAAAGCAATATCAGCAGTTAAAACACTTGTGGAATTAGACAAACTGATTCCTAATCATATTATCAAACACAATGGTGACAACACGGTGACCATTCCCAGTGAAGATTTGGCTCAACCTGCTGCAACGGCTCAGGTGTTTATTAAAGAAGCATTTACAAAAGAAGAAGAGATATACAAGAAGAGAAATCCAGTATCGATAGAGTTATTCGGTGAACCCGCTTCATACATAAAGGTAAATCAAGAAGAAGACCAGAGGGCATCCAAAGAAGAAAATAAAAAGGTTAATCCTCTTCAAGAAAAAGCATGGTTCAGATTCGTAAAGGTTATATATATTGTCGCTTGTGTATTGGCAGGCTTGGCTTCAATCGGCCTTTTGTCTACTGGTTCAGATGAAAGCAAAATTATTGTTTTCGGGATTGTCGTATTCTTTGTCCTGATCAGAAAAGGTTTTTATTATGTTGTGTTAGGAAAAACGACATGGAAATAAAAAGCAATCCAACGTACAACAAAGGTATCGAGAGGAACGCGGTAATAACCGCTTTTTGTTTTGGCATTTGCCTTACACCGCGCCCCTCATGCATCTCGTTATCTTCGGAATAATGACAACAATTATGCTTAAATATACAGGACATTTTTTAGAAAACTTATTCCATAGGATTAAAAGATAATATGGAGGAAGATAAGAAAACCAAACTGTTGAGTTTAGAGACGGTTGAAGCTATGGTAAAAGAATCTTTTTTTGGGAAAGAAGTTAGGGACTATCAGTTTATACTTTTCGTCGATACTTTAACTGTTTTGGCTCATCTTAAAAAAAAGATACAAAATGAGGCATCTGAAAGATTACCAAAGCTTGTTTCAGAATTGATACCGCTCAAGCATTTACTAAGAACCATCAAAGATGATGAGGCTTATATCATCAGTAATGATACGACCATTAATCGGCACATAACTATAACGTACTTGGGCTATGATAACGGCCCTGAAGATGCAATAATAAAAACGCCTAAAAAGGAACTGAGGATAGATGTATCTATAGCTTTAGATAAAGATAAGGAGAGAATCTTCCCTAAAAAAGAAATTAGATGTTTCGATGTGGCAAATTTAGGAAAAGAAATGGCAGAAGATATACTCGAACGTATTATTGAAAAGAGCAAAAAAAGAGGCGAAGATGTAATTCTCTTAATTCCCATTGCACATAGAGTCAAATTAGCAGACCCAAATGGTGAAATTGCATTTGCTGTTGATATTCTAAAAGAACAACTATGTGTCTTAAATATAAATCACAAAATCATGTTAATCGTTAATAACGAATTAGACGGCCCTGTGCAAATTATTTATCTTCAGCACACGATCTGTTCCAAGCATCAGTCCTGAATTCACGCTGCACGGAGGGAGGTTGAATGTTAGATTGAAGTCTGCAAAAAGCCGAAGAGAAGATTCTTGGATCACAGAAAAAGTAGGTACCAACCTGCGGGTCCACAGCGACGCGCCAAAAGGCGGCGCGTCAGGCACACGTTGGGGGGATAAATAGAAAACAGGGTCAGCGCCTATTTTTATAAGATTCTATCGAGGCTAAACCTCAAAAGACCTTTGCAAACATTCCCCATTGCCCCCAAAAAACTTCCGGCGCAGGAAGGGTATTTAAACTGCCCTGGTTTTCAGGGATTTAACCGCAAAATAATGATATAATATCAGCATGATGAAAGTGGATCGCAAGCAGGCAAGTCTCAAAAAAATGTCAAAAAAAGACGACTCTTTTGTTAAAATGTCCCCGGCAGAGCGCATCTCGTTTATGTGGGAGCTTACAGAAGAATTATGGTCGTTGAGCGGTTTTAATGTTAAACAAAGATTACAAAGAAATGTTACAAAGCTTATTAAACAATGAGGTGAGATTCCTCGTTGTTGGCGCATATGCTATGGGTGCATACGGCTACCCGCGCGCCACAGGTGATTTTGATATATGGGTAGAAGCCTCTTCTGAAAACTCAAAAAAAGTATATAAATCCCTGTCAGCATTCGGAGCCCCTCTCTCTGATATTACTGAGGATACATTTCTAAAGGAAGGCATTGTCTTTCAAATAGGGGTGGCACCGCGCAGAATTGATATTATTACGCATATTGATGGTGTCAGCTTTAAAGATGCATATGAAACTCAGAAAAAGATTAAAATTGAAAATCTGGAAATTCCGTTTCTCTCAAAGGAAAATCTCATCAAAAACAAACAAGCCACTGGCAGAGAGAAAGACAGATTGGATGCCGCATATTTAAAAGAGCGCGATAGCAAAGGTTCCTGAGACATATTTGTTTTTTAAACTTCAATAAATTTTTCCTTTGCCCCCAAAAACTTCTTGGGTAGGAAGATATTTAAAAATAACTACGAGGCTTACTTTCCGATACAAAAATCACTGAATATCCTGTTCAGTATATCATCTGTTGTCACAGCGCCGACAATCTCCCCGAGCCTGTCAAGCGCCTCTCTGAGGTCAATAGCTGTTATTTCAAGCGGCTGATTGGCTTCCATCGTCTTTAATGCATTTCCCAATGAATCATGAGCAGCCTGAATTGCAATCTTGTGCCTCAGGTTGGTGATGATAATCCCTTCTTTTTGCTCTTTCCAGTTTTTAACGCTTGAGTTAAAGATGGCTTCTTTAAGTTCTTCAATCCCATCTCCCCTTGTGGCAGAGATATTTATCACCAGTGAAGCGTAATCACATAGAGCGGAATTACTACCTGATTTGTCACTCCGGCTTCCGTTCTCCGTAGCATTACTGCGAAGGATGAATGCCCGGAGTCTTTCCGACTTGTTCGGAATCGCAGAAGGATTCCCGACAAGCGGGAATGACACCTTATTAATGAACCTATCAGCAACACCCTTCCGCTCTTCAGGACTAATCAGGTCTGATTTATTAACCGCAATGAGCGCATTCTTATCTTTAATTTTACCAAGGACCTCGAAGTCCTCATCTTTCAAAGGTTCGCTCCCGTCAACTACTGCGATAATCAGGTCCGCGTCTTCGATTGCCCCCAGGCTTCTTTTAACGCCTTCTCTCTCTGCCATATCATGAGACTCTCTTATCCCTGCAGTGTCAATTATCCTCAATGGCAGGCCGTTAATATTCAGGTATTCCTCTATAATGTCCCTTGTTGTGCCCGGCACATTTGTTACAATTGCCCTGTCCTTTTGTAAGAGGGCGTTCAAGAGCGATGACTTTCCGACATTCGGCCTTCCTACAATTGCTGCGCCAAGCCCTTCCCTGAAAAATCTTCCTTCCTCATAAGTTTTCAAAAGGGCTTCCAGCTCCGCAAGGATTGAGCCTGCTGACTCTATCATCTCTTTTTTCGAAGATATTTCTATCTCTTCTTCCGGAAAATCTATGTATGCCTCAACGAATGTACATATCTGGGTCAGCGCCTCTCTCAGTTTTAAAATCTTTTCAGAAAGCCTGCCCTTAAGCTGTTCAAGGGCAATCCTTCCTGATTCATCTGTCTTTGCCTTTATGAGGTCAATGACTGCCTCTGCCTCGGTCAGGTCAAGCCTGCCGTTTAAAAAAGCCCTTTTTGTAAATTCTCCGGGCTCTGCAAGCCTTGCGCCTTCCCTGATTACAAGCTCAAGGACCTTTCTTAGCGGAAGCATTCCTCCGTGGCAGTTAATCTCGGCAATGTCTTCTCTGGTGTAAGTATTCGGTGAGCGCATCACAGATACAAGGACTTCATCAACAGTCTCATTTGTTGAGGGGTCTTTTACAAAGCCATAGATTATTCTGTGGGATTTTGATGCTGAAAGAGTCCTGCCTTTTGGCGAATGGAATAACCTACCTGCTATCTTAAATGCGTCTTTGCCGCTCAGCCTGACAATACCTATCCCGCCTTCACCAAGCGGGGTTGATATAGCTGCTATCGTGTCGTCAATAAACATAATTATATAGTATAACTTACTAACAAGAAACAGAGGGGTGCCTGAATTTGAAAATGATGAAAAATCTGCCTAACCCCCTTGTCTTACCACGAGAGCCTTATCGGTTATGAATTATTTTGGACAGCAAGGAAGAAATTTATTCCATACCCGCTTGTTTTCAAATTTTTGACCGCCCTACCCGGGTTACAATGATTCGGCAGATTTGTGCCGTTTAAAAGTTAATGATTTTTGCGCAACTTTTAAGTATTATTCGGGTTATATAAAGTAGAAGAAGCGGAGGAGAGAAAGGCTGTACGCTGATTTGAATAACTAAAATGGATTTTTCTGACGACGATATTCAGTTAATGCTGCGGTTCCAGTCCGGCGTGGAGTCGTGCTTTGAGCAGCTGGTGGAGCGCCACAAGAATAGGGTTTTTAATTTAGCCTACAGGTTTTTAGGCAGTTATCAAGAGGCGGAAGATATCGCCCAAGAGGTATTTATTAAGATTTACTATGCAAAGAACAGTTATAAGCCGAAAGCGAAGTTTACTACATGGCTTTATATCATATGCAAAAATACATGTCTTAAGGAATTACGCAAAAATAAGCCAAACACGGTATCAATGGATGATACTTTTGAGCTGTCAGAAGACGATGTTACCCCGCAGATCGCCGATCCGCACACTCCTTCCTCTTTAGATTCAATGTTGAATACTGAACGAGCTTTATTTGTTAAACAGGCAATAGACTCCTTGCCGGCCAATCAGAAGATGGCTTTAATTTTATATAGATATGATCAGCTTTCGTATGAAGAGAGCGCAAAAGTAATGGGATGCTCTGTAAAAGCAGTAAAGTCTCTTCTGCACCGGGCAAAGATAAATTTAAAAGAAAGGCTGGCGGATTATTTCAGGAAATGATTAATCCTTTTGCGCAACTTTTAATTAATATTCGGGTTATATAAAGTGGAGGGCTTAGAAAATGAATTGCCGTAAAGTAAAGGCGTTGCTGGTTCCCTTTTTAGAAGGGGATCTGCCTGGAAAACAAAGAGAAAAAATTGAGTCGCATCTTGAGCTATGCACACATTGCCAAAGGGAAAGGGAATTGCTTCATCAATCCTGGCAGATGCTGGATAATTATGTTGCGCCAAAGTTAAAAGATGATTTTACCCCATCTTTGATGCGAAGGATTCGTTCAGAGCAAACAAAGACTGAAAGGGTTACGTACGGGTTTCCTCGATTTATTCTCCGTCCCCTTGTTCCTGTTTTTACTGTTTTTCTTATAGCAGTGCTGACATTTCTTTTATTTTGGAAAGAACCGATACTGAAAGACAAATCGGATAAACCCATGATGGAAAACAAGTTGGCTAAGCCAATACCTTCCGAATCCGGAAACATGGTAACTTTAGTGAGTGATGAAGAGATAATTAAAAATCTGGATATTTTAGAGAATATAGATTTATTAGAGAACGTTAAATTATTAAACGAGCTCGATGTTGCTGAAAATCTGAAAGGCTAAGCTTAAAAGAAGTATGAAGACAGAGATGAAAACGAACATTGGTCTGCTTATCTTTCAACTAATCACAGTATTTTTATTCGGTTCAGTTGTATCTGCGCAAGAGGCCAGGGCCGTGGCAGCGAAAGGGACAGATGCTGCCCAGGTGGAAAATGTATCCGGGAATGCTTATGAGGAAAACCTTAGACGCTGGCAAGGTCTTTCTGAGCAAGAGCGCCAGGCAATAAGGGAAAGGGCAAGCAGGCTGGGTACAGGGCAAATGCAGAAGTTAAGAGAAGAATCCGAAAGATTTAAAGGCATGCCTAAGGAGGAACAGGACAAGATAAGGGGTAATTACCAGGAATTCAACAAACTGCCTCCGAGAGAAAGGGAAGTTTTAAGAGAAAGATATAAACGTTTTGAAAGCCTTCCCCCGGAAAAAAGGGAAGAGTTGAGGCGTCAATTCAGGGAAAGAAGAGATACGCATCCGGGCGGCCCTGGCAATGATCCAGGAATGTCAGGAGCGCCGCCCGTGAGAGGACCAGAGCCACATCGTGAGAGAGAAAGTCTTCCTGGCAGGGAGCGGTCCCCAAATTTCAAAGAAGATAACCATGATCGCAAAAAGGATATTATAGATCATAGAAAAGATATCCAAGGACATAGAGAAGACATAAGAAACAGACATGAAAACAGAAGAGATCATGGCACTGTTCCAGACCGCCAAGGAAGGCCGAGCATAGGTGCAGGTCCTAGTCGCGGATCGACAAGAGACATGAATAACAACCCTCCTGTCCCCCATGATGTCCCAGGAACCGGCATGGAGAACCGTCCCCGTCCCGGAGAAGGACCGGAGAAAAGGCCTGATCGAAGACCTGAATTCAGAGAGAGAGGTACTCAGGGTCACGGGGGCGGACCAGGATCAGGCGGCAGATACCCCGGCAGCAGTCCTCGCGACCGTTATAAAAGATAAAAATTCGGTTGCTTGAAACAAAAGGCAACCTGGAAACAGGTTGCCTTTTTATTATGGGCGAAACTTTTTACCTGAAGGCGGGTTTAATAAACAAGAGATAGAAGAAATAATCGAAAAGGAGGAATAATCGGATCGCAGTCAAAAGAAGATTAAGAGAGAAAGTTACGTGAGAGATGCGGATATGAATATTCGTGAAGGAGGGAAAACATGGAAACATGCAAACGGTTTTTGGGGGTACTAGGTATTTTGGGTGTCGGGTTATGGATAATTTTTTCGGCAAATGTTTTTGCGCAAGAGGGGACTTCCACAGATTCTAATGCCGCGGTTGCGGAGAGTGATACGGAAAGCAAAAAAGATTGGAAGCAGGAAATTTCCTCGGATGTGCAGCAGATTAAAGAGGACAGGGAGGCTAATAAAAGTCACTCTCAGACCGCCATAAAAGAAGAAAAGGATTTGCGCGGTCAAATACGCGAGGCTGTTCAGTCAGGTGATCATGAAAAAGCAAAATCATTAAGAGAACAATTGAAAGCCACGCGCGAGGAAAATGTTAAGGAAAAGCAGCAAGATCTGCAGAATTTAAACCAGGCAAGGCAAGAATTAAAATCCGATATAAAAGATGCACGCAAAGACAGGGCGTTGCCTCCAAGAGGAATTAACCCGCAGGGATACAATCCTCCTGACCGTAACCAGCCTGGTGTTGGCCCGGGCAATCCTCCTGGCGCCGGATATGGAAGGCCCCTTCCTCCTGATAAGAGCAGAATGGAAACATTCCGTGACCGCAGAGAGGATATTCGTGACCGCCGTGAGGATATAAGGGATAAACGAGAAGATATCCGAGATGCAAGGCATAACGACGGCCGTATGGATCATGTCCGTGACCGCAGAGGGGATATTCGCGACCCTGGGGAAGAGCAACGCGATAGGCGCAGGGATCCCCGGGATCATCGCAAAGGAGACGACGGCAGAAGGTATTTGGGCGACTCCGAAAGAGATGGGCGGGACAACAGTCATGGCGCAGGCCAAGATTCAAGTGTCAGAAACCATGGGGCCGGTGTCGGAACCGGCGAGGGCCAGGGTGGCATGCACAGGCCTAGCGATAACAAAGGAGACAGGCGAGACAACCGTGAAAAAACAGCTCAGAATTCAGGTGTTAGAGACCACGGAGCGGGTGTCGGAGCTGGCAAGGGCCAGGGAGACATGCACAGGCCTAGCAATGCTGCGCGTATGGGCAGTAGCCCTCGTGGCGGCCGCGGAAGATAGAAAATTGTAGAGTGAATTCGTGGGCCGGAGCTTCATTCTTCACATCTCTGTGAAGAATGAAGCTCTGACCCCTTGCCTTTCTTTTTACGCGATGCAAAACTTCAACGCCCACCCTTTGCCCGGAATCTTCGGATTACAAAAAAATCACCCCCCTGGTGATAAGCCCGTTTTGGTTTTCAATACGCTGTTTACCATCGGGTTCTTTAGGTCGTTACGCTGTTTCTCTTGCCATTTTTCTGTTCACGTAGAACTGCTGAATGATTCCGAAAATATTGTTTATAAGCCAGTACAGCACAAGGCCTGAGGCAAAGTTCAGAAACATGAATGTAAAGATAACCGGCATAAGCATCATTATCTTTTGCTGTTTCGGGTCTGCTGTTGAAGGGGTCATTTTCTGCTGGATGACCATTGTTATGCCCATAACAATCGGGAGGACATAATACGGGTCTTTTGCCGACAGGTCAGTTACCCAGAGCATGAACGGCGCGCCCCTTAATTCAATGGCTATGGATAATATCTTGTAAAGCGCAAAGAATACAGGGATCTGAAGGAGCATCGGCAGGCAGCCGCCCAGTGGATTTACCTTATATTTTTTGTAAAGCTCCATCGTCTCTTTCTGCATCTTCTGCGGGTCTTTCTTGTACTTTTCCTTTATCTCGGCCATCTTTGGCTGTATATCCTGCATCTTCTTCATTGACTGCTGGCTTTTGTTTATCAATGGGATAAAGGGAATTCTCGTAATTATGGTGAGCAGGATTATGGCCCAGCCGTAATTGCCGGCAACTGCATAGAATTTTTTCAGGAGCCAGAACAAAGGCCTTGATATGATGGAGAAAAAACCGAAATCAATAATATGCTCAAGCCCGAGATTCAATTCCTTGAGTTTATCATGCTCTTTTGGCCCGGCATAAACAATAAAATCATTAACTCCGGGCTTTCCCTTAAATGCAACTATAGATGCGTCCTGAACCTTCCATGCCTTTGCCTCATCCATCCGGGTCACAGGCACAACAGCCGCAAAAAAATATTTGTCCTCCTGAGCAATCCATTTCAGCCCGTCCTGATAGCTCTTGGCCTCTTTCAGTTTCTTTGCATCCAGCTCTATCCTGTCCGCGTCTTTGAGTATCACAGGCCCCAGATGCGCTGATTCGTCTTTCCTGTCATGAATTCCGAAATCAGGTCCGGATGTTATCCAGTATTCAGGAAAACCCGTAACCTCATCTTTAAGGTCAAACTTGTAGCTGTCATAATAAAGTGTATAAGTCCTTCTTGCTGAGTATTCAGGGGCCGCGTATTCAAAAACAACAGAGCCTGTTTTTGAGTTTTTATCAAGGTTAATGTCCTTCCCTGAAACGCTGAAATTTACTTTTGAAAGGTTAAAATCATTTTTAGACCCTATGCTCATAGCCGGAATTACGCCCTGGCCTTTCTGAAGGACGACGGCCATGCCGTCTTTATCTTTGTACTTTTTTAATTCCCATTTTTTTATTGTCCCGCCTGCTGACGAGAATACCGCGGAATACAGGTCTGTCTCAACCTTAATCTCTTTTTCTCCGGAAGGCACAGCCGGCATCGAAGGAATCACAGGAACAGGCTTTGCAGCCTCCTGCCTTTTCTCTTCTGGCTGTGCTGTCTTTGCCTGCTCTTTCACCGGTTTTGGAGGCACGGGTTTTATAAAAAAATACTGGTACCCGACAAGAACG
>JACRGY010000094.1 GCA_016212165.1 Nitrospirota bacterium
GAAGCAATTTCCGGAGGCTGATGTATATGGGACTGATATATCAAAAGATGCAATAAGGTATGCAAATGAGAATGCAGAGCTTAACGCTATAAGGAATGTAACATTTCTTAAGGGTTCATTATTTGAGCCGCTTAGTCAACTTTTAACTTTTGACGTGATTGTCTCAAACCCTCCTTATATCAGAAGCGGTGACATGCCGAATCTTCAGCCTGAGATAAACAAGTGGGAGCCTCGCAACGCGCTTGACGGCGGCGAGGACGGGCTGAGCTATTACAGAACGATACTTTCAGAGGCGCGCGGATTCCTTGCTTTTAGCGGAGCCGTTTTCCTTGAAATAGGCGAAGGGCAGGCAGAGGAAGTGTCAGTGATTGCCATGCAGAACGGTTTCTGTAACATCTCTGTGATTAAGGACTATGCCGGCATAGAGAGGATTGTTACAGTACGCGCATTATAGATTCATAAATTTTTTATATAATATATAGCTTGCTAAATTCTTGACTTTGAATTGGAATTTTAATTAACATAGCAACGATTTCCCCCGTAGTCTATGACTCGTAGAGGAGGCTCTTTTATGGCAGCTGGCATGCACGAAGTTCTTTTAATGGATGCGATTGTTGATCCCAATAAGATTCCCCATAATGTTACTTACGCAGTCCTTGCGTCTGTCATTCTTATAACAGCTGCGCTTGTCATCAGGCGTTCTCTCAGAATGGTGCCGACGGGAATTCAGAATTTTATTGAGGTAGTTGTTGAAACATTCCTTAAGCTCACAGAAGAAAACGTAGGTCATCACTGGGGGAAGACGTTTTTCCCTTTGATTGGCACATTGTTCATGTTTATACTCCTTTGCAATTTTATGGGTCTCATCCCTGGATTTGCATCGCCCACCAGCGATATAAACACAAATGCTGCGATGGCTATCCCTGTATTTCTGGCAACACATTATTATGGCATTAAGATTCACGGGATAAAATACTTAAATCATTTCCTCGGCCCTGTGCGCTCTATATTTGCGCTGCCACTTATGGTGCTCATGTTTATAATTGAATTTATCGGCCATCTTGTAAGGCCTGTTACTCTTTCGGTGAGGCTTTTCGGGAACATGGCGGCAAAGCATATAATGCTCGGTGTGCTTGCAACGCTTGCCCCATTGTTTATTCCGATTCTTATACTCGGACTTGGGACGCTGGTCAGTCTGATACAGGCATTTGTCTTTGTCCTTCTTACCACTCTATATCTTGCCGGCGCTGTAGAAGAAGGACATTAAAATACGAGTTTGAAAGAAAGGAGGAAAAAGTGATGAGAATAATAATCTCTGTAATTTTAATGGCACTAACTTTTGTCTGTTTGCTTGCTCCATTTGTTTTTGCAGAAGAAGCAAAGGCTGCAGCATCTGGTGATTCTTCTGTTAAGGCGATGGCAGTTCTTGCCGCTGGGCTTGCAATAGGCATAGCTGCATTAGGCACAGGCATTGGGCAGGGCATCGGTCTTAGCAAGGCATGTGAAGGCGCAGCCAGAAATCCTGGTGCAACCGCAAAGATTCAGATCCTTCTGATCATCGGTCTTGCGATGATAGAGTCTCTGGCAATCTATGCGCTGCTTGTGGCATTGGGTATTCTGATCAACCAGAAACTCTTCTTCTAAAAAAGAAAAATGATTAGTTTAAAAAGGCTCGCCCCGATAATATCGGGACGAGCCTTTTTTTTATTTTACCTTTGCCCTGTAATATGACGACTTGTATTTATCGGGCTTGAATGGCTTAAGGCGGACTATCTTGCAGCCGGGAAGTCTTTCATCTATCTTTTCTTCAGATACCCTCTGGTCATAACCAAGGGCGATGACATCCGGTTTTAAATCCTCCAATATTTTAAAAATATCTTTATCTGTATATCCGAGTATGGCCTTGTCCGGAATGCCTGTTTTTTCTACGCTCTCCTTGCGCTCATCTTCATTATGCTCCGGAAGCATGTTCTTTATGCGCCTGACATTCTCATCACGAGCAACAATGACGATAAGTTCGTCTCCCAGAGCC
>JACRGY010000095.1 GCA_016212165.1 Nitrospirota bacterium
AGTTAACCTGACAGCAGAGGATGTTTTATTAACATGCTGTCCGCCTGCGCCTGAGGCCCTGAAGGTATCAATCTTTATATCATCAGGTTTTAGTTCTATATTTATGTCCTCTTCAATTTCAGGATAAACAATAACTGCGGCAAAAGATGTATGCCTTCTTTTATTCGCATCATAGGGTGATATTCGAACAAGCCTGTGAACACCGGCCTCAGCCTTGAGAAAGCCGTAAGAATAAGGGCCGCTGACTGTAAATGTTGCGCTCTTTACGCCGACCTCTTCTCCGGGCAGGAGGTCTACGACCTGAGTCTTCAATTTATGTTTTTCCGCCCAGCGCAGATACATCCGCAACAGCATCTGGGCCCAGTCCTGACTCTCTGTGCCTCCCGCGCCGGGATGAATAGACACAATGGCATTGTTCTTGTCCAGCTCTTCGGACAGTAGGTGCCGCAGTTCCAGTTCTTCTATCGCTGCGCTCAGGGCTGTAATCTCTGCCTGAATCTCCTGCAGAAAGACCGCGCCCTCCTCCTCGTCCAATATTTTTATGGATTCCTCAAGATAAGCTGTTTTTTCTGCCAGCGTTTCGAAGGGAAAAACGATGTCCGCTATGTATGCCTTTCTCTTCTGCAGTTCATGCATTTTACGGAGAGAATCCCACGAGGAAGAGAAGGAGAGTTCTTTGTCGAGAGCTTCTATTTCATGTTTAAGCTTTGGGACATCAAAGATAGCCTCTAAGGGCTTCTATCTTTGCGCTTAAGGCTGAGAGTTCTTCTCTAAGTTCAGACTGCACTAACATATTACCTCCAATTGGTCGTAGACCTAGACACATTTATTAATAATAAAACTGTTATCACAATACACAGATATGAAAACAGGTCGCCGTAGCGTGAATAAAAACTTCTTCGCGCATCGGTTACCACATCCGTTGTCATGGCTGTTCGCTGAAACAGGGATGTTATCCCCAGCACCTTTCCCCTGCTGTCGATAAACCCTGAAATCCCGGTGTTTGCGGCCCTGATTACAGGTTTTCTATTTTCAACGGCACGGAACACAGCCATGCTGAAATGCTGATAGGGCCCCGCTGTTTTTCCAAACCAGGCGTCATTGGTTATTGTTACCATAAAATCCCCGCCACGAGAGTACGATTTCCTTACCAGCCCCGGGAAGATAATCTCATAACAGATAAATACCCCAAAACTCCCATACGGCGTTTCAGCCCTTATATTGTGTTCTCCCTGCATATAATCCCCTATCCCGTAAACAAGCTTATCTATAAAAAACAGAGCCTTCCTTAGAGGAACGTATTCACCGAATGGGACTAAATGTATTTTATCATAAATTAATGAAGGCTTTCCATCAGGCGCAAGGAGGATTGCGCTGTTTGTCAGAAGGTTTTTGCCGCTGTTCTTATCTCCTTCAGCAGGTTCTTTGATAAGTACGCTGCCGAATAAAAGATAAGTGTTCAAGGCCTGCTGAAAGCTGATCAGTTCCCGGGTAAATGCCCTGTTGGAATTAAAATAAAAAGGCGCAGCGGTTTCCGGCCAAACAACCAGTGAGGGAGAAAGAACAGTCGCTGTCTGTGTTAAATTCTTGTAGGTATCAAAGACTTCCCGCTGATAAACCAAGTCCCACTTTCTGTCCTGCTCTATATTCCCCTGAATAATGCTTACCCTAACGCGCTTGCCGGAAGGGGTATCGTTTAAACGCCAGAATCCGTAGAGCAATACAGCAGCAATAAAAACAAAAAGCAGGGAAAACCCGATTACTGTCTGGGAAAGCGGAAACAGGGGCATGGCTCGAAGACGCTTTTTCATAATGAAAAAATCAGCAATGGCTCCGTTTACAGCCACAATTAGAAAAGATACCCCATAAATGCCGGTAATATCGGCAAACTGGATTGCGGGCAAGAACATGTGCTGGGAATACCCAAGGCTTGACCACGGGAATCCGGTCAATGCATAGGAACGCAGAAACTCAAGCGTTACCCAGAAAATAGGCGCTATAAGAAGCGCAGGCAGCCTGGTAGTTGCAATCTTCCATGAAAAAAGCACGGCAAAGAGTCCCGTATAAAGGCTCAGATAAAGGCTCAATAGAAAGACAAGCGCAAGGCTTGGGATTAAAGGGATATTGCCATAGTGGTTTATTGAATGATATATCCAGTACAGCGTGCCAAGAAAATAGGGGATACCGAGATAAACCCCTGCGCGAAAAGCCTCAGAAGGTTTTTTATCAACGATGGAAATTAAGAACGGCGCAAGCGCAATCCAGGCAAGAAAGAAAAGATTAAAAGTCGGGAAACAAAAGATGAGAAGAGCCCCTGAAAGTACAGAAGGCCCGTAAAGATAGAGCTTTTTTGCTATAAAAGTTCTCATGCCTTGACAATAAAAAACTTAAAAGTGTAAAGTTAAAAGTTAAAAGTTAACTGAGCAAGGGTGCATTTAAGATTTAACTTG
>JACRGY010000092.1 GCA_016212165.1 Nitrospirota bacterium
CATGCCAAACGAGCGCGTGAAGCCCTGAATAACAGGCTCGCCGAATTTATTTCCGTAATCAGAGACACCATTGCTTGCATGGATCTCTATTTCAAGTGGTGCGGCTAAATTGGTTGGATATGGAAATGTTCTGTCTTCCCAGGGCTGCTCATATCCGGGGATTAATAAATTTCCAACACAATATGATGCTGTCCCTGCAATGACAAGACCGCCCCTTCCAGTTGCCTGAACATCACGGATTCTTCCACCTGTGCCTGTCTCTGCACCCGGAAATGGCGCAACGCCTGTTGGAAAGTTATGCGTCTCTGCTGTAAAGATAAGGTGATATTTGGTCTTTGTTTTCTTTAATGCAGACGGTTTGTCCGGAAATTCAGGCAGTATTGTATTAATTTCATATCCTCTGATAGCGCTTGAATTGTCCCTAAATGCAATAACGCTATTTTTAGGGTTGGTTTTAAGTGGTTGTTTTATGATATCAATCAGGGAGTAAGGTATCTCGGCACCGTCAATTATTAATCTGCCTTTAAAAAACCAGTGCCTTGAGTGCTCACTGTTTGACTGGCTTAAATCAAAACATTCTACATTAGTCGGGTTTCTGTGAAGCTCATTGACAAAGAGGTTGTAATAGTAATCAATATCCCATTCATCAAGCCCAAGCCCCATCTCCTGATTAATCTTTACGAGGGCAGACTCGCCTTCTTCTATCAGGGGCATTTCATATACAGGTTCGGGTTTAATCCCTGTTTCAAAGGTTGTAAGAGGTTCGGGATATGGACACTCGGTCATACGGTCATAAAATAGTGACGAGTAACGAGTAACGAGTGACTGATAAAGTTCGGAATTCTGTGCTCTGTGTTCTGTGCTCTGTGTTCTGACCAATTTATATCTCCTTGAACGCTCTATGCGGTTTATTTTTGTAAGTCCGCAGGCGTGGCATATTGCCACTGCATTTGTTGACCATGCAGTGGTGAAATTCATGCGGGGACCGACTTCAATGACAGAAGCTGATAGCTGATAGCTGTCAGCTAAGAAGCTTCTTTCTGAAAAATTTTCAGGTTCAAAGGTCTCTGACAAAAGCCAATTTAGAATCTTAAGCTCTTGGTTTGTTAGAGGCTCTTTAGTTTCTACATTAAAGCAATGCTCTGTTTCTATATCCTCAAATCCCCCCTTGCCCACCTTTTCTAAAGGGGGGAACACACCCCTATCCCCTCTTAATAGAGGGGAATTAAGCCCCCCTTTGACAAAGGGGGGTGAGGGGGGATTTTTTTCATTATCCTCTATATGAGGAGATATTTCCTGTTTTAAGACTGACAGGAGATTATTTTTTTTTGATTGAGAAATCGCAGGTCTTCGATAAAAATGAAGTATCATTATTGAATTGCCTACTTAAATACCCTCTTGAATATGAAATCCACATTCTTCAGATAATACGATAAATCAAACAATCTCTCTACCTCTATCATTGGAAGATGCTTTTTTACATCTTTGTCTTTCTTAAGAAGTTCTTTAAAATCTTTTCCGTCTTTCCAGCTTTGCATTGCATTTTTCTGAACAAGTCTGTATGCATCTTCACGGCTTAGGCCTTTTTCTGTAAGCGCAATCAGCACCCGCTGTGAATTATAAAGCCCGTAACTTCGCTGTATGTTATCAAGCATCCTTTCTGGATATACATGAATGCCTTTAAGGATTTTTGTAAGCCTCTGAAGCATATAGTCAACAAGGATTGTGCTGTCAGGGATTATTATCCTCTCAACAGATGAATGGCTTATGTCTCTTTCATGCCATAACGCAACATTCTCCATTGTTGCCATTGCATTTGAGCGGACAACCCTTGCAAGCCCGCAAAGATTCTCACACCCAACCGGATTTCTTTTATGAGGCATTGCTGATGAGCCCTTCTGACCTGCCTCAAAAGGCTCCTCTGCCTCAAGCACTTCTGTCCTTTGAAGATGCCTTATCTCTAGCGCAATCTTTTCTATGCCTGCTGCTATCAAGGCAAGGGTGTTCACGAATTCTGCATGCCTGTCTCTTGGCACTACCTGCGTTGCCACAGGCTCAGGCTTTAATCCAAGTCTTTTACAGACCATTTCTTCTAACTTTGGAGGAATATTGGAAAATGTCCCTACTGCCCCTGATAGCTTACCGATATTGATAACTTCTCTTGCTTGCTTAAGCCTCTCAAGATTCCGCTTTGCATCTTCATACCACAGGGTAAACTTTAGCCCAAATGTCATTGGCTCGGCATGAACACCATGGCTTCTACCTATGCAAGGCGTATCCTTGTATTTAAATGCCTGCACTTTTAATACCTTCATTAAATCCTTCATGTCCTGAGTGATAATGTCTACTGCATCTCTCATTAAAAGCGCTAACGCAGTGTCAACTACATCAGAAGAGGTAAGCCCTTTGTGGATATAACGGGAGTCATGCCCGACATTCTCAGCAACTGATGTCAGGAAGGCAATTACATCATGCTTAACAGTTTTCTCTATTTCATCAATTCTTTTGACATCAAATTTTGCCTTCTTCTTTA
>JACRGY010000096.1 GCA_016212165.1 Nitrospirota bacterium
ACCACTGATTTAACTCGTTAACAAGAAATGGGAGAAATATATGAATCATTTATGGCGAAACAGAGTTGTCATGACAGTCTCTTTACTCGCCGCTTTTGCGGCTACATCAACCCTGCGAGCTGCAGATGTTCCTGCGACCATCGAGGAGATTGTCAAACCGTTCAGAAACTTGCCGACTCTGGGACAGAAGCTGACCTTCTTTGGAATAACGATAGAAAAATTAGACTATCAGGCAAAGGAGAAGTATGGATTCCAGGGCTTCATGGGCTGCTATGTTTCCGACCCGGGGAAATACTGGAAGGACCTGGGAATCAGCACGCTGGAGCCCGGCGCGCAGGTCAGCATGATTGCGGACGTCAACCGCGTGGTCAATAGGACGGCCCTGTTCCCTGCCTCCTTAGCGGCCGCCACGTTGGAATGCCGGTCGAAATCAATAGTGGAGGAGGGGCAAAAGAAATACTACTTGGTCCGATGGGTTATTAAACATCCCAAGACCACAGATCCACAGTCCGGCTACTCCGACGAACTCATCAAGATTACACCTGAAGGCCTGAAGGAATTGGAGACCATTTTTCGGCCTGTCACCATTGCCGGCGTTACCTTCAGCTACGCTGATCAGGAACTCCGAGACAAACACGGCATGGCCATCAATGAATTTGTGATCGTGACCGGTGTAAACAAGGAAGTTGTTCATGGTGGTCTGGAAAAGTTGAAAGAAGGCCATTCGATCATAATGGTTTCGGTGCCGGGAACGGGAAGTGGCGTGTTCTGCCCGGTTGATCTGGGAATCAACATCCTCAAGTTCATCGAACCCTCTCAAGGCGATCCCAATACCTATACTGTTGACCTGAGCGTCGTAACACACAAGAAAGGCGAACAAACACCGGACTCCCAATCCTATACCCTTAGGCTGAAAGCGGAAGATCTCCGGGCCCTTGCTGCTGCGGTCAAACCCAGAGCAGCAGGATCAGCCAACAAAGCCATGAACAGCGACAAAAAATAGCCGCGCTTCGCACGGCCATTTTTTGCGCGTCATAGCCGGCGTTATCCCGTCTTAAACAACTCTATCTTCCCCTTCCAGAACTTTTCAACAGTCCTCTTCAATTCAGGAAAGGTCTTAAGCTCTGCATCCTTATCTATCAAGTCAAAAGCCTCTTTCCGTGCAACCTCAATAAGCCTTGCATCCCTTATTATATTCGCAATCTTAAGGTCCGGCATCCCTGCCTGCCTTGTGCCGAAAAATTCTCCCGGCCCCCTGATAATAAGGTCCTCTTCTGCTATCCTGAACCCGTCGTTAGTCCTGACCATTATATCAAGCCTCTGCCTTGCATCTTCGCCTCTCGGTTCATATGCCAGCAGAAAGCAATATGACTGGCTGCCTCCCCGCCCTACTCTTCCGCGAAGCTGATGAAGCTGGGCAAGCCCGAACCTTTCTGCGTGAACTATGAGCATCATCGCAGCATTAGGCACATCCACACCCACCTCTATCACTGTTGTACTTGCAAGTATATCAATCTCGCCTTTCTTGAATGATGCCATAACGCTTTCCTTCTCAAGAGGTTTCATCTTGCCGTGAATAAGGCTGACCTTTAAATCAGGGAACATTTTCTCAAGGGCTTCTTTGCCTATTATCGCGGATTTGAGGTTTGATTTTTCGGATTCTTCTATCACGGGGTATACAACATAGACCTGCCTTCCCTTCTGCGCCTCGTTGGCAATTGCCTTATAGATATAATCTTTCTGCTTATCTGAAAACAGCCTTGTTATCACAGGCCTCCTTCCAGGCGGAAGTTCATCTATGACAGAATAATTCAGGTCGCCGTAGAGGGTCATGGACAGCGTTCTCGGTATAGGCGTCGCTGTCATAACAAGGACATCTGGATTTAATGCCTTTTTTCTCAGAAGCGCTCTCTGCATAACGCCAAACCTGTGCTGTTCATCTATTATCACAAGTCCGAGTTTTTGGAATTCAACACCTTCCTGTATCAATGCATGAGTGCCGATAACTATATTAATTTTGCCTGATGCTATATCTTCGAGGGGCCTCTTTTTTATACTCCCTGTAAGAAGACATACATTAAGCCCCATGTCTTCGATAATTTTATGTATATTTATGTAATGCTGTTCAGCGAGTATTTCGGTAGGCGCCATCAGCGCTGACTGATAACCGCATTCAATAGCAGTAAGCATTGCCATGATGGCGATGACGGTCTTGCCACAGCCAACGTCACCCTGCAGCAGCCGGTTCATCGGATGAGGCTGCCTCATATCATGAAGTATTTCTTCAAACACCCTCTGCTGTGCTGCAGTGAGCCTGAATGGAAGTTTATCGAGAAGCCTGTTGACAAGAACACCCTCTGAGTTAAACTCTATTCCTTTTTCAATGTCTTTGCCCTTCTTCAGCACTGAAAGCCCCAGTTCGAACATAAAAAGCTCGTCAAAAGAAAGCCTCTTCTGATAAATGCTGATGCCCCTGTTCAGGATATCCATGTCTGTCCCGGCTTCCGGGAAATGGGAATTTAAGAGGCTCTCCTTAAGTTCTGGAAGGTTATTCCTCGCAAGTATTTCTTTCGGCATAATATCAGGCACTTCTTTTATGCAGATATTGATTAGATTGAACATTATGGTCCTGAACTGCCTGACGCTCAGGCCTGCAGTTGTCCGGTATACAGGGACTATCCTTGAGGTATGTATAAAGGCATCCTTATCATCAGTTACAAGCTCATATTCAGGATTGTCAAATTCGAATCCGATTCCCCAATAAGGATTCCTTTTAACGACTCCACTAAGAATCACTTCCTGCCCTGCTTCAAAGTTCTTTTTCATAAATGGCTGGTTAAACCATTTACCTTTGACAAGGCCGCTTCCGTCAGATACTGTAAGTTCAAACAGCTTGAGATTGCTCCTTGGCAGTTTTATTACCTCAGCAGCAATAACCTTCCCGGTTACAGTCTCAAGCTGCCCGTAACTGAGATTGCTTATTTTTTTGATATTTTCCCTGTCTTCGTATCTGTAGGGCAGGTAATAAAGAGCATCGTCTGCAGTTTTAATTCCAAGGTTATTGAGAAGCTTTGCCCTTCGGGGGCCAACGCCTTTGATGTACTGTATCGGGAATTCTGAAAGGTTTTTACCCATCAATAGATGGTTTATTTTTCTTTAGAGCTTCCTTGCTGAGTATTTCTTCTAAGGCCTTATCCGCCTCTTCTATTTTAATCTTGCCGTATTCTGTGTCGCTGAGTATGTCAATGTCCCATCCCGTAAGCTTCATGGCAAGCCTCACATTCTGGCCTTTTTTGCCTATGGCCAATGAAAGCTGCTGGTCATTAACAACCACCATTGCCGTTTTCCCGTCTTCGTTTATGCCTATCCTTTCAACGCTTGCAGGACTCAATGCCCGTGCAATGAGCATTCTCGGATCATCAGTCCATGGGATTATGTCTATCCTTTCCCCGTGGAGTTCGCGCACAATGGACTGAACCCGTGTGCCTTTCATGCCTACGCAGGCTCCAACCGGGTCTATGGATGTATTTGTCGAATAGACAGCAATCTTTGTCCTCTCCCCTGGCTCACGGACTATATCTTTTATCACAACTAGCCCCTCATTTATCTCAGGCACTTCCATCTTGAACAACCCGGCAACAAAGTGAGGATTAGTCCTGGAAACAAGTATAACAGGCCCCCTCGGGGTCAATTTTACATCCTCTATATATGCCCTGACTGTATCTCCCCTCCTGAGGTTTTCTCCCGGCAATGTTTCACTTTGCGAAAGGATGGCCTCTGTCTTGCCTATATTAATATAGTAGTTATTTTTTTCTTTTCTAAGAACAACTCCACTCAAAATCTGTCCCACTTTCCCCTTGAATTCATTATAGATTACATCACGCTCAGCCTCCCGTACCTTCTGAAAAATAACCTGCTTTGCTGTCTGGGCAGCTATCCTCCCAAAGTCCTGCAAATCAAGAGGGATATCAACACTTTCTTTGCCAATACTGCCCGGAAAAGATTTTTTTACGTCTGCATTTGAGATTTCCAGATCCTTATCCAGAACCTTGTCAACGATTTTCTTTGTTTCATAAACAGCAATGTTACAGGTCTTCGAGTCTATCGTAAGATTGACATTTGTTCTGTCACCATACCGTTTACGGGCAGCAGAAAGCAAAGCTGATTCAAGTGCATTTAAAAGAATCTCTTTTTCTATGCCTTTTTCTCTGCTTAGCTGGTCTATTACATGACATAGTTCTTTTGTCATCTTATTTCTATCTCCAGTCTTGCCTTTACTATATTTTCAAAAGGGATTTCCCATTCTTTCTTATCAGCAGATAACCTCAAACAACTGCCAGTCACCTCGCTTATCCTGCCGATAAAAAAATTCCTATTATCCATCTTCTCCCTTATAGTCACCCTTACAAGCCTCCCTCTGTTCTTTTCAAAATCTGCCGGTGCAGTTAACGGCCTGTCCAGGCCAGGCGATGAAACCTCAAGGTTATAAGAACCCGGAATAACGTCTTCAGTTTCAAGCAAAGACCCGAGCCTCCTGCTGAATCTTTCGCAGTCACCAAGCGTTACTCCGCCTTCTTTATCTATTGTAACCCTGAGCAACTTCCTGTTACCTCTCCCAAACAGATTTACTCCAAAAACTTCAACTGCCTGGCCGTCAGCAACCTGTCTTACCAGTTTCAATACTGACTGTTCAACCGCTGATTCATTATTCATAACCAATTAAAACAAAAGAGTGGGTAAACCCACTCTTTATATAAAAACATCAGATATTTTGGAACTCTTAAATTAGTATTACTATACCAGTTTTTCCCTAAAAAAGCAATTTTCAGGGGTGGATCAATCCACCCCTGAATAATGATAAATCAATTTACTTACCTGCTGGCGCTGCCGGTGCCGGTGTTGCCGGTGCTGGCGCTGCCGGTGCTGCTGGTGCCTCAGCCGGTGCTGCTGGTGCTGCCGGTGCCGGAGCCGGTTCTTCAGCTTTTTTGCATCCTGCTATTGTGAGTGCAAATGCTACTACAAGCACTAATGAAAGAATTAAAGCTATTATTTTCTTCAACAATTGTCACCTCCTTTTATCATAAAATATAAAAACTAACTGTTAAGTTGTAACATATATTTGAAATATTGTCAAGATTTCAATAGATTTACTATAATTAATCAAGAGGTTAGCAGAAAATCCTTTATGGAGAACTTTAAAAACCCGGAACTAATAATCTTTGACCTTGACGGTACGCTTGTTGACTCAAGCACAGACATAACCAATGCCCTGAATTATGCAATAAAACCTTACGGGCTTAAACCGCTCACCATTAAAGATACAGTTAAGATGGTTGGCGAAGGGCTTACAAGGCTTGTAGAGAAAATAGTTGTAAACAACACCGGCATAAAAAATGAAGTGCTTGACAGGTTTATTGCCTATTACACAGAGCATCTTACTGATTTTACAAAGCCGTATCCGGGGATAATAGAAGCTCTCGAAAAACTCAAGAGATTTAAAAAAGCAGTAATCTCAAACAAAAGGGAAGCGCTGTCAAAAAAACTCCTTGAGGACCTCGGGCTCCTGAGATTTTTTGATATTGTGCTGGGCAGTGATAGTGTTCACGAGAAAAAACCATCACCGGTACCTGTCAAAAAAGTCCTTGAACTCCTAAAAATAGCGCCCGGGAAAGCACTGATTGTGGGTGATAGCAATTTTGATATACAGGCAGGTAAAAGCGCAGGTATAATAACAGTGGCTGTAACCTATGGCTTCAGGAACAGGGAATCACTGAAAGGCGCTGATTTTATTATTGATGACATAAAACAGCTAATTGGACTGATAGGAGGATAACATAAACATGCAGGAGCGCCGTAAAGAAACAAGATATACTGTTCCTGAAATTTACAGACAGTATATTATATTTAAGATAAAAAAAGATGATGATTTTATTCAGGTTGCCCTGCTTGATTTCAGCCGCCATGGCATAAGGCTGAAAAGCCCATCCCCTATAGAAAACAATTCGGTTATCGGATGCCTGATATCTGTGCCTGCTTCCCTTAACAAAGAGGTGAAGTTCAAGGTGAGGGTACGACACTGCGTTGCCGATGACACGTCAGCTGATTTCATTATCGGGGCAGAGATTGAAGAAATACCCGATAAATTATGGTTTCATGTTTTTGAAAAGGTTCATGATTTTATCCTCAATAGAATGGGCAAAGTATTTTAATACCTTGGAACTGACACTCGATACAATACGCGACGTAAAACTCTACCAGAATAAAAAAGGGTACAGATTTTCTGTAGATGCCCTGCTTCTCTACTCATTTGTGCATCTTCGGAGAACAGGAAGGATTGCAGATCTGGGCGCGGGCTCCGGAATTATCGGTATCCTGCTTGCCAGAAAATATCCGGAATCTCATTTAACGCTTGTAGAGATACAGGGCAGCCTGGCAAGGCTTGCTGAAAAGAATTGCATCATGAACCATCTCGAAGACAGGATAGAGATTGTCAGCCACGACATAAGAACAATCAAATCTTCACAGGTAAAAAATAACTCCTATGACCTTGTTGTGTCCAATCCTCCTTTCAGGCGCCAGAAAACAGGGCTTATAAGCCCTACAGATGAAAAGGCGATTGCAAGGCATGAAATAAAGCTTAGTCTCCAGGATTTAATAAGCGCTGCCTTCTATCTTCTCCGGGATAAAGGCAGGTTCTGTATAATCTACCATCCGTCAAGGCTTGTAGAGCTTATTGATTCATTGAAAAAAAAACAAATGGAACCCAAGAGGCTGCAATTTGTGCATTCAAACCTCAATACAGAGGCAAAGATGGTTCTTGTTGAGGCAGTTAAGAAAGGCAAGCCAGAAATGAAGATCGAAAAACCACTGTATATATATAACGAAGACGGGGCATATAGAGACGAAATGAAAGAACTGTGTCGGGCTTATTAATTTATGGCGATATCCATATCTTTTAGATCAAGGATTTGTCTTACTTTTAAAAGCAGGTCCCCGGAACCAAAAGGTTTTTGCAAAAACCCGTTTACCCTCAGGCTGTTTTTATCCGCAGCATATTTGTTATAGCCTGAAATTGCCAGAATTCTGGCTGCCGGTTTTTTCAATCTGATATACTCCGCCAATTCCCTGCCATCCATCAGAGGCATAACAATATCCATAATGACAAGAGCTACGTCGTCAGATATCCTTTGAAAGGCATCAAGCGCGCTGATAGGGTTATTTACAGCTAAAACATTGTAACCGTGCATTTCCAGAACTTCTCTTATAAAGGTCAGGGCATACTCATCGTCATCAACAACAAATATAGTTTCATGGCTTTCTTTTCGAAAAGCAAGAGGTCGTCCTGCAAACGCAGGAGCTTTTTTATCAGAAGCAGGCATGTAGATATCAAATACGCTTCCCTTGTTTATCTTGCTCTTGACGCTAATGTACCCCCCGTGATCTTTAATTATCTCATAAACCATGAAAAGACCCAGTCCCGTGCCTTTGCCACAGTCCTTCGTAGTGAAAAAAGGCTCGAATATTTTATTAATTATATCTTCGGGCATTCCGCAGCCTGAATCGGATACCCTTAATAAAATATATTCACCGGGCTTAATATAAGGCGGTATATCGGGCATGCGTTTTTCAGTATTAACATAACCGGTCTTAATCAAAATAACGCCTCCATCCGGCATAGCATCCCGCGCATTAACAATCAGATTCATAATGACCTGCTCCATCTGGTTGACGTCGCATTCAATCAATGGAATGTTATCGCCGAGTTCCAGCCTGATATTTATTTTCTTATCTACAACCTTCTCAAGCAATTTTACCGTATCCTTAATAACTTCATTGATATCAAAAGGCAGTATTTCATAACTTCTCCTGCGCGCAAACCCCAGGAGCTTTGAAATTGTGACGCTTACCCTCCGGGCTGCGCTTTCAATAATATTCAGCCTTTTTATTGTCTTTTCTTCCAATCCGTCAGTCATACGCATAAGTTCAACCTGACCGAGAATGCCTGTCAGCACATTATTAAAGTCATGGGCAATCCCGCCTGCAAGCGTTCCAACGGATTCCATTTTCTGCGACTGGAACAAATGTTCCTGAAGTTTCTTTTTTTCGGTAATATCCCTGTGAAACGACTGAATCAGGACATGTCCTTCCACTTCTATAGCCTTTGAGCTGATTTCCAGGAAGACTTTGCTTCCATCTTTTCTGTAATGTTGAGTTTCAAACATCAACGCTTCGTAGTTTAATATGCGTTCCATGCGCTCCCTGAATAATTGTTTATTTTCTTCTCTCTCAAGGAGTTCAATATTTACCCCGATAAGCGCCTTCCTGTCAAAACCATGCATATCGCAGGCTTTCTGATTAACATTAAGTATTATCCCGTTTCTGTCCATGATCATTATGCCGTCATTGGCATTCTCAAAAAGGGATATTAACATCAGCTCGGATTTGTTCAGCTCTTTTGTCCGCTCAGAAACCAGATTTTCAAGCTCGTCAGAATAATGTTTAAGCTTTTTCTTTTCTTGTTCGATGTCATATTGAAGGCTGAGTTCGTTGAGCATAGTTTTTTGGGTCAAGATTCTCCATGTGAGGGCAATGATAAACGTGGAAACCATAAAGGCATTATTGCTTACAAAGACAGGGATATCTGTAATCTTATCAAAGATCAGGATAGGAATAATATAGATTGCATAGATCACAGATGCTACGGATATTGATAGAGGCAGGCTGTAAGGTATAAGACCTAAGGCAGCAATAATGAGAAGGTTAAGCCCTGCATAGTAATTTGACCTGTGGCCGCCGAGTTGCAAAATCATCAGTTCTATAGTCACAGCCGATAAAATAACCATAATAGTGATTATGATATATTGATAGTTTCTATTTTTTTTAAGTCTGTTTAGATAGTAGAGGAAGGCAAGAACAGATGATATGCTCACCCTGTAAATGCCAAATTTTTCAAAATTCTCCGGTGTTACAAAATAATCCATTATTCCGAGGAGAAGGAAAAGGCTGATGGCAAGCAATAATACGATGCCGATCCAGAACTGAAGTATTTTAGAAATCTGTTCATCGAGGTATTTGCTTTTTTCCGTCATATATTTAATTATAGCTTCAAAAAAAAACTTGTCAACCGATTTTACAGGCTGGACACCCTTTTTGCGGGTGTCCAGCCTTGTTCCGGTTTACCTGGAAGCTGCAAAGAAAACGATAACCCCCGATGCCTCACGGGTTGTAGTCAGAGCGGTGAGTGGAATGCCTGCATTCTCAAATAAATTCCACATATCCTCCTCTGTACGCTGTAAAAAAGCATCCCAGTCAAGGAGCCATTTATTGTCGAACGTACTGTAGCGGCGGGAATCTTTAAACGAAGTTATCAGGCGTCCTCCGGGCGAGAGTAATCTATAAAGAGCGCCAAGCAGCCTTGTGAGCACATCATCATCGAGATAGTCAAAAAGCCCGACACTATAAATTACATCCTGCTGCCCGAATTCTTTGAGATTTCTCTCATGGTTAATCATTCTGACAGCATTATATTTACGGAATTCCACCTGACCTGATGCAAGACCCGAATATGACAAGCGGTTTGCTGAAAAACTCAGAGCCTCAGAATCCTGATCAAGACATGTCACCTTGGCGCCGCTTTTTTTAATATCCGGGGCCAACTCAAAAATCTCGCGGCAGGGGCCGCAGGCAATATCGAGAATTTTAGGTTCTTTTCGTTCCCTGAGATCTGCTTCTAAAAGTTTTGACAATGTATCCTTCCGTCCCTTGACAGCCACCGCAAGCGTTATAATGGAAAGAAAATATCTATCCAGATAACGCCCTATTCCCCTGGACATTTCTATATTTTTATAGAGCCCTTCGATTATTTTATAATCTCCCGGGTATCCCCTCGGCCATATTCTTGCGTGATTCAAGAAATAACTTTTGGAAATAATATAGTCTGTTTTTTTACGGAATTCGACCTGGGCATTTTTTATTAGCGTTCTGTCATAAGCAAATTTTTTTCCAAATTCCTCGCACGCATAGCTCATGTCGAGCATGGCCTTTGCAATCGCCTCTAAAAGCCCATCCGCATTTTCATCAGGGTCAGAACATCTCTTTTCAATATCCTCAAGGTTTTTATTAAATAACCCTGTTGCCTCGTCAAGATGCCTGATATATTCTTCACTTTTCTCGCCAATTTCCCATATATTTTCCTGAATGTTACTGTCCTTATAATCTGATAGTTTTTTCATGTTATACTCCTCTTGATTTACTTTTTTGCTGTGGGTTAAAAGAATTTTGATAGAAAAATTTTCCTATCGGCCATGGACCCGCGATGTTTTATAATTTTTTCTGCTTTAAGGAGGCATATTCTCACCCCCTTTCCGCCTTCCGTAGAAATATAAGGGTTCAGAAAGGCATAAGGATATAGGCTGCTATTAAAGAATTATCGGCTGCTTTTTAAAAAACTTTGACGGCAGGATAGATTATACGGGATTATTTTCTGTCTTCCCCTTTGTGCTGGCGATGCAACTTTTTGAAAACATGCTCAAGCTTGTCTTTATAGACCATAGATAAAAAAACAACAATTATGGCAACCCCTATCAGCACAAAAAAACTGTAATACTGGTGACGGTGTATATAATTACCGCCGAGCGTAAGCAGGACAGTGCCCCCAAATCTTCCGACAGTGCTGATAACAAGGAACTCCTTTGTGGTCAGATGCCCCAAGCCAATGATATAGCATAAGGAATCCTTCGGGAACCCAGGTATCAGAAAGAGGAGAAATATGAGGAATGCACCCTTATGGTGAAGGAGATAATCATATCTTTCCATTGTCTCTTTTTTTATGAACTTCTCAACAAACGGCCTTCCCAGAAATCTTGAAAGGGTAAAAGCCAAATATGAGCCAATGGTCAGGCCGATTGTAGAAAGCGTTATTCCCAGAGATATGCCATACAGATATCCGCCGATAAAACCGGTTACTTCTCCGGGTATTGGAGCGGCAATAACCTGTACAGCCTGAATGATTATAAATCCTGCAAAAGAAAGCGGGCCAAGAGAATTAAGAAAACCAGTTATCTTTTCCTTATCCAGAAAAAAAGCAACAAGTCCTGTCTTATACATGATAAGAAAGGAACCCGCAATAATCAGCAGCAGGGCAACAAGCCTGAGCCATATCCTATTTTTGAGCAGAACTATTGGTTAACTCCCCACGGGCCTCAGACCTTTAAAGGCCAGCGAACCTGTTTTATTTTCCCATTTTGTCAATAAAGGGTTTAATCAGATCTATCGGCACCGGGAATATTATTGTCGAGTTTTTCTCAGTCGCGATTTCCGTAAGGGTCTGTAAGAATCTAAGCTGCAGCGCCCCGCTTTCAGTTGCTATTATCTTTGCTGCATCTGCAAGCTTCTGGGACGCCTGGAATTCTCCCTCTGCGTGTATGACCTTTGCCCTTCTTTCACGCTCTGCCTCTGCCTGGCGCGCTATTGCGCGCTGCATCTCAACAGGTATGTCTACGTTCTTCACCTCAACAGTCGAGACCTTTATGCCCCAGGGTTCTGTCTGGAAGTCAATGACCTTTTGAAGTTCAGCGTTCAACTCATCCCTTTTGGAAAGGAGGTCGTCAAGCTGGCTCTGGCCGAGGATGCTTCTGAGGCTCGTCTGGGCAATCTGTGAAGTTGCATAGTAGAAATCCTCTACCTCTGTAATTGCCTTTATAGGGCCAATCACCCTGAAATAAATAACCGCATTGACCTTAACTGTTATATTGTCCCTTGTTATTATATCCTGAGGAGGAACATCCATGGTTACTGTCCTGAGGCTCACCCTTACAAGTTTATCAATTATCGGGATTATGATTACAAGGCCCGGCCCCTTTACAGGTATAATCCTTCCAAGCCTGAAAACAACACCCCTTTCATATTCCCTTAATATCTTTATTGCGCTCGAAAAGAAATAGACAACCATGAATATTACAAACAAAAAACCCATAACTGCCGGCGGTATTCCCATAATATCCTCCTTTTTTATAAGTCCTATAAGTCGTATAAGACCTATCTTATTGTTTTTTGACTTTTACCTTCAACCCTGTTACAGACTCGACTATTATCTTTTCACCTTTGGATATGGTCTCATCAGAATATGCAGACCAAATCTCCCCGCGTAATAATACCATGCCATCTTCTTTTGTTATATCTGTATTTGCAATTCCCTTTAACCCGATAAGACCTTCTGAACCTGTGACTGGTTTCCTCTTATACGCCTTGTATGCAAGGCCAAGCATAACTGTAAAAAACAGCGCTGTTAGAATTACTGCCGGAAGTACCAGGAAAAGAGATAATTTCATAAAAGGGCCAGGTGATTCAAACAACATCAAAGAGCCTATGAGCATAGAGATAACACCGCCGATGGTCAGAACGCCATGTGAAACAATCTTTACCTCAAGTATAAAAAGTATGATAGCCAGAATTATGAGGAGAAGCCCGGCATAATTTACAGGCAGTGTCTGGAATGCATAGAACGCAAGTATCAGGCATATCCCTCCCATTACACCCGGAAATATAGCCCCGGGATTTGTGAGCTCAAAAAACAATCCATAGAACCCGAGGAGCATCAGCATATAAGCCACGTTAGGGTCGGTGATAAAGTTAAGAATCTTATGCCTTAAACTCATCTCTTCTCTGATAACATTTACATTTGCGGTCTTCAGAGTCTTCTCTCCCATAACAGTTCTGACCTTCCTGCCGTCTATACCTGAAAGAAGCGTGTTGAGGTCTTTGCTCACAAGGTCAATGACTTTTTGATTTAATGCCTCTGTCTCTGTTGCAGATATGCTCTTTCTTACAGCATCTTCAGCCCACTTTGCGTTCCTGCCTGTCCTTTCTGCAAGTGACCTTATATAAGCTGCAGCATCATTCGTTGCCTTTTCAGCCATTGTCTTATCCATCTTCTCGCCGACTCCTACAGGATGAGCTGCACCGATATTTGTTCCGGGAGACATCGCAGCAACATGCGAGGCAAGCATTATGAACACACCTGCTGATGCTGCCCGCGCCCCGCTCGGCGAAACATAAACAACAACAGGCACTTCGCTGCCGATGATATCCTTGACTATGCTCCTCATAGAGGTATCAAGACCGCCCGGTGTGTCAAGTTCGATTACCAATGCCTCAGGTTTGCGCTCATTTGCCTTTTTAATGCTCTTGCCTATATATTCAGCAGAGGAAGGGTTGATTACTCCATTGACAGTAATAACTATTACATTGTTTTTCTGCGTTTCTGATTTCTGTGTCTCCGAAAAAACCGAAGTAGGTATAAAAAAAACTGTAAAAATAACAAATAAAATTATTTTCTTAAGCATGTCAAATTATACCACAAAATTTTATATAATATGCCTCAGAGGCAGCTGATAGCTGACAGCTAAAGACAGGAGGCTTTCAATGAAACTAATAACCGAATATAAAATAGCAAACAAGACATTGCGCCTTGTCCAGGGAGATATCACTGAAAGAGATGTTGATGCGATTGTGAACGCAGCAAATTCCCATCTCCAGCATGGCGGCGGTGTTGCAGGAGCTATTGTCAGAAAAGGCGGGCAGATAATTCAGGATGAAAGCGATAAGATTGGCTATACACCCGTTGGTACAGCAGTAATCACATCTGCGGGAAAACTTCCCTCAAAGTTTGTAATACATACTGTTGGCCCGAGGATGGGTGAAGGAGATGAGGACAATAAACTCAAAAGTGCGGTAAACAGCACGCTTCAGCTTGCATCAGGAAATGGCTTAAAGAGCGTTTCTATGCCGGCGATAAGCTCAGGCATATTCGGTTTTCCGAAAGACAGGTGCGCAAAAATACTGGTTGGCGAATCAGCAAATTTTCTCAAAACCCAGAAAGCCTCGATTGAAGTTGTTGAGTTCTGCGTTTATGATGACAATACAATGGAGCATTTTAAGAGAGAGCTTGAGAGGCTTAAATAACACCTGCATTCTCCTGAAGTTTTTTCTCCCCTATCCTCATCGGCAGATAAAAGGCAGCAGTGTTTATCAGAAGAATTAGAACTACACACAATGTACTCTGCCAGTTAAACCCGCTAAGCAACTTTATCCGATGGAGATAAAAAATCCAACCCTCAAGTGATAATGTAACAATCACAACACTGAAGGCAATCACCATGAAGGCCATTCCTCCGAGGCTCATAGAGACAGAAGCGATGTTTTCATATTTGAATTTCGGATATATTGCGCCAAAACCTGTCCCAAGCCCGCTTATTGAAATACAAAGCATCAATGTCGTCGCCACAGATGCGGACATCAGTATCCCGCTGACACCCATAGCCAGATTAGTAATAAAGACAAGAAATAGCATGAGCAGTGTCACAGGTATGCAGGTATATAAAAATTTTGACCAAAGAAACTTTGCCATCTCAACCGGAGCGGTTCTTATGACCCAGAACGCCTCGCCTTCAAGGCTTACGGATGTGTAAAGAAACCTCGCTGCCACAGCAGAAAGCACCATCCCTGCCAGAACCATATTAATAAGCACCATCAGTTCCCTGATAAATGGCGACAACCCTGCTATTGTATCCATCGGAATAGACTTGAAATTATATATATACACCATGATAAGCGCGCCGATTATGAATATCTGCGACCACTGGCCTGTATCCCTGAAAAATATCCTTGTATCTTTGTAGATTAACGCCATATTGCGTTCGGGATAAAAACTCCTCAGGAATTTTCCTGCGCTTTTTCCTGAAGGTTGTATCCTCTCGATATTACTCCTGTAAAGTTTATTGCCTGTTATTGCCGACAGAAGGAGAAAGAATGCACTATTGCTGAAAAGTATGAGCAGATAAAAGATATCTGATTTTTGATTTTTCAGCAGGGGCAAGATTGCTTCTGTAATCCAGTGACTCGGCAGAAGAAATGAGTCTGTTTTGAAAGTCATTATGGAATTTATAAAATCCTCAGGCTTACTCATGTCGTGCGGCACAACAGATTTCAGGATAAAATAAAGCGCAAGAAAAAGTATAATGCCAAGCCCAAGCAGGATGTCTCTTGACCTCTTGGCAGGGAATAACCTCGTAAGTATATGGGCCATGATAATGCCGAGCCCTGCTGTTATAAAGATAAACATCATGAAGGCAGCAAAAACAGCGATGTAATAATTCAGCGATGCATTATAGCTGACTCCGTATGCGATAAAGACCGGCGGGATAAAAGACATGACCATCCAGGATGAATTTAAGATTGTCTCGAATGATTTAAGCCTGATAATATCACGCATCCCAATGGGCTTTGAGAGGAGAAACGGGATATCTCTTGAAAGATAGAAAGAAGATATGGCAGTAATTATATTACTCAATATCAGGAATCCGAGAAGGCTGAAGAAAATCATGGAAAAGAGTTTTCTTGACAGCATCTCGCCAAGAAATTCTATGTCTCTTACATATTCAAGCACTTTGTATGTCCCGATATAGAATAAAATCCAGAACCCGGCGCCGATTGCGACAAACGGCAGCCTCCGCAGCACAATCCCTTTGTTGATAGAATTTTTTAATGATAAAATTTTAGGTTTTAAGAGCAGTAGCATCATGCCTTTCAATAAATGCAGGCTCGATATGACATTTGAGCGGTTTTATTTTGCCGATAGTCAGACAACCCCCTTAGTCCCCCTTTGCAAAGGGGGAATGAGAGGGGTAGAGGCAAAATACCTCGGAGCGAAGCGAGAATGAGCGAAAATGCCATATCGAGCCAATGACTTTCCAACATCATTGGCCTCCCAATTTTATAAATAACCCCTCAAGCCCGCCTTCTATATTTTTTATCTCTTCGCTATTTTTAATTGCAACCAGAGAACCCTTATTTATGAACCCTACCCTATGGCATAATTCCTCTGCAATATGAAGGCTGTGCGTTGCAAGAAAAATAGTAATGCCGCTTGAGCTTAAATCCCGCATAACTCCCTTGAGCATCCTTACTCCGAATGGGTCCAGCCCCATGAACGGTTCATCTATCAAAAGAACTGAGGGATTATGAATCAATGCAGCAGTAAACAAAAGCCTCTGTCTCATCCCCTGCGAAAAGCTCTCTACAAGTTCATCCTCTACATCTTTAATCCCGAATAGTTCAAGAAGCCTTTCCATTCCTGCCAGCGCTTCTGATTTCTCAACATTGTATATTGATGATATGAAGGCCAGAAATTCCCTTGCAGTAAGTTTTTCATAAAGAAAGGATTTATCAGGCACATAGCCGAGAATTGACTTTGCCTTTATTGGTTCTGCAACAATATCGTATGCGCCGATTAAAATCTTACCTTTGTCAGGCCTCAGCAGCCCTGTCATCATCCTTATGGTCGTTGTCTTTCCTGCGCCGTTTGGCCCCACAAGCCCGAATATCTCGCCATTACCAACAACAAGGGAGATATCCTTTACAGCAAATGTCCCGCCAAAGGATTTACTAATGCCATCAAGAGTTATCATTATAAAAGGTATCCTGTAATATGTTGGGAAGTTTAATGCAGAGGCAGGTCTTCAGCCTGCCCCCTGTTTGAAAACTTTAAAAACAAAGACTTCATTTCTGTATTGTCACATCATCCAATTCAACAGTAAAATGACTTCCCCACTTTCTATAGGTACGGAGAGAACCCTTAAACCTCACTGACTGTCCCTTTTTGAGTGTTGCTGCCGCGCTATCAGAGGTTAAAAGACTAATATTAGGCCTGCTCTTACTTCCTAATTTCACAGAAACCTTGTATCTGTTCTTTCCGCTCGTTACATCAACAACGCTCCCTGTCCATGACACCTCCTGCCCCTTAACTGTTTTCCAGTATTCCTTGACGCTGACCTTTGTATTCTTATCAGTATCAAGATTATTCTCCAATTCATTGAACGTAAGGGCAAAGGCGGTACCTGTTAAGAAAAAAATAATAAATGAAATAAACGCCAGACATCTTATGGTTTTCCCTTTCATCTCATTCCTCCATTAATAGTTTTTTAAATAATACCATTGAGTTTATAGTTTATTACAGATGCTATGTTTATATCACCCCCTTTTATATTTCTTCTCTCCCATTATCTCCCGTATCCTCTGCACAACAGGCGGATGGGAATAGTAAAACGATGCATAAAAAGGATGAGGGTGCAAGTTTGATAGATTGTCTTTTGAGAGTTTTATTAATGATGTTGCCATTGCATCGGGATTCTCTGTCATCTCAGCAGCGAATTTGTCAGCCTCTTTCTCATGCCGCCTTGACAGGTAACTGAACAGCGGGGTAAGAGGAAAAGAAACTATGCCTCCGATAAAACCAAGCAAAATCAGATTTACAAAAATAGTATCAGCCTGGATATCAAAAAGC
>JACRGY010000103.1 GCA_016212165.1 Nitrospirota bacterium
AATAAAGATAAGACACAAGCAGTAATGGAGGATTACAGCGGAGGCCATATCTCAACTGAAGAGGCAGGGATACTCATCAATGATATAAACAAAGAACTCGGCACCTCACAGATAAAATTTTACAGAGGTGTAAGTTACAGGCATCTGATGGTATGGTCAGGCGGCAAGGCAGATGCGGAATGCACTCTGCCGCATGACATAATGGGAAGGGATATTTCAGACTATCTGCCGGTTGGTTCAGGCGAGGAAACGCTCAGGGAATTAATGATTGATTCTGTGGATGTCCTTGAAAGCCATTATATAAACAAAGAGCGTATAAATAAGGGCAAAAACTCTGCAAACAGCATATGGCTCTGGGGACAGGGGAAAAAACCGGGGCTGTCAAAATTCAGAGAGAAATATTCTGTTGAAGGCGCAATGGTTTCTGCTGTTGACCTTACAAAAGGGCTTGGCATTTATGCCGGGTTTAAGATACTTCAGGTGCCGGGTGTTACCGGCTGGCTTGATACTAACTATGCCGGCAAGGCAGAGGCAGCGCTGATTGCTCTGAAAGAAGTTGATTTTGTGTACATACACGTTGAGGCGCCTGATGAAGCAGGGCATTCAGGAAACTATAAGAACAAGATAAAGGCAATAGAGGATTTTGATGCGCTTGTTGTAGGCACTGTTATGCGGGGTATAAAATCATTTGAGGAATTCAGGATTCTGCTGATGCCTGACCATCCGACGCCGGTAGAGCTGAAGACGCATACGGCTGAACCGGTGCCGTTTGTTATCTATGACAACAAACAAAAGCAAAAGAATGAAGGCGCTGCTTTTGATGAATCAATCCTGAAGCGGGAAGGCATAATGGTTGTTGAAGAAGGTTATAAGCTGATGGATTATTTCATTAAGGGGAAAAGCTAATGCTTATTATCCAGAAATACGGCGGGACGTCTGTTGCTAATGTTGAGAGGATAAAAGCTGTTGCAGAGCGTGTTGTGAAGACTGCTAAAGAAGGGCATAAGGTTGCGGTTGTTGTCTCTGCAATGGCAGGAGAAACAGACAAGCTGATAAACCTCGCCCATCAGGTATCATCCGCTCCAAGAGAAAGAGAGATGGATCTTATGCTTTCATCAGGGGAACGAGTTACCTGCGCACTTACAGCCATAGCAATAGAAGAGCTTGGACATAAAGCAATGGCGTTTACGGGAAGGCAAATGGGGATAATAACAGATGATGTGCATACAAAGGCAAAGATAGAAAAAATAGCTGGGGAAAGGGCAAAGAAGGCGCTTGATGATGGATATATAATTGTTGTGGCCGGTTTTCAGGGTATAACAGAAAGCGGTTCTGATGTTACGACGCTTGGAAGAGGAGGCTCCGACCTTTCTGCGGTTGCGATAGCCTCGGCGCTGAATGCTGACTTATGCGAGATATATACGGATGTGGATGGGGTTTATACAACAGACCCCAATATAGTTCCCGAGGCGAGAAAGCTGGATAAAATCTCCTATGAAGAGATGCTTGAGCTTGCAAGTCTTGGCGCAAAGGTGCTTCAGACGAGGTCCGTTGAATTTGCCATGAAATACGAAGTGCCTGTTGTTGTGAGGTCAAGTTTTAATGATAATCAGGGGACGCTTGTTACCAAGGAGGATGAGGAGATGGAAAAAGTCGTTGTATCAGGAGTTGCTTATGACAAAAACCAGGCAAAGATTACTGTGATGGGAGTGCCTGATAAGCCGGGGATAGCCGCGAAACTCTTCAAGGGAATTGCAGACGCCGGCATAGTCGTTGATATAATTGTCCAGAATGTGAGCAGCGATGGAAAAGCGGCAGACATATCATTCACGGTTCCGAGGACAGACACCAAGAAGACATTGAAACTGACAGAAAGAATCGCAACGGAACTTGGAGCAAAAGGCGTTGACATAAGGGAAGACATTGCAAAGATATCCGTTGTCGGTGTTGGAATGAGGACTCACTCAGGCGTTGCCTCGCAGATGTTTGAAACACTTGCAAAACATGGTGTGAACATAATAATGATAAGCACATCAGAGATAAAGGTGTCCTGTATCATAGATGCTAAATATGCGGAACTTGCTGTCAGGGTTCTACACGAGGCGTTTGGACTGGCAGAGAGTTAGACTTAATA
>JACRGY010000097.1 GCA_016212165.1 Nitrospirota bacterium
ATGAGGATAGTTTTATCCTTGTATTTGGAATAGATCTCGCCGAGGATTTTCGTCACCCTTTTTTCCATCTCGAAAGGCGACTCGACATCATCAGGGATATTTTTCCAGTCAACTTCTGACCAGGTCTTCCCTACGAGGCTGGCATAATCCCTTTCCCTCAGGTCCTTTGACAAGAAAAATAGTGCGTCCGGATGGTATCTTGCGACTATTTCTGCTGTTTCTGATGCCCTTTTCAGGTCACTTGTATAAATCGCAGATATCTTCTCGTCCTTTAACCTATTTCCAAGCTTATCTGCCTGGACTTTGCCTTCATCAGATAGAGTTCCGGGGCTTTGCCCCTGGACGCGCCTATCAACGTTTTCAAGCGTCCTTCCATGTCTTGTAATTATTAATCGCATCTGACCTGAGATTTTTTTGCAATTTTTAAACCTTTATGAAATATTTCCATATAGCGGCATGAAAAGCCTTATAAACCACCCTATATTATCCTGTATAGGGTGATATGATATGAACGTCTTATTTTTGGTTGTAGTGTTAGTTGTATTTTTTTTTATGGGTATTAGGATCATCAGGCCGACCCACAGGGGGATGATCGAGACTTTCGGGAAATACAGCGGATTTGCAAATCCGGGTTTCCATTGGGTGTTCCCGATAATCCAGAAGATGTACCAGGTAAATGTCACTGAGCAGATGGTGGATGCTGAACCTCAGGAGATTATCACGAACGACAATCTGAATGCAAGGGTTGACGCTCAGGTATATTTCAGGGTAAAGCCTGATGAGAACTCCATCAAGGCATCAACATATAATGTTTATGATTACCAGATCCAGATAGTGAGTCTCGCAAGGACGACTCTTAGGAACATAATCGGTACTCTTACATTGAAATCTGCGAACAGCGAAAGGGACAGGATAAATTCTGAACTCATGAAGACGCTCAAGGAAGAGACGAAGAACTGGGGGCTTGAAGTAGTGAGGACTGAATTGAAAGAGATAGATCCTCCAAAAGATGTCCAGGACACGATGAATAAGGTAGTGAAGGCTGAAAATGAAAAGATAGCAGCAAAAGATTATGCCCTCGCCACGCAGACCCAGGCAGACGGTGTCAGGATGGCAAGTATCAAGCAGTCAGAAGGTATCAGGGAATCGAAGATACTTGAGGCGCAGGGAGAAGCTGAAGCGATAAAGCTTGTCAATGAAGCAGCAAACAAGTATTTTATCGGAAATGCCCAATTACTGAGGAAGCTTGAGGCTGTTGAGAAATCGCTCATGAACAATGCAAAGATTGTTGTCCCTGAAGGGACTGAGCTTGTCAATGTGATAGGTGATATGGCAGGAGTGCCTATTTTAAAGAAGCACGCCGATAAGAATTGAATTCTACATCATATTTTTTTTATTTTCTCGTAATGCAACTGGACTAGTCCAGAATCAAAAGCCTTCTGTTTCTTGAATTTGAGATCCAGCGGTTTTTTCAGTTCTTTGAACAGAGGAATACCTTTCCCTATCGCGATTGGGTGGACAGATATTATGAACTCATCGATCAGTCCTTTATTGAGGAGCTGTGAGATTATTTCAGATCCTCCTACTACCCAGATGTCTTTTTTTTCAGTTTTCTTTAGGTTTCTTATACAAGGGAGCAAATCGCTTTCCACCTCTACATGTGGCAATAGTTTTTTGAGTTTCTCCCTTGCGAAGACAATGCATTTCTTATCACTGAAAGGCGATTCCTCAAAAGTCAGTGCCTGCTCAAATGTCTTTCTTCCTATCAGCACTGTCCCGATTGAAGAGTAGAATTTTTTGTATCCGTAATCCTGGTCATGGAAGAGCCAGCCGATTCTTCCGTCCTCGTCGGCAATAAAACCGTCAAGGCTGCAGGCGATGAAAAGGATTATTTTTGGCATTGCAATCAGATATTTTAACCGGATTATATAGATTATGATTCTCTTTTTTTTACACTGGTGTGCTAGCGTTAACTTTTTATATTCATTTACCATCCTATACCACTACAAAATGAAAAAATTATTTTTCTTGTTTATGGAGGGGTAGACAATGACTGACAGAACAAAGATAGTTATCAATGGTGCAGGAGAAGTCGGGTGGAATGCAGCAGAACTTATTGCCGTGACTTCCCCAAATGATTCTCTTGAGCTTGTCTTGATCGACATTCCAGAGAGCACATTGGCTGGAAAAGCCAGGAAATTGAAAGAAGTTATCAAAGCGATGCAATTCAATAATCAGTACAGAAATATTACTATCACAAGTGCATTTAATAATGACCCGCATTTAGAAGATTATCTTGAAGGTGCATCTCTAGTAATAAATGCAGCAGGCTTTCCCAGAAACAGAGAATTCATGTATAAAGGCAAGCCAACAACTTTCACAGAAAGGAGCCAGCTAGATGTCGCGAATTCAGAGAATACTATGGCTATCGCCCACCTGGTCGGGAAGTATGCCAAGGGTGCCTTATTTCTCCAGGTGGC
>JACRGY010000100.1 GCA_016212165.1 Nitrospirota bacterium
AAGTCAGGATAATCTATCAGAATCAGGATAGCCGGAGAGAATTTCTCCATGGCGTCTACAGCTTTTTTGAATGTGGCTCTTACAGCCTTGTAAGCGGCAAGCGCCTCAGTGATGCCGAATGAACTCGCTATGCCCGACACCATTTCCACACCGGCCGCTTTCATCCTCTCGCCGCCAATTCCGATTATATGCGCCTCAGGGCATTTTGTTTTTAATGCCTTTGCAAGAAGCGAACCGTATAACTCGCCTGAACTCTCGCCTGTAACTATCATTACAGTATTCATAGTAAAATTCCATCAAGACATAACGGGTGCTGTTGCCGAACCCTTTGAGCGGCATCAGGGAAATTTTGGTAACAAATCTTGGCGCAGTGGAAGATAAGCAATTTCAACTGTTTGAGCCCAAAGGGCGAGTTTTGAAATTGCCTGTAACGAGCCTTAGATTTGTCAAAAATTCCCTGCAGAAAGCGAAAAGGCTGTTCGGTAACAGCGTTAAATAATAAAGGAGATTCTATACCCTCACTATCAGCCATTGATTATATCTGCAATTTTCTTTATCGTTTCTTCTTCTAGCCAGGGATACATCGGCAGCGAAAGCACCTCTCCGGCCGCCTTTTCAGTAACAGGGAAATCGCCTTCCTTATAACCAAGAAATCTTAGTGCCTCCTGCAGGTGAAGCGGAATCGGATAATAAATAACCGATGAGATGCCCGATGCTTTTAATTTTCCCTGAATAACATCCCTCTTCGGAGTCATGATTGTATACTGGTGATACACATGATAAAAACCGTCCTTTTCCACCGGGCATTTTACAGCGCCTGACAGAAGCTCTGTGTAAAGCGCGGCCTTCTGCCTTCTTTTTTTGTTGTATTCATCAATCCGCTTAAACTTCACGAGCAATATTCCGGCCTGTATTTCATCCAGCCTGCTGTTGAATCCTATTGTCTCGTGTTTGTATGCTCCCTTAGAGCCGTGATTCCTTAATTTCCTTATATTGTCGGCAACAGCAGGGTCATTAATCGTTACTATGCCCCCGTCGCCGTAAGCGCCGAGATTTTTGCTCGGATAAAAACTGAAACAGCCGGCGTCCCCGAAACTTCCGGCTTTCTTGTCCCTGATAGAACTGCCAAAGGCCTGCGCGCAGTCTTCAATTATCTTAAGGTTATGCTTCTTTGCTATTTTTTGAATTGCATCCATGTCAGCAGGATGGCCGAAGATATGCACAGGGATGATTGCCTTTGTCCTTGAAGTAATCTTCTTTTCTATCAGGCTCACATCTATATTCAGCGTCTCCGGCTCTATGTCAACGAATACGGGAATCGCCCCTGTGTAGAGTATCGCCTCGGCAGTAGCGAAAAAAGTAAACGGCGCTGTGATAACCTCGTCTCCTTCTCCTATGCCAAGCGCGTCAATGCTCAGGTGAAGCGCGTCCGTGCCTGAAGCCACACCGATTGCAGAAGAGACATTGTGGTAATCCGCAATCTTCTTTTCAAATTCAGCAACCTTAGGGCCGAGGATATACTGCGAACTCTCCAGCACCTGCGTGAGCATGTCAAAGACCTCTTCCTTAATCTCGGCAAATTCCTTTTTCAGGTCTATCATTGGAACCATTCTTATTTCCCCAAATCCTTTCTTATCTTCTCTGTTATGTCAAGCGCTACCTTCAGCGCATTCCTGCCCTCTATTCCCGAAACCATCGGCCTTCTTCTCTCCTTCACGCAGCCGATAAAATCAATAAGTTCTTCTTTCAAGGGCTCTTTCTTTTCGGGTTGTATTATATCAGAAGATAGGCTGTCTCCTTTTTTAGAGTAAAACTTCACCTCATGATTTTGATAATCAATATGTATGAATGAATCTTCCTGAAAAATCTTAAGCCTCCTCTGTTTTTCAGGCGACAGGCGGCTTGCCGTTGCAATGGCCGCACACCCATTCTCAAATTCAAGCCAGACCTTTGCAACATCTATCTTATCTGTTAGCACACTTGCGCCCCGCGCCCGTATCTCCTTCACAGGAGAAGCCGCAAAGCCGAGCATAATATCTATGTCATGTATCATGAGATCCAGCGTTATATCTATATCAG
The DNA here is from genome assembly GCA_016212165.1 of Nitrospirota bacterium. GTDB lineage: Bacteria > Nitrospirota > Thermodesulfovibrionia > Thermodesulfovibrionales > UBA1546 > SCSY01. Next base: position 2,080 of record JACRGY010000100.1, read on the forward strand.
TGCTCCTTCCTGTAAATGGCGACACCCTCTCGGATTCAAGGAACTTGGGGTTTTTTATCAGCCCTGACACAGCTATTACGGCAGGATTATATCTTTC
>JACRGY010000098.1 GCA_016212165.1 Nitrospirota bacterium
CTGAAGGCTGCGGAGATGGCTCATGTTGGCAGACAAAAGCACTCTCTGGAGCCTGCCGGCGCTGATGCCCAGTTCTTCGGCTACTTCTTTATCCATCGGAGCTCTTGAAAGTTTATCTTCAAGATTTTTATATGTCTCTTTTACAGTGTTCAGGTTTTTTTTCATATCTCTCGAGGCCCACTGCATAGAGCGGATTTCATCAATAATGGCGCCTTTTATTCTGCAGTCCGAGAATGTTTTTAAAGACGCTTCCCTTCTGTAATCATATCTTCCCATGGACTCGAGCAGCCCTATGATTCCGGCGCTGACAAGGTCATCCTGGCTCAACTCCGGAGGCAGATTGAACGACATCTTATAGGCATAATATTTTATCTTTGGCAGGTATTGATTTACTATAGATTCGACATCCATGGCCTCTGAAATCATATACATTCTCCTTATTAATCTGCTGGTTAAGAGTCAATAATATTAAGGCACACTCCAGACCACACTAATCCCTGTCAATAATTTTATAGAAAGAATCATGCCAAAATATAACTATTTGATTTTAAAGGGAAAGGTAATTGTAAAGTGTCAAGAAAGCAGCAGAAAATTGAGGTATTTTATTGGAGTGTCAAGTAAATGACTACTCCTTAATCTCCAATCTTTTCATTTTTTCAACAAGGGTTGTCCGTTTGATATTCAACAGCCTTGCGGCCCTGCTCTTTACGCCTTTAGAAGATTTTATTGCATGCGATATGATATATTTTTCAAAATCTGTCACTCTCTTGTCAAAATCTATATTCCCGCTGTTAATCGCATGGGTTATGGCAGATTTAAAATCTATATGGCTGTTAATCCCTCCGGCTATCTTCTCAGGAAGGTCAGCCGTAACAATTGTCTCATCTTCCTTTAAAACAACAAGCCTCTCTATCAGGTTCTCAAGTTCTCTTACATTCCCGGGCCACGAATAATTTACAAGGGCAGACATTGTTTCTCTGCTTATCTTCAGCATGGGCCTTTTCCTTTTTTTGCAATACCTGTCAATAAAATAGTTGCACAGCAGAGGCAGGTCTTCGGTCCGTTCTCTCAAGGGAGGCAGTTGGACCGGGATGACATTAAGCCTGTAATAAAGGTCTTCCCTGAACCTGCCTGTGCTCACCTCATCTTCAAGGTTCTTGTTGGTTGCAGCTATTATTCTTACATCTACTTTTATTGTCTTGGTGCCGCCCACTCTTTCAAAGGCCCTTTCCTGCAAAACCCGTAAAAGTTTTACCTGCAGGCCGGGTGTCATGTCGCCTATCTCGTCAAGAAAGACTGTTCCTCCGTCGGCAATCTCGAATTTCCCGAGCTTTGTTGAGACAGCGCCTGTAAAGGCCCCTTTTTCATGGCCGAATAACTCGGTTTCGAGAAGCTCATGAGGGATGGCGCTGCAATTAACTGTCACAAGCGGCTTTGAGGTCCTTTCGCTGTTATAGTGAGTGATATTTGCTATAAGTTCCTTGCCTGTTCCGCTTTCTCCGAGTATGAGCACAGTGCTGTCAGTGGGCGCAACCTTATCAACGAGGCTATAGATGCTTTGCATGGCATTTGAATCGCCAATTATATTTTCAAAGCCATATCTGTTTTTTAATTGCCTCTTGAGGTTGATGTTTTCTTTTTCGAGCTTGCTTACGCCCAGCCCCCTTTTTACCGCAAAACTGACGTCGGCAAGGTTAAAAGGTTTTGTGATGTAATCAAAGGCGCCGGCCCTCATTGCATCAACTGCGTTTTCAATGCTTCCGAAGGCTGTGACAAGGATAGCTACAGTAGGGGGGCTGAATCGCTTGATTTCCTTTAGAACTTCCAGTCCATTTATGCCGGGCATTATTAAGTCGAGGATGACGAGGTCAAATTTTTCATTCTTGAATATTTCAAGGCCGCGATAGCCGTTAGAGCATGCAACAACTTCATGCCCTTCATTTTCAAGATGCTCGACAAGCACCTCTCTTACGATTTCATCATCATCTATTACCAGTATCTTTTCTGGCATGTCAATAATATGACATTACGTTTATTCAATAGTCAACAGGAATTTTGGGAGGAATTTATTTTTTTGTGTCTATATTCGGTTCTCCGCCTTTTACAAATTGAAGGCATACGAGGCCGATGAGAAAGAACAGGGAAATTGATAAGATTGCAGGGCGCTGGCTTCCGAAAGACAAGGATATATAGCCGAATATCAGAGGCCCGAATATCGCTGATGATTTTCCCACCATGGAATATACGCCGAAATATTCTGATTCGCGCCCCTGAGGAATAAACCGGGTGAAAAAGGCCCTTGCTGCTGCCTGCACAGTGCCAAGGCCAAAACCGGCAAGGCATGCGATTATCCAGAACTCTGACTTTGTCTGTACGAAATATGTCAATACAGATATAACAACCCATACCAGCAGAGACAGAGAGACGACTTTTTTAGGCCCCTGGAAATCAATCGGCCTTGCCATGGCGAATGCGCCTGTAAGTGCAGCTATCTGTACCAGCAGGTAGAGCATTATCAGTTCCTGCGGCTTAAACCCAAGTGTTGTGGCTGCAAAGATGCTCGAAAAGACTATCACTGTATTCACACCATCTTCGAAGAAAAGATAGGATATAAGAAATTTTCTTGCCTCTTTTTTGACCCATATGTTTTTAAATGTGCTCCATGTGTACCTTATTCCTTTCGAGGCGGAATGGATTATTCCGGAGCCGCCTTGCCTGTCTTTCGGGAGGAATAGGAATGCAGGCAGGGAAAAGAGCGCAAAAAAGACCGAGACCATGAGCCATGTCAGATTGAAACAGCTGTTTTTTATCAAGGGAAGCGCAATGAGCAATGACAGAATTGAGCCTGCATATCCTGTTGCAAATCCCCATGCAGAGACCCTTCCCTGATATCCTCTTTCTGCTATTTCAGGCAGGAATGAATTGTAGAAAACAAGGCCTCCTTCCATGCCGATATTGGCAAGGACAGCAAGGATAAATCCCTCGATAACCATCCCTCTCTGAATGAGAGAAAAAGATGCAACTGCCGAGACACACAGGAGGGTATAGATGAAAAGGAGCCTTTTTCTTATTCCGCTGAAATCAGCAATGCCTCCAAGGAAAGGGGATGTCAGAACTACTGCGGCCATGCTCAGTGATATCGCTCTTCCCCACCACAGGTCGCCGAGCCCTGTCTCGTTGCCTACAATATGATTTGCATAATAGACAGGGAATATTACTGCGCTGATAACTGCGGAATAACTTGAATTGGCAAAGTCAAAAAGACACCAGCTTAGAATCTGCTTTTTATTTTTCAGGGGCATTGTATATTATATGATGGTTTTTCAGAAACCCCAAGTGTGTTTTAAGATTCCGGTAATGGCGCCGGCCCCTACTGCAAAGGGATAGGCCAGTGTGTAGTAAAGCGATGCAAGTATGCTGAACAAAAATCCTTTTGCATTATAAAAAGCAGCAATGAGCCTTCTGTTAGAGTAAAGATTAAAAGCAAAGATAAATGGAATAGCGGCCAGGATTAAGGCATTTTTGGCAAAAACAGAGATTAAGGCAAGAAGTATATTCAAAAAACACGCTGTTACATTAATCTTCAGTTCAACGGATGCTGTCCCTGAATCCTTAAATACATCCCTGTTTTTCAGGGAATAGATTGTCCACCATAATGATTTTCTGAATGCATTCCTGAGCGATTTTATCAGCGTGAAGTTGAATATATGCTGAACGAGTATCTCTGGATTCATTATTAGTTTTATCCCCAGCCTGCGAAGCCTGTGGCTGAATTCAACGTCTTCAAGGATCGGAAGGAAATCTTCAGAAAATCCCCCGGCTTTTTTGAAAAGCGCCGGGTCTATGGCCATGGCGTGGGTTGCTATATAGTCAGGAGCTTCTTTTTTGGTTTCAGAGTAGTTTATAAATATTGACTGGAAGGCGCTGAAGAAGCTGTCGTCGTAGGGGATTTTTGTGTATGTGCCGCCGATAATTGCATTTTTATCGAAAGCTTTATTTACGGCTGCAAGCGTATCCTTTTGCATAACGCAGTCGGAATCTATAAAGAAAAATATCTCTCCGGAGCCTTCTTTTGCCCCGGCATTCCTTGCCTTTGATGCCCCCGAGTTTTTATCAAGGGCTATAAGCCTGCATGGAAACCTTTTGATTATCTCCACTGAGTTGTCGGTTGAGCAGTCGTCAGCAACAATCACCTCAAAATTATCATAAGCTGATGAAAATGCTCCCTCAAGACATTTCCCTATGGTTGATGAACCATTGTAATTGGGTATAAGTACGGATATGCGCCTATTCGTAGAACTCTTTTTTTCTGTCATCAAAAAGGTTATTAAGTGAATTGATTTGCTTATTTCTTGCCCTTGAAATGTCTATCTCCCTTACGCTGATCTCATCCCTGTCTTCCGATGCCCTGTAAAGGATTTCGCCTTTGTGTGAAGTTATCTGGCTTTTCCCGATGAATTCAAGTTTTTCTTTGTCTCCCCTTTGTTCAAATCCGGTCCTGTTTGCAGTGACTGCAAAGACCCTGTTTTCAAGGCATCGTGTTATCATGGCGTCAGGGCAGTGCGGAAGGACAAGGTTTGAAGGATGAGCAATTATATCAGCGCCTTTCAGGGCAAGTGTCCTTGCAGACTCGGGGAAAAACCAGTCAAAGCATATCATTACTCCGATATTGCCGATGGGTGTCTGCCAGACCTTAAAGCCGGTGTCGCCCGGTGTAAACCAGAGTTTTTCCTCGTAGAACAGATGTGTTTTTCTGTAAACTCCCATAAAACCATCCGGCCCTGTCAATATCGCAGAGTTATAGAGTTTCCCTTTGCTTTTTTCAGATATGCCTGCAGCAATATATATCTTCTTTTTTCGTGCAATACCTTCGAGCGCCCTCGTTGTATATCCTGAAGGGATTTCCTCTGAAAGTTCTTTTGTCTCTTTTTTTGAAATGAACTGATAACCTGTATTAAAAAGTTCGGGAAGGACTATGAGGTTAACATCTGCTGCTTCAATGGCACCAACAGTTTTTTTTACATTTTTTTTTATCTCCCCGAATTCGGGTGAGAATTGATAAAAGCCGGCTTTCATATAATTATCAAAGGGCGATTGGGTATAGTGTTTGAGCGGTTTTATTTTGCCAATATTCAGCAGAAAATTCAAAAAATAATGAGGTAAAATACCTCGCAGCCCCGATAAAAGCGGGGCGAGAATGAGCGAAAATATTATACTCAATCAGCCTGATCATTATTTGAGTCCAAGCACATCCTGCATATCATAAAGCCCTGCCGGCTTGCCAGCAAGCCATTGTGCTGCCCTTAAGGCGCCTCTTGCAAATGTGTCCCTGCTTGAAGCCTTGTGAGTTATCTCTATCCTCTCTCCAAGCCCTCCAAACAAAACAGTGTGCTCTCCGACAATATCGCCTGCGCGGACTGTCTGTATGCCTATTTCCTTTTTGGCCCTTTCGCCGATTATGCCTTTTCTTGCATAAACAGCCACTTCATCCAGGTCCCTGTTTACTGCATCTGCAATGACCTGTGCCATCTTCAATGCCGTTCCGCTTGGGGCATCTTTTTTTAATCTGTGATGTGCTTCAACAATCTCTATGTCGTATTCATCGCCCAGTACTCTTGCCACATCCTGCAATACCTTCAGAAGCAGGTTTACGCCTGTGCTCATATTGGATGCCATTACGCATGGGATGTTCTTTGTAAAGGGTTCTATCTCTTTTATGTCATCTTTTGATAATCCTGTTGTGCCAATAACCATGGCCTTTCCTTTTTTAGATGCCAGCCTGATGTTATCTTTTGTGGAGGCAGGAGATGTAAAATCAATAATAAGGTCTGCATTGACGATAATTCCTTCGAGGCTGTCTGAGAGTTTTATCCCTGTTTCACCTATGCCTGCTATTGTCCCAATGTCTTTGCCGATAGCATTGTGGCCTTTTCTTTCGAATGCGGCTGTAAGTTTTAATTCCGGATATTCCTTTGAAAGCGCTGTAATTCTCTGGCCCATTTTCCCTGCTGCGCCTGCAACTGCTATCTTAATCATAAGACCCTCCCTGCTTTTCAGAGTTTGCCAAGAATCCATTTTACTGCTTCATTCAGGTCCTTTGCAACATAATCCGCATTAGCTGATTCAGTGCCATGCCCTGTTAAAACGAAAATCCCCCTTGCGCCTGCTGCCTTTGCAAGGAGCATGTCCAGTTCTTTGTCTCCTATAACAAAGGATTTCTTCAGGTCTATCCCATGTTCAGCCCTTGCCCTCAGGAGCATCACAGGTTCCGGTTTCCTGCACGAACAATGTTCGTCGGGGTGATGGGGGCAGTAATAGAAAGCATCGAAACCGTATTGTTCAATAAAGATTTTATTGACCTCTTTGGTAAAATCTTCTTTAACAATTCCTCTTGCAATGCCTGACTGGTTGCTTATGCCGATAAGCTTAAACCCTTTTTCTTTAAGGCCCTTCAAATCTTCTGTTTCTTTGAATATTTCGAGGTCTTCAAATTTATTAAGATAGCCCACATCCTTACACAAAGTGCCGTCCCTGTCAAAAAATACCGCCCTGTTTTTTGGAACCAGATGTTTTACAGCCTCAAATACTTCGTCAGGTGTTATGGATGTCATGCAGGCCATTTTTTGTTTATCGCATTTTCTTTTAAAGCACGGGCTGCACTGCAACTCTTTTTTTATTACCACATTATCTTTTCCGGGCGGCCCTGTCAATAAAGGGTCTGTAGAGCCAAATATAGCAACCAGCGGCGTTCTGACAGCATAGCCGATATGCATCGGGCCGGAGTCATTCGTAAGAAGAATATCACACTCTGATATCAGCGCTGATAATTCCCTGAGTGAAGTTTTGCCTGCCAGTATTAATAGTTGAGAGCTGCCCACCCCGGGCGGGTTCGTTCTCCTCGGCGAGTCGCCCCCGCACTCAGGCGGGTTCGCTGAGGAGAATGAGGCGACCTGAGGCGAAAGGGCTGAGAGCCGGGAGTCAGACACTATTTCTTCTGCAATTCCGGCTTCTGTCTCACTTCCGAATATCACAACGCTTCCGTCAAATTCCGTGATTATTCTTTTTGAGACTTCTGCAAATCTCTCGGAAGGCCATCTCTTTGTTGAGCCATATGTGGCCCCGGGGTTTATGCCGATTACAGGCCGCCTAAGGTTTTTTAATACATCCCTTGCCCTGAGCCTCTCTTCCATGGAGAGGTATATGTATGGTTGGGAATATTCTGTATCTATGTCTATGCCGATATTTTTAAGAATATTCAGATAATAAAAAACATGATGCATTTTCCTGTCGTCACGATTGAAGGGTATTGCATTGGTAAGGAGAAAACCTCTCCCGTCCCTGCTATAGCCGATCCTTTCCGGTATGCCTGAAAGAAATGCAATTAACGCAGCGTCAAAGGCATTCTGAAAAAGTATTGAACTGCAAAATTTTTTTGCCTTGAGTATGGATGAGAGCTTCAATTTGCCGAGCAGGCTGTCAAATTTGTCTTCATAGAGGATAATTTCATCTATGTCCGGATTGTTCTCAAATAAAGGCGCGACCCAGGGCCTGACCAAGAGGGATATTTTTGCACCGGGAAGATTTTTTCTCAGCGCTCTTAGAGCAGGCATTGTCATTACAGCATCGCCGATCCAGTTTACTCCCCTGACCAGCATGTTTTTGCAGGATTTATCAAACATGGCTTAGTTTAACATTTTAATAATTTATAAAAAAACCGCTCAAACACTATGCCCGCCCCTTTGCCGGACAGGACAGCCCATTGAATTTTCAGGCAGCTTTATGAAATAATCAAGCAGGATTCCATGAAGGTCTGCGAGATATTTACAAGTATACAGGGCGAATCAAGCTATGCGGGCATGCCGTGTACGTTTATAAGGATGGCAGGATGTAACCTCAGGTGTTCATACTGCGATACAACGTACGCATACGAGGAGAGCATAGAGCTGTCCGAAAATGAAATCTTAAATGAGGTTACACTGATAGGCACCAACCTTGTGGCTATTACTGGAGGAGAGCCTCTTCTTCAGGAAGGGACTTTTCATCTTGTAGAGCGGCTGATAGGCGAAGGGCATAAGGTTTTGATTGAGACTAACGGGACTCTGAGCATAAAAGATATTGACAGCCGGGCAATTATTGTTCTTGATGTAAAGACACCCGGCAGCGGCATGTCTGAGGATATGGATGTTTCAAATTTTGATTATATAAAACCATCCGATGAAGTTAAGTTTGTAATTACAGACAGGACGGATTATGAATGGTCAAAGGATATAATCGCGAAATACAACCTGAAGCCCAGGTGTCAGATACTTTTTTCTCCTGTCTTTGGAATGCTTGCGCCTGAATTACTTATTAAATGGATGCTTGAAGACAGGCTTGATGTCAGGCTGAATCTTCAGATGCATAAATATATATACGGAGGTGAAAGGCGGGGAGTATAAAAAAGGTGAAAAGGTGAATAGCTTCTGATGATTTTTTGTCTTTCCGATTTACCGATCGGCCGATTAACCACTTCTTTTCAAATAAGTTGTTATTTCGTGCTCAAAATTGTCGCTGAATATATCTTTGCCGATATGGTTTTTTATGTCCCTGATATCCCATAACCTGACTTCATCAATTTCCTGCTTGTTGAATAATATTTCACCTTCATAGACACATGAATATGTATATACAAGCTCTGTCTCATATGAATTTGTATGCATATAAGTATAGAGTAATTGAGGTTTGCACTTTGCTATGCCCAGTTCTTCTTCCATCTCCCGTTCGGCAGCCTCAATCAGGCCTTCTCCGGGATCAACGTGGCCGCCGACTGAGGTATCCCATTTCCCGGGAGCTACATCTTTGTCCGCTGAACGCTTCTGGAGAAGCAGATTCCCTTTTTTGTTGAATACCAGAACATGTACAACGCGATGCATTAGTGAGGGGTTGCCATGCACTTTACCTCTCGGGGCAATGCCGATGACCTTGCCTTCCCTGTTTATTATCTCCAGTAATTCGTCTCTGTCATTCATGTGGTATTATAGCTGTTCAAAAAGAGGGGAGTAAACCCTCACTACCTGTCATTCCCGCTTGCCGGGAATCTCTCTTCTAAGAAGGATTGCGGACAAGCCGCAATGACAGAATAGCTCCATTGATGTGGTTTTACTTATGAACTCCTTAGTATTTGAATCTGTCAGCGTGGTATCATACTGAATGAATGTAGTCTGTCAGAACAGAAAGGCATTTCACGATTACCATATCGAAGAAACAATAGAGGCCGGCATCAGCCTTTTGGGGACCGAGGTAAAGTCCTTAAGAGCGGGACAGGCAAACTTAAAGGACAGTTATGTGCTTGTAAAAGACAATGAGGTCTTTCTCCTTAACTGCCACATAAGCCCTTACAGCCACGGTAACATCACAAACCATGAGCCATTGAGAACAAGAAAACTCCTCCTGCACAGAAAAGAGATAGAGAGATTAAGGGGGAAGGTTGCCCAGAAAGGATACACGCTTATTCCTTTGAAAATATATTTTAAGGGCTCAATGGCAAAGGTCGAGGTCGGACTTGCAAAAGGCAAGCAGGTTTTTGAAAAACGTGATAAAATAAAGGAAAGGGAAGCAAAGAGAGAGATAGCAAGAGCATTAAGAAATAAAGGTTGAGGTTGAGATTAAGATTTGATTCTTCTTAACCTTGAACTTAACCTTAGCCTGATTTCAGTCGGGGGCGAAAGGGCTCGACGGGAGTTATGAGGCTCAGGTGGCATGTCGTGGCTCCATCACCACGTTAAAAGGTGGAACAAACACAAACGCCAACAACGAACTGGCACTCGCTGCTTAATTAAAGCAGCTCGCTACTCCGGGATCGCCTGTGTTTTGGGGATAGCGACGGACAGCAGGCTGGCCTCGGGTCTTTCTCCTGAACCTGAGGTAAGATAAAGGGAGATGGGATGGTGAAAAGCCCGCCTGCCGGCGGTTAATCATCCGAGATTTAAAGGGCAGGATAAACATGTAGAAGCGTGAGAGTAGTGCTTTCGGACGCGGGTTCAATTCCCGCCGCCTCCACCAATCCACCTGACATAAGAGTGCGATATCTTCTGCTTATTTGAAACAACAAAATAATGAAAACACTCACGATTAATTATGTGCGAAATTACGCAACATGAGTGATATCCCCCGTGAGTTGTAGGTATTATTTTAAAAATTTAATTATAGCGGAACAAGGCTAAACAGGATAAAAATTCTGTAATTTATAAAAGACTGATAAGATAACGCCCTAATAAATATAGGATATTATTAAGGCATGAGATTAAATTTTATGCATAAAATTAAAACCATTAGGTTAAGTGCTAATTGTAAAGTGCAGGTTGTATGATTTTTGCTTAACAAACGAGAAGCTATCTTTAATTTGAAGTAAGGGATGTGTATTTTATAGTTGTAATTTGAGAATAACAAGTATATATTAATGAACTCTTAAATATGGAAAATATTAAGGGAGACGATTGCATGGCTCAAAAAACAACAATAAGCAGACAATTCCTATTAGCGGTCATATTTTTATTTCTTTTAGCAGGCAGTTCATTTGCATCTTCGACATGGCTGAGTTCAATCGCCGGCACCACAGATGACGTACCCACCAGAATAGCAATAGACAAAGAAGGCAACCTCTACGTA
>JACRGY010000099.1 GCA_016212165.1 Nitrospirota bacterium
ACTTCGCTCCTGGTAAATTTCCTGAGGCTTGAAAGCATCTTCTGATACCTCCTGTAGCCTCGTATCCTACTAAAAATTGAGTATGCACGTGCATAATGGTCCATTACTCCCTAATGTCGCATATGTATCGTAACTTTTCCAAGGCCTTTTGCACTTGCCAGTTTTTGCGCTATTTATCTTCTGCGGCTGATGAAGTTTAGATGACTATTTGAGGCCTTCTTTTGTTGTAATTACCATTATGAAAGCTGCAGGCGGGATAAAGAGGTAATCTTTAAAACCAAGAGGCAGAAATATCGAACTCGCCCTCGAACTCCTTGAACTTTCCCTGATTCTCAAGAAATCAGTTAAAAAGGCTGCAAAGAACAATATCTCATCAAAAATTAAAATCTAAAAATTCTTTCGCGCTTTTCTGCGGGCCGCGCCTTCGCGCGGCCCTTCTGTTTAATACACGGGTACCAGCGAATATCTTTTTGCCTGATAATCTATAAGGGATATCCAGCCGCTTTCCACATGCTTGATCTCCGGAAGCACTGTCTTGGGGTCAACACCCATGACCCTTGCGGCGACGAGTCAGAGTTCAAGCCTGATGTTGTCTTTGGACATGAGCGCGACTGTGTTAGCTATCTCGTCCATTATTTTTTTATCCTCTTCAGTCATCCCCGTCTTGTCATGCGATATGAGCTTTACCGAGGGGCCGATGAACACGACGACAAAGGACGGTTTCATGTCCTTCCCCCGGGCAGCCATATCCTTATATGTCTGGTGTATGAGAGTAAGAAGACTCGATGCGCTTTTTGCATTCCCCGCCCTAAAGTCGAACACCGCCTTCGCCTCTTTGGAGTAAGCCTTAGCCATGGCAGGAGCAGAGACGCTCAGCATGAGCGCGGCAACAATCAATACCGAGATTAAAATGGCTATCTTCCTTTTCATTTCATCCTCCTTTCAAAACAGTTACGTACCCGTCTTACGCAATATTTTCATCCTCTGCATCATCTCCTTTCCTGCGTTCTTATTCAAGAATTATCACGATTTGGATGTCATGTCAAGGGTAAAATATCTCTCAGGGCTATGGCTCTATGGACTATGGAGCTTCAGCTCTTTCCCGCTTGCCTTCTTTCCCGCTTGCCAACTTGTCCGCTTCCATTCTCCGCAGCATTATTGCGAAGGATGAATCCGCGCTTCCGCACTATAGATCAGGAATGCCTTTATCTCCTGAAGGAATATAAAAATCCTGCGATTCTCGTGATGCCCATGCCTTCGTATTGTTTTAAACCAAGAAGATGTTTATCTCCCGTGACTATAAGGTCAGCGCCAGCCTCTTTAGCGCATTCAAGTATTCTGTTGTCTGGAGCATCGGAGAGTATGTTCAGCCTGTTAACAGGCTTTAAAACAGTTGCAACCTTGCTGATATGTTTAAGCGCAGCAGCAATCCTGACATCATCCCATAAAAACTTTCCCCTGAGTTTCTTTGCGGTTTCCGTGAGAATTGCTACGGACGTATAAAGCTCTGCCTGACCGTCAACAGCAAGCAGATATGCATCTTCAGCCTTACTTCCGGGAGATATGAAAGCAGAAATGTAGACATTGGTATCAAATACAACCTTCACGCCTACCGGCCTTCAAATATCAGTTTCTCTATGTCTTTTTCGGTAAGCCTTAGTTCCCTTCGCTTTTTAGCGCCGTATCTCTGAAGCTCAAAAAAGTCCTCCCTGAGTTTTTCTTCCTTATAAAAGGTAAAGACCTCCCTGAAAAGCTGGCTTATGGTTTCCCCTTTTGTCTTGGCAAGCTTCCTGTATTCCTTTGCCGTATCCGGCGGAACAGACAATGTCATCACAACCCTCTGCCTCGATGGCATAATCGCCTCCTCCTTTGTGGTATTACTTTGTATTACAATAGCAAGAGAAATTAATGATTGTCAAGGCTTGAATATCTATGGTTCTACTGGCCTTACGACTGAGACTGAGCTGATTAACAGCTTTTCTGTGGACCCTCTGACCCTTTGACTCTTCTGACTTTTGCACCTCCATTCTTTGGTGCTTCCGCTCTGCCTCTCGCATCCATGCCGCTTGACATATTACTCGTGACGTAATAAATTTATAATTCATGGCAAAACAGAAACTTCTTGAACCGATTCACCCAGGAGAAATTCTCCTTGAGGACTTTATGAAGCCTTTGGGGATCAGCATCAACATGCTC
>JACRGY010000101.1 GCA_016212165.1 Nitrospirota bacterium
AAAACTTATAGCCAAAACATGACATCCTTCTTGCAGGTTTTTATACAGGCAAATGAAGCTCACGGAAGCAAATTGCTGGTTTAGCGCTCACTGTACCTTCCCGGCTGTTGACTTTGCATTTTTATAAAGATTATTGTTAAATGATATGTACGGCATGAATATCATCAATTAATTTATTTAAAGGAGAGGCCATGAAAAAAATATATTACGGAGGCGTTATAAAATACATTGGAATCGGTTTGCTGATAATTTTTTTTGTTGCAACCCTTGCGTTTGCAGGAGAAGAAAAACCTATCAAACCCTCTCCAAAGGATAAATGCGGGGTATGCGGAATGTTCGTGGCAAAATATCCCAAATGGGTTTCAGAGATAATATTCAAAGACGGCTCTTATGCCTTTTTCGATGGCCCAAAAGATATGTTCACATATTATCACAGCCTCAGCACATACAACCCGGCTAAGAAGGCCTCTGATATCCTTGCTGTCTATGTCACAGAATATTATTCGACAAAGTTTATGCCGGCGGCAAAAATGTTTTTCATCAAGGGAAGCGATGTAAACGGCCCGATGGGAGATGAACTCATACCTGTTGGAAACGAAAAGAATGCAAAAGAATTCATGAAAGACCATAACGGTAAAAAAATTCTCAGGTTTGACGAGATTACCAAAGAGGAGCTCAAGTAGTTGCGCAGGTCCACAACATTTTTCGTGTTTACTGCAATTAATCTTATAATTATGGCCCTGCTGTATATTCAGTCACATATCAGCCTTTCCGAACATCATATCCTCAGAAAAGATATTAAGGAGATAGTAAAAACACTCCACTTAACAGACATGGTTTTAGCCACAGACGCCCGCTATACAAGAAACCCGGCCCAGGCAGACCTGTTCTCGGCCTTTCAGGACTATCCGTGTTCCATCGAACATTTCCCGACAGGCTCGGTCATTCCTCCCCCCGGCATGAATTCCATGGGAAAGTTAATAGAGATAAGAGCAGATGGCCCTTGAGAAACATATAAATATTCTGGATTATACACTCCAGTCACTTTTAAGGCGCAAGTTTAAGAACATAGGGATTATCATGGTCTTTACCCTTGTGATATTCACAGTCAGCTCCATCATATTCCTTTCCTATTCACTCAGACAGGAGGCGCACCTGCTCCTCAAGGATTCACCTGAGATTGTTGTACAGAAAATGCGGGCCGGAAGACATGAACTTATTTCTACATGGCTCGCGAATGACATTATGGAGATATCAGGTGTCTCAGGTGTTGAACCAAGATATTGGGGATATTATTATGACTCAGGGGTAAAGGCAAATTATACGATACTCGGCATTGGCGCCTCAGGATTGGAAAACAATAAAGTTGTCAGCGGCCGGATGCCTTCGCCTCATGAGAAAGGTGTTGCCGCAATCGGCAGGGGCATTGCTGATGCAAGAGTTATTAAAAAAGATTTAGGAAGCACATTATACCTTCAGTCTGCGGACAATAAGTGGATGAATTTTAATATTGTCGGGGTCTTTGAGTCTGCCTCAGAGATAATGACAGCCGACCTTATTGTAACAAGTGAGGATGATTTCAAAACCCTGGTCAATATGCCGGAAGGTACTGCAACAGACCTTGCAGTGCATGTCAGCAATGAAGCGGAAATACCGACTGTTGCCAGAAAAATAAAAGAACAGTTTCCTGATTCCCGCCCTATCCTGAGAGATGAGATAATCAGGACTTATGATGCTGTTTTCGGATGGAGAAGCGGGCTGATAATAGCGCTGTTTATGGGAGCCCTGATTGCCTTTATCATACTGGCATGGGACAAGGCAACAGGACTCAGCGCTGAAGAAAAACAGGAAATAGGCATTCTTAAGGCAATAGGATGGGAAACATCTGATGTGCTTGAAATGAAGTTCTGGGAAGGCCTTGTAATCTCGCTGACTTCTTTCATGTGTGGAATTATCCTTGCTTATATACATATCTTTTTTATGGGCGCCTCCTTACTGGCCCCTGCCCTGAAGGGCTGGTCTGTTATCTATCCTGAATTCAGGCTTGCTCCATTCATAGCTTTCTATCAGATTGCAATACTGATGTCACTTACTGTAGTTCCTTATATCGCCTCAACAATCATCCCTTCATGGAAGGCATCTATCACAGATCCTGATATTGTTATGAGGGGATAAAAATGATAAAGACAGAAAACGCAACTAAATATTTTAACAGAGGCAATCCTGACGAGGTTCTCGCAGTCAATGACGTCTCTATCGAGGTTAAACAAGGGGATTTCGCTGTGTTCAAAGGCCCAAGCGGCTCAGGCAAAACAACGCTCCTGTCTCTCATAGGATGCATGAGCAGGCCGACATCAGGAAGGGTAATAGTTGAAGACAGGGATGTCTCGCGTCTTCCTGAAAGGTTTATGACAGAGGTTCGAAGGAATACCTTTGGTTTTATATTCCAGCAGTTTCATCTGATTAAAGGCATCTCTGTGTGCGATAATGTAATGCTTCCGGTGCTCCCCACTGATATAAAACCTTCAAAACTCAGGGAAAGCGCCCTAAGGATACTTGAAAATCTAGGCATGAGCGCAAGGATAGACTTTCCGGTACAGAAGCTTTCCGGCGGGGAACAGCAGAGGACAGCGATTGCAAGGGCCCTGATTAATAACCCTGATGTTATTCTGGCAGACGAACCAACAGCACATCTGGACACGCACCTTTCAGGAGAATTCTTGTCAATAATGAGAAACCTTCAGCAACAGGGCAAAACAATTATCATCGCAACCCATGACCCGTTGGTCTACGATAAAGATTACGTAACCCTTATCATTGAGATGAGGGACGGCAGTGCCAGAGAAATAATAAGGAATTGACATCTTCAGTTATTACTCCTTAGAGTTAAAGTACTTATGGATCTGATTGGCAAGGTAAAGGCAACAATCAAAAAGCACTCGATGCTCCGCGAGAAAGACAGAGTATTGGCCGGTCTTTCCGGAGGGCCTGATTCGGTATGCCTGCTTCTGCTCCTGAATCAGTTAAAAGACGAATACAAACTTGGCCTTCATGCAATATACATTGACCATGGACTGAGGCCTGAGGAAATCCCTGATGAAATTAAGTTTTGCAAAAAACTTTGCGAGAACCTCAACATTCCATTTATAACAAAATCTGTTGACGTAATATCCTATGCAAAAGAGCTCGGATTAAACAAACAGGAGGCGGCAAGGGAACTGAGATACGAGTCATTTGAAGATGTTGCTTTAGAAACAGGCGCTAATAAAATTGCGCTTGCACATAATGCCGATGACCAGACAGAGACATTTTTTATGAGAATTCTCAGAGGCTCAGGGCAGAAAGGCCTTTCAGGCATCCCGCCTGTGCGTGGGAAAATTATTAGACCGCTGATTGAAACTGAAAGGAATGAGATAGAGAAGTTCCTGCTTCAAAACGCTGAACGCCGAACGCTGAACGCCGAACCACCGTTCATGGTTGACTCCTCAAATATCAAAAAAGATTATTTCAGGAACTGGCTGAGGCTAACGGTGATGCCTGAATTCACGAAAAAAAACCCTGACCTTATCAGCACAATCAGCAGGATGAGCGAGATTATAAGGGAAGAGGATAACTATCTTGAGATTATCGTCACTAAAACATTGATGAAACTCATTCCCAAAAAAACAGATAAGACAATAGAACTCTTCCTTGTTCCGCTTGAAAATATGGACAAAGTGATTTTAAGAAGGGTTTTGAGAAGGGCGATAGATGCAGTTAAGGGCTTGAGAGGAATTAATTTCATCCATATAGAAGATATCATCGGGCTTATTAAGAACGGGGATTCCGGAGACAGGCTTTATCTTCCAAAGGGAATAAGAGTGATTAAGGGTTATGCAACTTTAATCCTCACATCAGAGCTCCCTGTGAAACTGGGCACTTACAGCCTCGAAGTGCCGGGAGAAGTTATTTTGAGAGAGGCAGGAATTTTGATTAAGAGTTCTATTGAGGCGCAGAGCGCAGAGCGCAAAGCGCAAGAAAAAAGTGTTGCTATATTTGATGCTGATAAAGTAAAAGCACCACTTACCATCAGGGCAAGAAAGGATGGAGATTTTTTTTATCCTTCAGGTTTCGGAAAAAAGAAAAAGCTTCAGGATTTTTTTGTTGATGAAAAGGTTCCAAGAGATGAAAGGGATAAGATTCCTCTGGTCCTGTCAGGAGAAGATATAGTATGGATTGCGGGCTACAGGGGAGATGAGAGGTTCAATATCACTTCTGGCACGAAAAAAATAGTGTTGTTTGAGATAAAACCTGCAAGATAATTAAAGTTCTCTGATGCCGCTCAAGGCGCTCCAGTTTATTAAATTTATATGCCAGCTATTTAATTACGAAAAATATTCTCAAAGCGAACCTTACAAAATTTTTGGGAAACCAGTCTTAGCAAAGGGAGCATGGCTGAAAGACCGAATTTGCACATAAATCAAGGAGGTCGTGTCTGCCTCTCAGCAATCTTAAACTACCATGTAAAAGTTCAGCTATTAGTTCTGTATAGTTGGATTCTTTTAAGTTCTCAGCGTGGCTATCCGCTCCACACAGTGGAGTCTTCAGCCCCTATACTGACAGACCCGTGAATCTTGCTTCAATCCAGCCACAACCTCCTTGCAAACTTTTATCTTTTACTCGCGATTAGACTGCATTTTCCGATTGAAATCTGTTATATTCTATATCCTAGACTAAATTTCGGAGGTTATTTTTTAATGATACGAGTTCGTTTTGCACCAAGCCCGACAGGGCATCTTCATATAGGCGGAGCGAGGACTGCTCTTTTTAACTATCTTTTTGCAAGAAACAATAACGGCAAATTTATCCTGAGGATTGAGGATACTGACAGGACGCGTTCGACAGATGAATATATAGAAGCAATCATAGAGGGCATGAAATGGCTTAAACTCGAATGGGATGAGGGCCCTTTCAGGCAGACAGACAGATTCGATGTTTATAAAAGCTATGTTGAAAAGCTTGTTAAAGAAGGAAAGGCTTATCACTGCTGCTGTTCCCCGGAAGAACTTGAACAGAGAAGAAAAGAGGCAATGGCTCAGGGCAAACCCCAGAAATATGACGGAAGATGCAGGAATAAAGAAGGGGTCGAGGGAGCAAGGGGGCAAGGAGCTGTAAGATTTAAGATGCCGCAGGAAGGCCAGACAATTGTTGATGATATGATGAGGGGAAAAGTAGTTTTTGAGAATGACCAGCTCGATGACCTTATAATCATGCGCTCTGACGGAACACCTACATACAATTTCACTGTTGTCGTTGATGACGTTGATATGAAAATTACCCATGTTATAAGAGGTGATGACCACTTGAATAATACTCCGAAACAGATTCACATATATAAGGCACTCGGCTATGAGATTCCTTTGTTTGCGCATCTTCCGATGATACTCGGCGCTGACAAGACAAGGCTTTCAAAAAGGCACGGCGCAACATCAGTCATGGCATATAAAGAGATGGGATATCTTCCTGATGCATTGGTAAATTATCTTGTAAGGCTCGGATGGTCTTATGGAGACCAGGAGGTATTCACAAGGGAAGAGCTTATCAGGCATTTCTCATTCGAGAATGTCGGAAAATCATCTGCTGTATTTAACCCTGAGAAACTTATCTGGCTCAACAGCCAGTATATCATCAAATCAAATCCTGAAGAGCTTGCAGAGATGGTGATGCCATTTCTTGAAAATGCAGGCATCATTCAGAAAGGGCAGGGAATAGACAAACAGTGGCTTTCCAAAGCAATTAAGACACTTCAGGAGCGCGCCAAGACAATGGTTGAGCTTGCAACTTCCCTGCGCTACTACATTGCTGAAGATATTGAATATAACGAGAAGGCTAAAGCAAAATTCCTGAATGAGAAAAGCCTGCCTTATCTCAAGGAACTGAAGGAGAGCATAGAATCGCTAAGTGATTTTTCTGCGCACGGACTTGAGAATATCTTTAAGGCAATAGTTGAAAAGCATGGAATCAAGCTCGGCGCCCTCGCCCAGCCTGTCCGTGTTGCAATCACAGGCGGTACAGAAAGCCCCGGTATATTTGAAGTGCTTGAGGTATTGGGGAAGGAAAAGACGATTAAGAGATTGGAAAAGGCGATTAAGGCGATATGAGCACACCCGAAACTACGCGCCCGTCTGATTTTATCCGTGAGATTATCACGGAAGACCTGAAGAACAGGAAATTTGACAGCCGTGTGCATACACGTTTTCCGCCTGAACCTAACGGCTATCTCCACATCGGCCATGCAAAATCCATCTGCCTTAATTTTGGAATAGCAGAAGAATTCAAGGGCCTCTGCAACCTCAGATTCGATGACACAAACCCTGCAAAAGAAGAAGTCGAATACGTTGAATCAATAAAAGAGGACGTTAAATGGCTTGGATTTGGCTGGGACAACAGGGAATATTATGCATCAGACTACTTTGAAAAATTATACGGATATGCCGTAGATTTGATTAAAAAAGAAAAGGCATATGTATGCGACTTAAGCGGTGATGAGATAAGGGAATACAGAGGAACGCTTACAGAACCGGGCAAGGAAAGCCCATATCGCAGCCGCTCTGTTGAAGAAAATACCGAACTCTTTGAAAAAATGCGTAAAGGTGAATTCCCTGACGGCTCACGCACCCTTCGCGCAAAAATAGATATGAAATCAGGGAATATCAATATGAGAGACCCTGTTATTTACAGAATCATGCACGCATCGCATCACCGCACAGGAGATAAATGGTGCATCTATCCTATGTATGACTTTGCTCACTGTTTTTCCGATTCCATCGAAAGCATCACTCATTCAATCTGCACGCTCGAATTTGAAGACCACCGGCCCTTGTATGACTGGTTCCTTGAACAGTTGAATGTTTATCACCCGCAGCAAATAGAGTTTGCACGACTTAATCTCAGCCATACAGTTTTGAGCAAGCGAAAACTTATTCAGCTCGTTCAGGAAAAACACGTGAGCGGATGGGATGACCCCAGAATGCCTACCATATCAGGCCTGAGGAGACGCGGGTATACCCCTGAGTCAATAAGAAACTTCTGCGAGCGCATTGGGGTTGCAAAAAGAGACAGCACCGTTGATATGGCCCTGCTTGAGTTCTGTATCAGAGAAGATTTGAACAAACATACCCAACGTGTCATGGCTGTTCTCCGGCCGTTAAAGGTTGTAATCGTCAATTATCCTGAAAATCAGGCCGAAGAACTGGATGCTGTAAATAACCCCGAAGATCCTGGCATGGGCACAAGAAAAGTTCCTTTCTCGCGGGTGCTCTACATAGAAAAAGATGATTTCCGTGAGGACCCGCCAAAAGGATTCTTCCGCCTCTCACCCGGAAAAGAAGTAAGGCTGCGCTACGCTTATTACATAACCTGTACCAGTGTGGTTAAAGACAAAAACACAGGGGAAGTTACAGAACTTCACTGCACATACGACCCTGCAACACGCGGCGGTGATTCCCCTGACGGGCGTAAGGTCAAGTCAACTATTCACTGGGTTTCAGCTTCACACGCCATCGAGGCAGAAGTACGCCTTTATGACCACTTTTTCACAAGACCTGTCCCAGGCGGGGAGAGCAATGATTTCAAGACGGATATGAACCCAAAATCCCTTGAATCACTGAAATCGTGTTTCGTCGAACCATGCCTTGCAGATGCAAAATCAGGAGACAGATTCCAGTTCGAGAGGATGGGTTATTTCTGTGTTGACCCGGATTCTTCCGATAAAGGATTAGTTTTCAACAGGACAGTGACATTGCGTGATACGTGGGCCAGGATAGAAAAAGCGCAGAAGAAAAATTAATGGTCATTGTGAGCCGGGGCTGTTCCCTGCAAGCATATTTATAAATACTCTCGTAAGCACAGGGTCAAATGATATGCCGCTTTTCTCATACATGGCCTTCAGGGCACTTTCAGGAGTATAAGCAACCCGTTCGTATATCTTTCCCGAGGTGAGCGCATCATAACAATCAGCTATGCCTATAATCCTGCTAAAAATATTAGGTGTCCTTTTCCTGGAGAGTTCAGGATAGCCGGTATTGTTATAGTTCAGATGATGCTCAAAAGAAACGAGCATGGAGATAATCGCTATATCGCTGAGGTCTTTTGCCCTTACCAATGCCTTTACGCCTTCCACCGGATGCCTCATTACCAACTCCAATTCCTTGGGATTGAATCCTGAGGGTTTATTTAAAATTGAGAGAGGGATTTCAGTCTTCCCTATATCGTGAAAGACCGCAGCTATACCGAGACTGCTCAGCTGATATTTGGGGAGCCTGATTCTCTTGCCAAGCGCTATTGAAAGGATAGCAGTATTTATCATGTGGTTATAATGATAATTCTCAAAGTTTTTAAGTGTTGTGAAGCCTAAGATAACATTCTCATCTTTGAGAATGTTATCTACTATTGCATGTATAACCCTCTTGACCTTTCTTATGTTTATCAGTTTCCCTGTCCTGGCAGAACTGTCAATTTCTTTAACAGCATAAAGTCCCATAGTATACAGCTTTGTTGCGACAGCCCTTGTGTCGCTCATGTCAACAGAATCCTTTTTCTCGAAAAAAAGAGGCCCTCCGATAGAAATACCCTTTGTCAATTTGCTCTCGAGTAACGACTGTATCTCTGAGGCCTCAACTCCACCCTTAACGGAATAAGCCAGGTATATCAAGTCATCGCTCTGAAGCGGCGCCCTGAATGTAAGGACGCCAATCTTCCTTTTTTGAAATTCACCTGCAAGAAATTCAACGTTACCAACATCAGATAATGATGTCTTTACCCTTACATCTTCAACAAAAAAAGAGCCCTCAACCATCTTAATGCTAAGCTCTCCTCTTTCATCTAGAAATGGGGCAAGGTCTGAGAGAAGCCTGGATGCAGCATTTACCATAGCCTCATTTATTGAGCCGTGTATACCCGTCAGCTTTACAAGTATCGAAAGGTGGTTTACTATCGCCGTTCCATACCGGGCAACCTTTTCCTTAAATGCATCATCATCTTTTTTATCTTTCATTTGACACCAGCCTTTACAAGCGCCTTTTTGCAGACATCTCTCACAAATTCCTCTTTTGCATACAACCCTTTTTCTAAGAGCGTGATGGATTCTTTAGTGCCTAAAATCCCAAGTCCATAAGCGGCGCACGCCCTCAGTTCTTCGGGTTCTGCCCGCCTGAATAATCCTTTTTTCCTAAAAAACTCGGAGAGTATTGGAAATGCCATCTCCCTGCCAGTTTCAGCCAAAGCCTCAAAGAGTTCCTTCTTTTCAGTGAAAGGCCTTTCCTTTAAATCACTCCCCAATACCCTCTCTTTTACTATCTCAAATAACTTCTTATCACCAAATTTTCTTAATGCCTTTAAGGCGCTTGTCCTTACAACCGCGTCATTATCTTTTAAGGCAGTCATGAGCGGAACCTTTACCGCTTCTGAGCCTATGGATTCCAGCGCCTTTACTGCTTCCTTTCTTACCCTGAGTTCAGGGTGATGAAGCGCTCCTTCTATATACTTTATTGCAGCAGGTTCTTTTATAATGCCGAGTATCATTAAGGTGTTTCTGACAAGATACCACCTGTCATCGTATATGCCGCTTTCAAATTCCTCTATCGCCTGCTTCCCTATAGCTGACAGTATATTACAGAGGTCCCTTCTTCCCTTTCTATCATCAATCTCACCTAAAAGATCTAAAAGCGGACGTATTGCATTTTTATTAAGAAGAAGCAGGTATGCCTGAACACTCCCGGGCTTTTTATCTCCGGCAAATAGTTTTTTGATATTATCTTTACTGCCGGCCCCGTCAATGACATTATCAATTATTTTTCTATGTTCAGATGTGCTTTCTGTCTCGCTTATTGCCCTTAGCCTGCCGATAATTTCTGCAGCTTTCTCTATCGAATTTTTATCAACGGTAATATCTATTACCTTTCCGATATTTCTTGCAAGCTCCCTGAATCCTTCTATGTCTTTTTCAGTCGCCATGAGCTCTAAAAATAACTCACCCGCCTCAGAGAGCAAGCTGTCGCCTTCAAGCCTCTGCATCTCAAGCTGAAGGGCATCCATTTCGCTGTCATTGACAGGGTCTACTTTAAAATCAAGCACTGAAGGCGCCATGACAATATCTATGTACGTAGCCCCCAAAGGAGTCCTTTCATCCCCGCCCTCTCCCATGAAAAGATCATTATCAAGCGGCAATCCCTCCTCAATAAAGCCTTCTGAAACAGAATAGCTGATATGCTCAATATTCTTTTCCCATAAAAGCGTTACAATATCATCCTCAAGGTTCTGTTTTTCTGACACTGCCTTGAAAACCTCAACAAAACTTATTAGTTCATCCAGTGTTATCCCTTTATAAAAACATAACTCTCTTATGTTATCCACAAAGAGCATGAGCGCGATATTATCGGTTCTTTCTTCATTATGGAAAACTTCCTTTCCATTGAATAACAGCGAAAATTGCTCCACTGCAAGAGGAAGGGTATCATTTATATCAAAAAAAGAATTAAATTTTTCGAGGAGTTCTGCGGCAAACTTTTGATATATGGGGTTATTCGGCAGGTATGCCTTAAATGTCTTGAGGGTTTTTGTCATGGCCTTGAAGATGTCACTTGCGATAATTAAATCTTTTTCTTCTACATCATCCATGCCCTCAGACCTCTTTGCTGCTATGCTTTATTTAAACATAAAATGCATATAATTTCAATTACTTGCCGGCAGCCTCAACCTGAATATTGTCCCTGCCTCCGTGCTGTCAACCAAAATTGTGCCCCCATGGGATACAATGATCTTATGGACTATTGCAAGGCCAAGTCCTGTGCCTTTTTCTTTTGTTGTATAGAAAGGGAGAAAGATTTTTTCCTTAATGCCATTGGACATCCCATGGCCTGTATCTGACACTGTTATCTCCATATAATCCCCCATATCTTTATATCCGAAACTCAGTTTCCCTCCGTCTCTCATCGCCTCAACCGAATTCTGAATAAGGTTCGTGAATGCCTGCCTCAGGAGTATTTCATCGCCTGATATAAAGAGAGTTTTATCAATATCTATGGAAACCTCTATATTGCTGATATTGCCGGCTATGCTTGCCATACAGCTATGTATCACATCATTAAGATTAACTTTGGAAATTGTTAAATCAACCGGCTTTGCAAAAGACAGGAAGTCCGAGATAATCCTGTCCATAACCTCAACCTCTTTTGATATAGCCTCAACAGTCGGCAGCAATGCAGCATCTACCTTTCTGGAAAGTAATTTCGTATAACCCGCAATTACTCCCAGGGGGTTCCTTATCTCATGTGCAATGCCTGCGGACATCTCGCCAAGGCTTGAGAGCCGTTCCCTGAGCTCTGCCTGGGATTCGAGCGCCTTAAGCTCTGTGAGGTCGGTAAAGACAAGGATATGGCCTATATCCCTTCCTTCGCTGTCACGAAGGGGTGAAAATGTAAGGCCCAGCCATACCCAGCGGCCGCTCGATGTCCGGTACTGTATTTCCCCTCTCTCAACAGATTTCCCTTCTTTAAGGATATTTGATATCGCCTTGCCCAGGACTTCCAGATAGTCCTTTCCAATTATGTTTTCTGCCCTGAGTTCAAGTATTTTTTCTGCGGGTGAATTTATGCTCTCAATCTTCAATTCCCGGTCAAAGCTTATTACCCCGCTGGGAACGCTCTGCAGGATGTTTTTATTATAGCTCTCCACATCCTCTGCCCTCTGCTCAGCTATCTTCTTTAATATTTCAAGTTCTTTTTCCTTTTCCTTAAGTTTTGCTACAAGTTCATGAAAGGTGTCTACAACAAACCCAACATCGGATGTATCCTTATGCTCTGATTTTTCCTTTTTGCTCCTGAATTGTAAATATGATTTAAGAAGATAGGAAAAGATTAAAATTAAAATAAAAAATACAGACGCTAATAAAAATATTGCTCCGGGATTCATCTGTGCCCAAGATACCAGTAAAGAATTTCCTGGCCGTAAAAAAGGGTGATAACAGCGCCTGCAGACAGGTATGGCCCGAATGGTATCTTGGTCTTTCTTCCCTTGCCCTTAAATACCATTAGAGATATTCCCCATACAGAACCAAGAAGGCTGCCCAAAAAAGTCGTCAGCAGCACAGATTTCCATCCCATTAAGGCCCCAACCATTGCCATCATCTTTATATCTCCTCCACCCATTCCGCCCCTGCTCAAAACAGCAACCACATAAAAAAGGCAAAAACCTGTCAATGCCCCTATGATAGATGCCTTATAACCGAGCAGAGACCATCTTAGAAACGGGTCAGGAAGCATTAATGAACCTGCAACAAGCCCTATAAAAATACCCGGCAGTGTTATGCTGTCAGGTATTATCTGAAAATCAAGGTCAATAAATGTTATGACAATCAGCGCAGAGGCCAGTATAAAATAAATGAGCGTATGCCATCCAAACCCAAACCTCCAGATTAATGCCATATAAAACAAAGCGTTCATGGCTTCAACCAGCGGATACCTGCAAGATATATGTGACTTGCAAGACCTGCATTTCCCGCCAAGCATCAGATAACTGAAAATTGGAACATTGTCATATATTTTTATAGGCGTGTTGCATAAAGGACAATGTGATGGCGGCAATATTATTGACTCCCCCCTTGGTATCCTGTATATGCAGACATTCAGGAAAGAACCGACAACAGAGCCGAAAAGAAAAACTATTCCGAATAAAATTATTTCCTGCATCTTTAAATCTTACCTTCTTCCCCTTTTTACCCTTCTTCCCCTTCTATACTGCTCATCTCTGACGCCTTTTTCTTTATATCGTCAAGCTCGGCATCAAGCCTCTCAATCTCAACTATGGCCTCGGTTATCGCCTTGTCCTTAAATATATTTTTTTCCGAATTATTTCTTAACTCAAACACGCGTTCTCCGACAAGCCTCATCTTCTCTGCCCTGTCCTTATCCTTTTTTTCACGTTCCTGCAAAAGCTTAATCACTGAAAATTCTATTTTCAGCCTTTCGGACAACACAGTGGAAAACCACTTTATCTTTTCTACTCCTGAATCCATATTATTCTTAACCCTTCGCCACATATAACCTCCTTTCACTTAATGCTAATCCATTCAAAAATCAGGCCTAAGCAATATCTCATAATAACATAACAGCCGTTCATGAAATAGAGATTTTTTCTTGACGCAACCTGCAAATTCCCCTAAAATCTATCAAAAAGTCGTAGACTCGACTCTACGAGACGCATGCGGCATAAAATATACTGTTAGCTGCAGTAGGAAACAAATAATATGAAAAATTTGATCCTATGATGTTGAAAGAATTACTCGAACCCAGTCCTGGCAAAATGGTTCGTGATCTGTTAGAAGATTTTGAAATCGTAGGCACAATTAACGAGATTGTTTTAAAAAAGAGATATCAATCCTGGCCAACCTTTACAGAAAATATCTATGCTGCTATCGTGGCATCTACACTTCGTTTATCCAGCATTGATTATGCAAGGAGCCAGTACTGCAAACGAATACTCGATGATGAAGATGAGCCCGACAGCAGTCTCAGTTTAAAATACGTCAATGCATATAAATCTGCCAAAGATTATATGGAGAAATTAATCGATAGATTATCGCCAGAGGGAAAGGATGAACCTTCATATGGCATCTTTGGCGCTTCACTAGTTCTTGAGCGATTACAATCGACTTTATTTGGTGCCCACCTCATGTATAGCTTAGGTAATAGATATGAAGGCCATGCAGTGTCCAGACTCATGTTGGAACAAATCGCTTGGGCATATGAAGCTTTTACGTTAGATGACCTCGACAAAGTTAAAAAAATAGTTACAACAAAAGCCATCTCCAAACTCACTAAGTTTATACCTTGGTGTGGTAGACTCTATGGCTTTCTGAGTCAAAAAACACATATTGATTATGAAAATCATATTGAGTTTTTACGTACTGAAAATGGTAAAAATGTTATTTTACATGGCCAAGCAGCTCATTATGAATATGCCCAAGTTATACTTTGTCTCGCAGACTTATTTGGTATTGTTTGGGAGATGTCCCAATTTCACTATCTGAAAGAAACAGAAGCGGTGCAGTTTAGAAAGGGCATTTATTCAGCGAGAGAAAATCGACCCTTTCGTAAGACAATAGAACATCATCTGCTCGATATTGAAAAAACAGCTAACAAAAACATCCAACCCGACGCAGAATAGCGTCGGTCGGTTTTCTCATGTCGGTTGCCTGCGCGGGTTATCGTTTTCGTTAAGCTTCAAAATTAAAACAAGTA